>JBEEJQ010000243.1:0-3104 GCA_041169105.1 Pseudomonadota bacterium | reverse complement strand
GCCTGTCTGCTCTGGGCCTGGCAGGTTGCAACATCTCGTTGCCGCACAAGGTGGAGGCGCTCAAGCTCATGGACGTGGTGGACCCGGTGGCCCAGCGCATGGGCGCGATCAACTGCATCGTGGTGCAAGACGACGGCAGCCTGCACGGCTTCAACAATGACGGCTATGGCTACATCCAGAGCCTCAAGGACGTGAAGCCCGACTGGCGCGCTGACGCAGGCCCGGCAGTCGTTCTGGGCGCGGGCGGTGCGGCGCGTGCCGTGGTGCTCAGCCTGATCGACGAAGGCGCTCGCGAGATCCGCCTCACGAACCGCAGCATCGACAAAGCGCAAGCGCTGGCGGCGGGGCTGGAGGCGGTTGTCAAAGTGGTGCCCTGGGCAGAGCGCAACGCCGCCATGGACGGCGCAGCCCTGCTGGTGAACACCACCAACCAAGGCATGTATGGCCAGCCCCCGCTCGATGTGGCGCTCGATGCCCTGCCGCTGTCGGCCATGGTCTCAGACGTCATTTACATCCCGCTCGAAACCCCGCTGCTGGCCGCAGCCCGTCTGCGCGGTCACACCACGGTGAATGGTCTGGGCATGCTGCTCAACCAAGCGCGCCCGGCTTTCAAGGCCTGGTTCGGCGTGATGCCCGAGATCACGCCCGAACTCAAGCAGGCCATCCTGGCCACCTTCTGAACGGCACCGCATGTCCATTTTTGACGAGCGCAAGATCGATTCGCACTGCCATGTGCTGGACCCGCAGCGCTTTCCTTACGCGCCCGATGTAGGCTACCGCCCCGCCGGGCAAGAGATGGGCGATGCCCGCTACTTTTTAGAGGTGATGGCTTGCCACGGGGTCGAACACGCTTTGCTGGTGGGCCCCAACTCGGGCTATGGCATCGACAACCGCTGCCTGCTGGACGCCATCGCCATGGGGCAAGGCCGTTACAAAGGCATTGCGGTCGTGCCCAACGACTGCCCGCTGGAGACGCTGGCCGACCTCAAGGCACGCGGCGTGATCGGTATCGCCTTCAACCCTGCATTGCACGGCTTTGCGTATTACGCCGACATCGAGCCCTTGCTCATGCGGCTGAAGTCGCTGGACATGTGGGCGCAGTTTCAGGTCGAAAAAGACCTGCTGCTCGACTTCATGCCCATGCTCGAGCGCTTTGGCGGCAAGATGATGTTCGACCACTGCGGCCGACCCACACTCGACGCCGACATGCAGCAAGCGGGTTTTCAGACCCTGCTGGCGCTGGGCCGCGAAGGCCGTGCCGTGGTCAAGATTTCGGGATATGCCAAATTTTCACAAGCGGGATTCCCGTTCCCGGATGTGCGGGCCTACGCCGACGCCCTGGTGCAGAACTTTGGCGTGGGTCAATGCGTTTGGGCGTCTGACTGGCCCTACCTCAGAGCGCCTTACCGATTGGACTATGGCCCCATGCTCAAGGTGTTCGAGTCGCAGTTTTCCCCGTCCGAGCGTGCCGCTATCTTGTGGGATTCGCCCAAGCGGCATTTCGGTTTTTGAACTTTCCATTCAGGAGTGCCCGCCATGCGTCTTTTGTTGACTGCTGCTGTGTCTTTGGGCCTCCTGGGCTGTGCGTCCATGCCATCATCCCAAACCCTGCAAGTGCCTTCGGCTGTTCCGGCCAACATCGCGGCTGAACTGGCCCAAATTGGCCCCATCGTTGCACCGCCACCCACCGAAAAGCTTTACGCCCCGCTGGCCGAGCGCGAGCCCTATGCGGGCGTGCAGGTGCGCCGCGACGTGCGTTATGGCCCCGACGCCCGCCACCTGCTGGACGTGTTCAGCCCCGACAAGGCGCAAGCGGGCCAGCCCGTGTTGGTGTTTGTGCATGGCGGCGCCTTCATGCGCGGCGAGCGCCGCACCGGCGACAGCCCCTTCTACGACAACATCATGTTGTGGGCCGTGCACCAAGGCATGGTGGGCGTCAACATGACTTACCGCCTGGCCCCGGCCCACCCCTGGCCTGCTGCGCAACAAGACATCCAGTCGGCCCTCAAGTGGGTGCGCGAGAACATCGCCGCCAGCGGCGGCAACCCCCAGCGCATCATCTTGATGGGCCACTCGGCTGGTGCCGCGCATGTGGCGCAGTACCTGGGTCACCCGCAGTTCCACGTCGCGCCCGGCTCGGGCTTGGCCGGTGCCGTCTTGCTCTCGGGCCTCTTTGACCCGGTCACCGCCGAGTCCAACCCGCCGCTGCAAGCCTACTTTGGCAAAGACGCGGCGCAGTACCCCGCCCGCTCGGCCGTGCCCGGCTTGGTGGCGGCCAAGGTGCCCCTGCTGCTGGCCTATGCCGAGCTGGACCCGCAAGACTTTCACACCCAAAGCGAACAACTCAACGCCGCTTTGTGCAAGGCGGGCCAGTGCCCCGGCCTCTACAAACTCATGGGCCACAGCCACATGTCCGAGATCTATTCGATCAACAGCGCGGACAAAACGGTGGGCAATTTGATGAAGCAGCTGGTGGATCGGGTGCGGTGATCAGGTAGCCATAAAAAACGGCGTGCCGCTTACGCAGGCACGCCGTTTTGTTGTGCGGCCGAACCGAATCAGTTCTTGTGCAACTCAGCGTTCAGCTCGCCCCAGCTCTTGTTGCGCGGGATCGCGTGCAAAGCCCCCGACTGTGAATCGCGGCGGAACAGGATGCCGTTTTTGCCGGACAGCTCTTTGGCCTTCATCAGGCTGCCGTCGGGCAGCTGCACGCGGCTGCCGCCGGTGATGTAGCAACCGGCTTCGACCACGCAGTCGTCGCCCAGCGAGATGCCGATGCCGGCGTTGGCGCCCAGCAGGCAGCGCTTGCCGACCTTGATCACTTCTTTGCCGCCGCCCGACAGTGTGCCCATGATGGACGCGCCGCCGCCGATGTCGCTGGCGTCGTCCACCACCACGCCCGCGCTGATGCGGCCTTCGACCATGCTGGCGCCCAGTGTGCCCGCGTTGAAGTTGCAAAAGCCTTCGTGCATGACGGTGGTGCCGCTGGCCAGGTGTGCGCCCAGGCGCACGCGGTCGGCGTTGGCAATGCGCACGCCAGACGGGATCACGTAGTCGGTCATTTGCGGGAACTTGTCCACGCCTTTGACTTCGAGCACGCGGCC
>JBEEJQ010000242.1:0-3111 GCA_041169105.1 Pseudomonadota bacterium | reverse complement strand
TCGAGCACCGTGAACAGGCGGCGGCTCTCGCCCTGGTAACGGTCAATCGCAGGCTGGATCTTTTCAGGAAAGTAGCGAAAGAACACATTGGCCTGCCCCATCATCGGCCCGATGCCGCCCATCTGGAACATCAGCCACTGCAGCACACGCGAGCGGCCCTTGGCGTCGGTAGGCATGAGCTGGCCGGTTTTTTCTGCGAGGTAAATCAGGCAAGCGCCCGACTCGAACACCGCAAAGTCATCGGCACTGCGGTCCACGATGGCCGGGATGCGGCCATTGGGGCAGATGGCCAAAAAGTCAGGCTGCTTTTGCTCGCCCTTGGACAGGTCCAGCACCTTGAGCGTGTAGGGCAGCGCCAACTCTTCAAGCGCGATGGAGACTTTGTGCCCGTTGGGCGTGGCGGCGGTATAGAGGTCGATCATGGGGAAAGGCTAACAGCCGCGCCCCTGCCACACTGGCACCCACATGACAGGCGGTGATCAGCCCTTGGCCGCTTCCAGCGTGTCGCGCGTCTGCATGGCCACCTTGCGAGCGGCTTCGGCAAAGTCTTCGCCGCTCGACGCGTAAAGCACGGCGCGTGATGAGTTGACGATGACCGATCCGGCGCTGGAGCCGTCGGCGTTGGCACGCCAGCCGGCTTTGACGGTGGCCACGGCATCGCCGCCTTGTGCGCCCACGCCGGGAATCAGCAGGGGGAGGGTCGGAGCCAGTTCGCGCACGCGCTCAATCTCTGCGGGGTAGGTCGCACCCACCACCAGGCCCAGTTGGCCGTTCAGATTCCAGGGGCCTTGGGCCAGACCGGCAATGTGTTCGTACACGCGGGGTTGGCCGTCAACCGAGGCCAGGCGCTGGTTTTGCAGGTCGTCACCGCCGGGGTTGGAGGTGCGGCACAGCAGAAAAGCGCCTTTGCCTTCGTACTTGAGGTAGGGGGCCACCGAGTCCCAGCCCATGAAAGGCGAGAGGGTCACGGCGTCGGCACCGTAGCGCTCAAAAGCTTCTTTGGCGTATTGCTCGGCTGTGGAGCCAATGTCGCCGCGCTTGGCGTCCAGAATGATCGGCACATGGGGCGCGACGCGGCGCATGTGTTCCATCAGGCGTTCGAGCTGGCCTTCTGCGCGGTGGGCGGCAAAGTAGGCGATTTGGGGTTTGAAGCTGCTGACCAGATCGGCCGTGGCGTCCACGATGCGGGCGCAAAAGTCGTAGATCTTGTTGGCATCGCCCTTCATGCCCGCAGGGAACTTGGTGGGTTCGGGGTCCAGGCCCACACAAAGCATGGAGCCGTTTTGGCGCTCGGCGGTGCGCAACATGTCAAGGAAGGTCATGGGCTGATTTTAAAGGCGCAGGCTAAGATGCCCGCCATGCACAAGCTCACACCGCGTCAATGGACTGTTCTGGTCCTGCTCACCCTCGTTTGGGGCGTCAACTGGCCGATCATGAAAATCGGCGTGACGGGCTTTCCGCCGCTGACGTTTCGCACCATTTGCATGTGGCTGGGCACGCCGGTGTTGGGCTTGGTGCTGTTGGCGCAGGGCGTGCCGTTTCGCATCGAGCGCAAGCATTGGCGCGAACTGCTGACGCTGGCCACCTTCAACATGTTTTTCTGGCACGGCCTGATCATCGTGGCGGTGCAGTCGCTGTCCAGCGGACGGGCGGCGATTTTGGGTTACACCATGCCCATGTTTTCGGCGGTGCTGGGGGCGCTGGTGTTTGGCGATCAGCTGGCCAAGCGGGCTTGGCTGGGTGTGGGTGCGGCCTCGCTGGGCGTGGTCTTGCTGCTGTGGCACGAGATCTCCAACCTCACGGGCAAGCCGGTGGGCGTGTTGCTGGCACTGGGTGCGGCCAGCACCTGGGCGCTGGGCACGCAGCTGCTGCGGCGCACCCAGATGCCGGTGCCCACGCTGACGATTTCGTTCTGGATGGCTTTTTTGACCACAGGCGTGATGACGGTGCTGGCTCTGCTGTTGGAGCGTGATCAATGGCATGCACCTTCGCCAGCCACTTGGGGCGCGATCGCCTTCAATGCGGTGCTGGTGTTTGGCTTTGCGCAAGCGGCTTGGTTTTATCTGGCCCGCAGCTTGCCGCCGGTGGCCTCAACCCTGAGCGTGATGCTGATCCCGGTGCTGGGCGTGTTCACCGGCGCGGTGTGGCTGGGCGAAGTCTTGCACTGGCAGGACTGGGCAGCGGTGGTGTTGATGATGGTGTCGATTGCGGCGGTGCTGTGGCCCAAGAAAGCCAGATGAGCAAGCTCAACCCTGAACGGTCTTGAGCGCCAGCACCAAATCGGCCCAGGCCTTGGCCTTGTCGGCGGGGTTGCGCAGCAAATACGAGGGGTGGTAAGTGACCACCACCGGCACGCCCTGGTGGGTGTGCACCTGGCCGCGCAGCTTGCCCAAGGGCTCGGTCGTTTGCAGCACCGACTGCACTGCAAAGCGGCCCATGAGCAAGATGATCTTGGGTTGCACCAAGGCCACTTGCCGCGCCAGATAAGGCGCACAGGTGGCCAGCTCTTCGGGGCTGGGGTTTTGGGTGCCGGGGGTGCGGCATTTGGTCACGTTGGCGATGTAGACACCGCCTGCCCCCTGGGCCTTGCGACTCAAGCCGACGGCCTTGAGCATGTTGTCGAGCAGCTGACCCGCTTGGCCCACAAAGGGTTCGCCGGCCAAATCATCTTCTTCGCTAGGGGCTTCGCCCACGACCAGCCAGTCGGCTTGCACATCGCCCACACCGAACACCGAATTCTTGCGCTGCTCGCACAGGCCGCAGGCCTGACAGGCGGCAGCCGTTTCCTGCAAAGCGGCCCAGTCCATGCGGTCCACGCCATCGGCCAAGGGTTTGACGTTGAGTGCCGGTGTCGCAGCGCGGGCAGGGGGCGGCGTCACAGGTGCTGGCTTAGGTGTCGGCTGAGCCACCACTGGGGCTGCAGCCACAGGGGCTGACGCAGCACTGGCCACAGGCGCTGTAGCAACAGGTGCCGCCTCAGTCTGGGCTGGCGATGCAGGCCACCACACGCGCACGCCCATCTCGGCCAGCATGGCGCGTTGGCGGTCGTCCAGGTCAAATCGGGTGGGGTCGCTCATCAGTCAATCCGGTTCACAGCTTCAAACTCATCAC
>JBEEJQ010000241.1:0-3146 GCA_041169105.1 Pseudomonadota bacterium | reverse complement strand
GGGTCACTTGCGCCCCGGGCAGCAGCGCGATGTTGCGCAAATGCTCTTGCCCCATCATGCCGCAGCCGATGATGCCGTAACGGGTGGTGGTCGTGGTCAAAGTCTTCTCTCCAGTGTTCAGTCGGCCAAGGTGTATTGCTTGCACAGCGCCAAAAACGCGTCCAGTTGCGGGTCCAGCCCGGTTTCTTCTTGCAGCAATGCCGCCACGGCAGGGGCCATGCGTGCGGCCTGCCGCGCATCCAGAAACAAGGCACGCCAGCGACGTGCAAGCATATCCTCCACCGTCAGGGCCCATTCAGACCGGGCCGCAAATCGGACCATGGCTTCGGTCAGGCCCATGCCCAAATGGTTTTGAGGGCCAGCCAATTGCTGCACCGCATCGGCCTCTGAGCCCCACAAGTGCAGGCCGGGCGCGTCGCGGACCGAATGCATGGCCGCGCCTTCTGCGTCCGCTGCGGGTGCGCCCACCAAGCGGTGCTGCTCGGTGTTGGCTTGGGCGGGTGCGGTCGGCAAATCGGCCTGGCGTTCAATGTGCTGCAACACGTCAGCGGCAATGCTGCGGTAAGTGGTCCACTTGCCGCCGGTGACGGTGTAAAAACCCGGCGCATCCCGCACGATCAGGTGTTCGCGCGACATTTGGCTGGTGGCCCCCTGCGCGTGCCCGACCAAGGGGCGCAAGCCCACCCACACGCTTTGTACATCGCTGCGGGCCAAGCGCAGGCCCAAAGAGCGCTCGGTTTGGGTGAACAAAAACGCCAATTCTTCGTCCAGCGGCCGGGGCTCCAGGGGCGCATCGGTTCGTGGGGTGTCGGTGGTGCCAATCACGGTGGCCCCAAGCCAAGGCACGGCAAACAACACCCGGCCGTCGTCGGTGTGCGGGATCAACACCGCCTCGCGAATGGGCAGCAATTCACGCTTGACCACCAGGTGAACGCCCTGACTGGGCGTGACCAAAGGCTTGAATGCTGTCGCTGAAGTTTGTGATTTCAGGGCCATCTGGCGCAGACCATCGACCCACACGCCCGTGGCGTTGACAACGCACGCTGCTTGCACCTGCAAGTTTTGCCCGCTTCGCTCGTCGAGCAGACTGACTTGCCAGCCTTTGGCCAAAGGGGCCAAGGCGGTCACGCGCATGTGGTTGTGCACCTTGGCACCGGCTTGGCGGGCGGTCTTGGCCAGCGCCAGCGCCAGCCGAGCGTCTTCAAACTGGCCGTCCCAATAACGCATGCCCGCCACCGAGGTGGGCACCCCGGGCAAAGCCTGGCGCATGGTTGTGGTGGACACCGCCGCGGTGGGCCCCAGGCTCAAAGCCCCGGCCAGGTATTGGTAAAGCTTGAGCCCCAAGCCCGTCCAGGCCCACGACAGCCAGCCCGTGCCCGGCACCACAAAGGACTGCGGCTGGGCCAAATGCGGGGCCAGCCGCAAAATGATGGCCCTTTCGCGCAAGGCCTCGCGCACCAAACGCAAACGCCCTTGGGCCAGATAACGTACGCCGCCGTGCAACAGCTTGGTCGAACGCGAGGAAGTTCCGGACGCAAAATCCCGCGATTCGACCAAGGCAACCCGACGTCCTTCGAGCGCCGCCTGCACCGTCACACCCAAGCCCGTGGCCCCACCCCCGACGACCAAAAGGTCCAGGACGGTTCCTTGTTCAAGCCCATCAGCGCCAGATATTTTCAAAATAAACCCTTAAACGATCAAAAATTATTGATTTATTTGATTCGTTTTTGATTGTACTGATGGAATTTCCCCAAATTGGGGTATTCTTGATCGCCTAGTGAAGACCCCTAGAACAGACCCCACCCCTTAAGCCATGGCCCTCAATCCCCGACAACTTGCCATCTTGCAATCCGTGCGCGAGCAAGGCAGCGTCAAGACCGAAGAGCTGGCCGAAGAGTTCGGCATCACCTTGCAAACCGCTCGGCGCGACATTCAGCGCCTGACCGAGGCGGCTGAGCTGGAGCGCTTTCATGGCGGCGTGCGGGCCGTGGACTCGTCCACCCGCAACACCACTTACACCGAACGCCAACGCACCCAGTCGGAAGCCAAACAAGACATTGCCCGCCAAGTGGCCGCCGCCATTCCGCATGGGGCCAGCCTGTTCATGAACATCGGCACCACCGTGGAAGCCGTGGCCAGCGAACTGCTTCACCACCGCGACCTGCGCGTGGTGACCAACAACCTGCATGTGGCCCGCATCCTGGCAGCCAACCCGCAATGCGAAGTGGTGGTGGCCGGCGGCACCGTGCGCCCCGAAGACCTGGGCGTGGTGGGCGAAGCGGCGCTGAACTTCATCCGCCAATTCAAGGTGGACATTGGCCTGATCGGCATCAGCGGCATCGACGCCGACGGCACCTTGCGCGACTACGACATGCGCGAAGTCATGGTCGCCCGCGCCATCGTCGAACAATCCCGCCAAGTCTGGCTGGTGGCCGACCACAGCAAATTCGACCGCCCCGCCATGATCGAAATGGCCCCCCTTAAAGTGGTGCACACCCTGTTCACCGACATCGCGCCCGCGCCTGCGCAGAAGAAGCTGATGGAGGAATTGGGGGTGCGGTACGTGGTGGCGCAATCCCCAGTTCTGGATTGAATCCCGAACAGTCAGTTCAGCTTTTCTTGCGTGGCGGCAAGCCCGTATGCTGGGTCAGAAGCTGGCCTTTTTTAGGCTGCCCCAAGCGTTTAGGTGCTGTCGACAAACTCACCGATGACTTGGCACCCACCCCCGTGCTGTTCTTGCGTCGGGCGCTCTTGTAGCCGTCTTCGGCCAGCGGCTGCCAGCTCGGAATCAAATGGTGCTTGCCGTTGCCTATCAAATCGGCCCGGCCCATGGCCTTGAGGGCTTCGCGCAGCAGCGGCCAGTTGTTGGAGTCGTGGTAGCGCAAAAACGCTTTGTGCAGGCGGCGGCGTTTGTCGCCTTTGACGATGTCCACTTTTTCGCTGTCGCGGGTGATTTTGCGCAGCGGGTTGCGGGTGGAGTGGTACATGGCCGTGGCCGTGGCCATGGGGCTGGGGTAAAAGGTTTGCACCTGGTCGGCCCGAAAGCCGTTCTTTTTGAGCCAGATGGCCAGGTTCATCATGTCTTCGTCGCTGGTGCCCGGGTGGGCGGCAATGAAGTACGGGATGAAGATGGCCAGCAAGACGCC
>JBEEJQ010000240.1:0-3158 GCA_041169105.1 Pseudomonadota bacterium | reverse complement strand
GTATCGAGTCGAGCAACCGCGAGTTCACCGTCACCTCACAAACCGATCTGACCCGTCCCGGTCAGTTTGCCGACATCGTCATCAAGACGGTCAATGGCTTTCCGGTCAAGATCCGTGACGTGGCCAAGGTCGAAGAAGGTGCTGCCGATGAACGCAGCACTGTGCGCCTGGGCGGTCAGTACGCCATTTCGGCCGGCGTGATCCGTCAGGCCACGGCCAATCCGCTGGAGTTGTCCAAAGGTGTGCGCGACATGATGCCGCGCCTCGAAGCCGACCTGCCGCCGGGCATCACCATCACTGTGGCCAATGACAACTCGGTGTTCATTGACCGCTCCATCAAGAGCGTGTTCCAGACCATTGTGGAAGCGGTGGTCTTGGTCGCGTTGGTGATCTTCGTGTTCCTGCGCACCATCCGTGCGTCCATCATCCCCATCATCACCATCCCGGTCAGTTTGATCGGCACTTTTGCCATGATGGCCTTGGCCGGTTTCACCATCAACACCCTGACTTTGCTGGCGCTGGTCCTGGCCATTGGCCTGGTGGTCGATGATGCGATCGTGGTGCTGGAAAATATTTACCGCCACATCGAGGAGGGGCTGGACCCGTTTTCTGCGGCCATCAAGGGGTCGCGGGAAATTGGTTTTGCCGTGGTGGCCATGACGCTGACATTGGCTGCGGTATTTGCGCCGCTGGCGTTCACGCCCGGACGCACAGGCAAGTTGTTCACTGAGTTTGCGCTGGCCTTGGCCGGTTCGGTGATCGTGTCGGGCTTTGTGGCGCTGACGCTCTCGCCCATGATGAGTTCCAAACTGCTCAAGCACAACCCCAATCCGGGCTGGTTTGACCGAACCATGGAGCGCTGGTTGACCGCCTTGTCCAATGCCTATGAACGCTTGCTCAGCCTGGTGTTGCTCAAGGCCCGCTGGCTGGTTTTGTTGGTGATGATCGGCAGTGGTGTGGCCATCGCGATCGTCTACCCGAGCATGAAGCAAGAGCTTGCCCCCATGGAAGACCGAGGCACATTGCTGGCCACAGTGACGGCTCCTGATGGCTCGACGCTCGATTACACCGACCGCTATGCCAAATCTTTGGAACGCATGGGTGAGGCTTACCCAGAGTTCGACCGCATCTTTGCCAACATTGGTAACCCGACGGTGGCCCAAGGCTCGGTCATTTACCGGGCGGTGGATTGGGAAAAGCGCAAACGCACCACCCTTGAGATCGCACGTGAATTGGGGCCCAAATTTGGCGGATTGCCCGGTGTGAATGCCTTTGCCATCACCCCCCCATCACTGGGGCAGGGTTTCCGTGAGCGTCCAGTCAACTTTGTGATCCAGACCTCGGACAGTTACCAGAACCTCAATGCCGTGACCCGCGAAATCATGGACGAAATCGCCAAGAACCCTGGCATCGTCGCCCCAGATGTGGACTTGCGCTTGAACAAGCCTGAGTTGCGCATCGAAGTCGACCGCGCCAAAGCTTCAGAACTGGGTATCGGCGTGGATGCGGTGGCCAAGGCACTGGAGACCATGCTGGGCGGCCGTGTGGTGACCCGCTACAAACGCGATGCCGAGCAGTACGACGTGATCGTGCAAACCCAGGCTTCAGGTCGCAACACCCCCGACGATGTGGACAACATCTACATCCGTGGGCGCAATGAGGCGATGATCCCTCTGTCGGCCTTGGTCAAAATCCGCGAGAGCGTTTCACCGCGCGAGTTGAACCACTTCGGTCAACGCCGCTCGGTGTCGATCACCGCCAACTTGTCGCCTGACTACTCTTTGGGTGAGGCGCTCAAGTTTCTGAATGCCACCGCCGCCAAAGTGCTCAAGCCCGGTTACACCACCGAGCTCAACGGCACATCGCGTGAATTCCGCAACTCCCAAGGTGCCTTGGTCATCGTGTTCGTGCTGGCCATGTTCTTCATCTTCTTGGTGCTGGCAGCGCAGTTTGAAAGCTTCATCGACCCGTTCATCATCATGCTGTCGGTGCCCTTGTCCATGATCGGCGCTTTGCTGGCACTCAAGTGGACAGGCGGCTCACTCAATGTGTACTCGCAGATCGGTCTGATCACTTTGGTCGGCTTGATCACCAAGCACGGCATTTTGATTGTCGAGTTCACCAACCAATTGCGAGAGCAGGGCGTCGAGACCATGGAGGCCTTGGTCAAAGCCAGCGGCCAACGCTTGCGTCCCATCTTGATGACCACCGGTGCCATGGTGCTGGGTGCAGTGCCTTTGGCCTTGGCCAAGGGTGCGGGCGCCGAAAGCCGCACGCAAATCGGTTGGGTCATTGTGGGCGGCATGAGCCTCGGCACCTTGCTCACCATCTTTGTGGTGCCCACCATGTACTCTTTGCTGGCCCGCAAGAGCGTGCCTGGGCCCAACAAGGCGGTGGCACACGACGAACCTTCAGGTGCAGCTCACTGAACCAGTGTGCTGTTCAAATGCAAAAGGGGCTGAAGAAATTCAGCCCCTTTTGTTTTTGGGAAAACGGCGCTTACAAGTGCCCGTCAAACATCATCACATCGACTTCATCACCCGCAGCCACATTGCCCTGTTCGTGACCCAGCACGATCAGGCCATTGGCTTGCACCATGGAGCTGAGCACGCCTGAGCCCTGGTTGCCGGTGATGCTGACCACCAATTGGCCATCGGCATTTAGGCTGACGGTGCCACGCTGGTATTCGGTGCGGCCCGGTTTTTTGCGCAAGGCTTGCAGGCTGTGCGCCTTCAGCAGCGGCAAGGCGGGTGCTTTCCAGCCCATGAGTCGTTGCAGTGCAGGGCGCACAAAGGCCGCAAAAGTGACCATCACCGCCACCGGGTTGCCTGGCAAACCAAACAGCACGGCTGAATGGCCTGCTTCGCTGATGCGGCCCACGGCCATGGGGCGGCCTGGGCGCATGGCGATGCGCCAGAAGGCCACATCGCCGAGTTTCTTCATCATGGCCTTGGTGAAGTCCGCTTCGCCCACGCTCACCCCACCGCTGGTGATGATGGCATCGGCTTGCGCGGCCGCTGAGCGGAAGGCCGCCTCCAGCGAAGACGGGTCGTCACGCACCACGCCCATGTCGATCAACTCGCACCCCAAGTCCTGCACCATGCCCGCCACGGTGTAGCGGTTGCTGTCGTACACCGCGCCCTCGCGGGGGGCTTCGC
>JBEEJQ010000239.1:0-3206 GCA_041169105.1 Pseudomonadota bacterium | reverse complement strand
ATGGGCACATGGGCGTAGCTTTCGCGGCGGCCATTGCCCGTGGGCTTGACGCCCATCAGGCGGGCGTTCATCGCGTCCTGGATGTAGCCGCGCAGGATGCCGTCTTCGATCAACACGTTCTTCTGGCTGGCGTGGCCTTCGTCGTCCACGTTGAGCGAGCCACGGCGGTCGGCGAGGGTGCCGTCGTCGAGCACCGTCACGCCCTTTGCCGCCACGCGCTGGCCAATGCGGCCACTGAAGGCGCTGGAGCCCTTGCGGTTGAAGTCGCCTTCCAGCCCGTGGCCCACGGCCTCGTGCAAGAGCACGCCAGGCCAGCCATTGCCCAGCACCACCGTCATCTCGCCTGCGGGTGCAGGGCGGGCGTCGAGGTTAATCAGTGCGGCCAACACAGCTTCTTGCACATAACTCTCGACCATGGCGTCGTCAAAGTAGGCCAGGCCAAATCGGCCACCGCCGCCACTGCTGCCGACTTCGCGGCGGCCGTTTTGCTCGGCAATCACCGTGACCGACAGGCGGATCAAGGGGCGCACATCGGCGGCCAGGGTGCCGTCGGCGCGGGCGACCATCACCACGTCGTATTCGGTGGCCAGACCGGCCATGACCTGCACCACGCGCGGGTCCTTGGCGCGGGCGATCTTCTCCACCCGGCCCAGCAGATTGACTTTGGCGGTGCTGTCCAGCGTGGACATCGGGTCCAGCGACGGGTAGAGCGAGCGGCTGGCCGAAATCTTGCGCGCGGGCACCTTGATGTGCTTGTTTTGCGCGGCCGAGGCGATGGAGCGCACCGTCATGGCCGCGTCCATCAAAGAGGCTTCGGAGATGTCATCGGAATAGGCAAAGGCGGTTTTCTCACCCGACACGGCCCGCACACCCACCCCTTGGTCGATGCTGAAGCTGCCGGTCTTGACGATGCCCTCCTCCAGGCTCCAGCCTTCGGAACGGGTGTACTGGAAGTACAGATCGGCGTCATCGACCGCATGCGCTTTGATGGCATTCAGCGCTTGAGTCAGGTGACTTTCATCCAGGCCAAAGGGCTCAAGCAACAAGGATCTGGCCGTGGCCAGGCGTTCGATGGTCGGTTCGCGTGAAATCATGGGGTCCATTGTAGGGATTGCACAATCCCCTTGCCCGCCGGACGGGACCCGATCAGCTTTGGACCAACTGCTTGGACTTGGCAATCGCCATCAAGATGCCCAAGGCAAAGCCCAGAGTCACCATGGCCGTTCCGCCGTAACTGACAAAAGGCAAAGGCACGCCCACCACCGGCAAGATGCCACTGACCATGCCCATGTTCACAAAGGCGTAGGTGAAAAAGATCATCGACACACTGGCCGCCAGCAAGCGGCTGAACAGGGTCGGCGCTTGCGATGCAATCACCAGGCCGCGGTAAACGAGAAAGAAGAATCCAGCCACCAGAACCAAGCCGCCCACAAAACCGAACTCCTCGCCAAACGCGGCAAAAATGAAGTCGGTGGTGCGCTCGGGAATGAACTCCAGATGGGTTTGTGTGCCTTGCATGAAACCCTTGCCCCAAAAGCCGCCAGAGCCGATCGCGATCATGCCCTGAATGATGTGAAAGCCTTTGCCCAAGGGGTCGCGGGCGGGGTCCAGCAAAGTGCAGATGCGTTGCCGCTGGTATTCGTGCAGCACGCGCCAATCGACATCGGCCTCGCACAAGGTGGGCTCCATGACCACCAGCGTCACCACGCCCGCCAGTGCCAGCACCACAGGCGGCAGGATCCAGCGCCACTTGAGCCCGGCGAAAAAGATCACCGACAAACCTGCCGACAACACCAGCAAGGCGGTTCCCAAATCGGGCTGCTTCATGATGAGGCCCACCGGCACACCCAGGATCAGCATCGCCATGGCGAAGTCCAGCGGACGCAGTTGTCCTTCCCGCTTCTGGAACCACGCCGACAACATCAAAGGCATGGCGATTTTCAAAATCTCGCTGGGCTGGATCACCACGCCCACATTGAGCCAGCGCCGCGCCCCTTTCTTGGTCAAGCCAAACAGTGCCACAGCGATCAGCAAGGCCACCCCCACCGCATAGACCGGCACCGCCCAAGTCATGAGCTTTTGCGGCGACACCTGGGCCACCACAAACATGATGAAACCGGCCAGCACCATGTTGCGGGTGTGGTCCACAAAGCGCGTGCCATGGTCATAGCCCGAGGAATACATGATCATCAGACCGACACAGGCAAGCATGAACACGGCAAACGCCAAAGGACCATCAAAGCCTTCAACGAGGCCCATCAGGCGTTGACCCAGCGTGGGTTTTTGAATCACTGCAACCATGGCCTGATTATCACCCGTTCAGTCTTGCGCCTTCGCCCGCTCAGTGGCTGCGGCCACTGCGGAACATGCCATGCGTCTTCCGGTTGAGCACCCCTTGAGCGGCCAGCTTGTTCATCGACGGGCTGGCGTGTGCATGGGTAATGGCCAGGCCCAAGGCATCGGCCGCATCCTGACGGGGCACCACAGGCAGGTGCAGCAGCCGTTTGACCATCTCCTGCACCTGCGACTTGGCCGCGCGGCCATGCCCGGTGACGGATTGCTTCATTTGCAAGGCGGTGTACTCGGCCACCGGCAAGCCGCAGGACACCAGGGCCGTGACGCAACAGCCTCGTGCCTGACCCAGCAGCAAGGTCGCTTGGGGGTTGACGTTGACAAACACGATTTCCACCGAAGCCACATCAGGCTGGTAACGCGCCTGGATCTCACGGATGCCGTCGTAAATCACCTTCAGGCGTGCGGGCAAATTGCCCATCTCTTCCTTGGTGGTCTGGATCACGCCGCTGGCCACGTACTGCAAGCGTGAACCGGTCATGTCCAGCACGCCAAAACCCGTGGTTTGCAAGCCCGGGTCAATGCCCAAAATGCGCACGGTGGCCGGTGCATTCATGGCAGCACCACATCGTTCATGCGGCCCACAATCACTTCTGCGCGCGCGGCCAAATAGGGCGACTGAGGGCGCTGTTCAAAGTAGCGGGGGCGCGGCAACATGACCGCCAAACGAGCGCCTTCCCAAGCGCTCAGGGCCGATGCAGGTTTTCTGAAATAGTGCTGGGCCGCGGCCTCAGCGCCAAACACGCCCTCTCCCCACTCCACGCTGTTGAGGTAAATCTCCAGAATGCGGCGCTTGGACAAAAACGCTTCCAGTGTCAGGGTCAGGACCATCTCCTGGCCCTTGCGCAGCAAGG
>JBEEJQ010000238.1:0-3266 GCA_041169105.1 Pseudomonadota bacterium | reverse complement strand
CGACAAGGACACGATCAGGAAACGCAGGATCGGATCGTCACGCAGTTTGTGCCATGCGCCAGACAAGGTCATGATGCCGTTGATCATGCCGCCCCAGCTGGGAGCCAGCAGGATCAGCGAGAACACCATGCCGATCGACTGGGTCCAGTCGGGCAAAGCGGTGTAGTGCAGGTGGTGAGGACCGGCCCACATGTAGGTGAAGATCAGGGCCCAGAAGTGCACGATCGACAGGCGATACGAATACACAGGGCGCTCGGCTTGCTTGGGGATGAAGTAATACATCATGCCCAGGAAGCCTGCGGTCAGGAAGAAGCCCACCGCGTTGTGGCCATACCACCACTGCACCATGGCGTCCTGCACACCGGCATAGGCCGAGTAGGACTTCATCATGCCCACGGGCAGTGCAGCGCTGTTGACCAGGTGCAGCAAAGCCACTGCAATGATGAACGCACCAAAGAACCAGTTGGCCACGTAGATGTGGCGCACCTTGCGGGTGCCCACAGTGCCAAAGAACACGACGGCAAACGCCACCCAGACCAGTGTGATCAGGATGTCAATGGGCCATTCGAGTTCGGCGTACTCCTTGCCGCTGGTGTAACCCAATGGCAAGGAAATGGCCGCCAGCAAGATGACCAATTGCCAACCCCAGAAGGTGAAAGCAGCCAATTTGTCGCTGAACAGACGGACGTTGCAGGTGCGCTGCACGACGTAATAGGCCGCCGCAAACAAGCCGCAACCGCCAAACGCAAAAATCACCGCGTTGGTATGCAGTGGGCGCAAGCGGCCATAACTGAGCCATGGAATGCCCAGGTTCAACTCGGGCCAGGTCAGCTGGGCCGCAATGATCACGCCCACCAGCATGCCCACCACACCCCAAACCACCGTCATGATGGCGAACTGACGCACAACGGTATCGTTGTAGGTCGTCGCCTGCATATTGGCAAATTTCATTTTCACCTCTTCTTTTTAAAAACTTCTTTTCCGAGTGTGCCCGGGTGTACACCGATCACACTTGATCAATATCAATCGTTGCGCAATATCCGCTCGCCTTCGGCCTCGATGTCTTCAAATTGGCCCCGATGAATGGCCCACCACAGGCCCGCCAGGATGAAAAACACCAAACCCACCGACAAGGGGATCAGCAAATACAGAATGTCCATGTCGCCTCTTTCATACTTTGGAACTACTCACGGGCAAGTCTTGTGACAAGCGCAGTGCGTTCAACACCACCAGCAAGGAGCTGAGCGCCATGCCCAAGCCCGCAGCCCAGGCAGGCAAGTAGCCCATCAAAGCCAAGGGGATGCAGGCCGCGTTGTACAAAGCCGCCCAAAGCAGGTTCTGCTTGACGATCCGCAGGGTTTGTCGGCTGCGCAAAAGGGTCTGCACCAAAACCTCCAGCTGTCCGCCCATGAGCACAAAGTCGGCTTTGCTCTGAGCCAGCGGCACCGCTTGGCCCAAGGCAAAAGACACGTCCGCACCCGCCAGCACCGGGCCATCGTTGAGGCCGTCGCCCACCATGGCCACATGGTGGCCTTGCGCCTGCCAAGCCTGAACCGCTTGCAATTTGTCTTGCGGGCTGCAGGCCCCTTGCGCCTGATCGATGCCTACAGTTGAAGCAACCTGGGTCACGGCACTTGGGGCATCGCCTGACAACACTTGCAGCGACAGCCCCAAGGACTTGAGCTGCGCCACCACCGAGGCGGCTTCTGGCCGAATTTCTTCGGCCAACTCAAAGGTCGCCAACCACCCGGCATCGTCCGCCAGGCTGACTTGCAAATGCGTGCCCGCATAAACCGGGGCCTGACAAAAAGCGGCTGAGCCCAGACGCAAGTTCAACGTCTGCGCAGGCACACTCAAGCGCCCAGAAACGCCCTGCCCGGCTGTTTCGGAAACCGCCTGTGCATCCAGCGCCTCCAAGGCGCTCAAGGCGTTTTGTGACTCAGCGCGGCGGCGGGCTTCGGACCACAAGGCCCGCGACACCGGGTGCAAGGAATGACGCGCCAAGGCCGATGCCCACTGCAAAGCCTGATCAGCGATCACGCCGTCGCGTGTGTGTATCCGAGCCACTTCAAATGCATCGCGGGTCAGTGTACCGGTCTTGTCAAAGATCACGGTGTCGATGGAGGCCAGGTTTTGCAGGGCCTCCAGCCTGCGCACCAGCACGCCGCTGCGGGCCAAAGCGCCCGCCGTGGCCAACATGGCTGCGGGCGTGGCCAAAGACAAGGCGCACGGGCAAGTCACGATCAACACAGCCACCGCCACCATGAGCGCATGGGCCGGATCGGTGGGCCACCAATAAATGGCCGAAGCCAAGGACGCCAAAAGGACGGCGATCAAAAAAGGCTTGGCCCAGCGGTCCACCAACAAGGCCATGGACGGCTTGGACAGCGAGGCGCTTTCCATCAGGGACACGATCTGCGCGTAGCGCGTGGACGCCCCCACCTGCTCGATCTGCACGGCGATCGTGCCGCTCAGGTTGTGGCTGCCCGCAATCACGCGGTCACCGGCTTGGCGTGCCAAGGGGCGTGACTCGCCCGTCAGCAAGGCTTCATCGACCTGGGTTTGCCCAGCCAGCACCAATCCGTCACCAGCCAAGGCCTCGCCCGGCATGACCTCGATCACATCGCCCACCGCCAGACGGCGGATCGACATCAAAGCCCATTGGCCGTCAGGCATGCGCTTGCGCACGCTGTCGGGCAAGCGGTTGAGCACGGCCTCCAGCGCGCCCGCCGTGCGGTCGCGCATGCGTTGCTCCAGCCAACGGCCCATCAACAAAAAGAAAACAAACATGGTCAGCGAGTCGAAATAGACCTCGGCCCCAAACGGGCCGCTCGGCTCAAAGGTCCCGATGCTGCTGACCACAAAAGTGACCACCATGCCCAAAGCCACCGGCAAATCCATGCTGATTTGGCGGTGCACCAGATCGCGCCAAGCGCTGCGCAAAAACGGGGTGCACGAAAAAAACACCACCGGCAAGGACAACACCCAGGAGGCCCAGCGCAGCAAATGCACCATCTCGGGCGTGATGTCCCCCGGCTCGGTCACATAGACCGGGGTCGCGTACATCATCACCTGCATCATGCACAGCGCAGCCACAGCCAAACGCCAGACCATGCGCCGCGCCTCCTGGCGGCGTCGTTCGTGGGCATGGGCATCGTTGGCCGGTATGGCCTTGTAGCCGAATCGCTCGACCGACTGCATCCACTCGGATGGCCGCGTCACATCGGGCGACCAGACCACCAGCCCTCTGTGGCTGGCGGCATTGA
>JBEEJQ010000237.1:0-3283 GCA_041169105.1 Pseudomonadota bacterium | reverse complement strand
CTGGCACGCGGCCAGCCTGCGCGATGCCGGTCGCCCTTGCCTGAAAGAAGCCGCCATGGCCAAGCTGTTCGCCAGCGAAGTGGCAGAAAAAGTGTGCTCTGCCGCCATCCAGACCTTGGGTGGTTACGGCTATGTGAGCGACTTCCCGGTCGAGCGCATTTACCGCGACGTGCGCGTGTGCCAGATTTACGAAGGCACCAGCGACGTGCAGAAAATCATCATCCAGCGAGCGCTTTGATGCAGACTGCAGGGATCCGGCTCAGTGACGTATTCAATGGGCAATGATCTTGTAGGTCGGCGGCTTCAGCCCCGACAAGCTTGGGTGGTTCACCATGTCGGGGCTGAAGCCGCCGACCTACGGGCAAACGCTGCAAAAAATTCAAACTTCACAGGGCTGGCACCTGCAAAATAGCAACTCATTAAGCGGAGATATGCATGCCCATCACCAAAGGTTTTCAAGCCCTCGTCGACGAGGCCATGGCCCAGGTCACGACGCACAGCGTTGATGCGGTGCGCGCCCGTCTGCACGACCCGAACGTGCAGATCGTCGACATCCGCGACCCGCGCGAGCTGGAGCGCGAAGGCACTGTGTCCGGCGCTTTGCTGGCCCCACGCGGCATGCTCGAATTCTGGGTGGACCCTGCTTCGCCGTATTTCAAGCCCGTGTTCGCCGACGAAAGCAAGGAGTTCATCTTGTTTTGTGGCGCGGGCTGGCGCAGCGCCCTGGCCACCAAAACCCTGCAAGACATGGGCATGACCAATGTGGCGCACATCGACGGCGGGTACGCCGCCTGGAAAAAGGCCCACGCGCCCATGGTCACGTTGGAGCAGCACAAAGCCGAAAGCGCTGCGCGCAAAAGCGCTTGATGTCTGCCCTCGTAGGTCGGCGGCTTCAGCCCCGACAAGATGGGGTAGAACAACATGTCGGGGCTGAAGCCACCGACCTACAAAACAGCCCATGAAACTGATACCTTGCCCCTGCGGCCGAACCACCCCAAAAGGCCAAGCACTGAGCCTGGATGCCTGCTGCGGCCTGTACCACGCCGGCCAGCCAGCGCCCGATGCCGAGCGCCTCATGCGCTCGCGCTACAGCGCTTTTGTGCGTGGCGATGTGCCTTACTTGCTGGCCACATGGCACAGCAGTCAGCGCCCCGCCTCGCTGGAGTTGGAAGCCGGGGCCAAATGGCTGGGGTTGGAGATCAAACAGCACCGCATGACCGGCACGGACAGTGCCGAGGTTGAATTCGTCGCCCGCTTTCGCGTGGGCGGCAAGGCCATTCGCCAGCACGAGCGCAGCCGTTTTGTGCGCGAAGAGGGCCGTTGGTTTTATGTGGACGGTGACGTGCTCTGAGTCCGTATGATCCCCACATGACATTCCAAGCCATTTTGTTTGACTGCGACGGCGTGCTGGTCGACAGCGAGGCCATCACCTGCGGTGTGTTGCGAGACATGTTTGAAGAGCAGGGCTGGCGCATGACGCTGGCCGAATGCATGCAGCGCTTTGTGGGGCACACGGTCAAAAGCCAGCGCGTGACCATCGAAGCGCACACGGGCCAGCCACTGACCGATGCATGGCTGCAAGAATTCTTTGAGCGCCGCAATGTGCGATTGCAAGAGAGCATCACGGCGATTGAGGGCGTACACGACGCCGTGGCGCATTTGCACGACCACTGCCAGGGCCGCATCGCGGTGGCCTCGGGCGCTGACCGCTTCAAGGTCGAGATGATGCTCAAGCAAGTGGGCCTGCACGACTTTTTTCAAGGCCGCATTTTCAGCGGGCATGAAATGCCGCGCAGCAAGCCGCATCCTGATGTGTATTTGGCTGCTGCGGCCCATCTGCAGGTGCCGCCCGAGCGCTGCCTGGTGGTTGAAGACACCACCGTGGGCATCACCGCAGGTGTGGCCGCAGGGGCCACCGTGTGGGCCTATGCTGCGCCGCCTGCGCCGCACGAACCGCTCTTGAAAGCCGGCGCAGAGCGTGTGTTCACGGCCATGCACGCGCTGCGCTTGGCCTGAAGGTCTGACGCAGATCAAACAAACTGCATGGCGCTTGCCTTGTGCAAGTCCATCGCAAGTCAAACGGTGTGAAATCAGGCGATTGCATCCATCGCCCAGCTCATGCCCAGCGCATTCAATTTTTCACGTTCCCCGTTTGACGCACTGACCCCCGAGCAGCAAGCCCGCTTGCGCGGCGGCATCGACATCGCGTACTACCCCGAAGACACAGTGGTGCTCGAAGCGGGTGCACCCACCACTTGCCTGTGGGTCAACATCAAAGGCCATGTGGCTCAGATGGAGGGCGACGACACTGTGGCCAGTCTCGGGCCTGAAGACGTCTGGGATGGTCGGGCCTTGGTGGCGGGGCTGTCCAGCCACCGCTTTGTGGCCAGCGAAGAATTGCTGGCCTACCAATTGCCACGCGATGTGCTGATGGGCCTGATTGCCGAAAACGCCACCTTTGGGGCCTTGCTGTTTTCGGATCTGGGCCAAAAACTCAGCGCCCTGTCCGAGCGCAGCAGTGCGCACGAGTTGCAGTCGCTCACTTTGTCGCGGGTGGAAGAAGCTTTTTTGCGTCCGGCCCATGTGGTCGATGCGCAGTCCGATGTGCTGTCGGTGGTGCGTGTTTTGCACGCACACGATGCGCGGGCGGTGCTGGTGCGTGATGCGCAAGCCAACCCACCGGCCTTGGGCATCTTCACCCACACGGCGGTGCAAGAGGCGGTGCTGGATGGCCGCCCCCTGGGCGCAGTGGCCGTGCGTGAATTCACACGCTTCAAGTTGGTGAGCGTCAAGCCCTCAGACACGCTGGGTGATGCCCTGGCCTTGCTCACGCGGCATCGCGTGCACCGCTTGGTGGTGGCCGATGGCGAGCAGGTGCTGGGTCTGCTCGAAGCGCTCGATGTGTTCGGTTTTCTGTCGGGGCACTCCCACCAGCTGGCTTTGCAGATCGAGGCGGCGGGCAGCATCGAGGCCCTGGCGCAGGCAGCAGGCCAGATGAATGGCCTGCTGGCGCGATTGCACCGCAGCGGCACCCGCGTGGGTCTGATTGCACGTCTGGTGCAAGACCTGCAGGCTCGCTTGTTTGAACGCGCCTGGTCCTTGATCGCACCGTCCGAGCTGGTGGCCAACAGCTGCTTGCTGGTCATGGGCAGCGAAGGCCGAGGCGAGCAATTGCTCAAGACCGACCAGGACAACGCCTTGGTGCTGCGCGATGGCTACACCCCGCCGCCCGATCTGGCCGAGATTTGCCAGCGCTTTTCAGACGCGCTGGCGGCGTTTGGCT
>JBEEJQ010000236.1:0-3300 GCA_041169105.1 Pseudomonadota bacterium | reverse complement strand
GGCGGGCGTGAGCCGCGCCTTCACGGTGGGCGGCGCCCAAGCCGTGGCGGCGCTGGCCTATGGCACCGCCACCATCCCTAAGGTGGACAAGATCACCGGCCCCGGCAACGCCTATGTGGCCAGCGCGAAAAAGCGCGTGTTCGGCACCGTGGGCATCGACATGATCGCGGGCCCCTCTGAAATTTTGGTCTTGGCCGACGGCACCACGCCCGCCGAATGGGTGGCGATGGATCTGTTCAGTCAGGCCGAGCACGACGAGCTGGCGCAAAGCATTTTGCTGTGCCCCGACGCGGCCTACATCGCTCAAGTACAGGCCGCCATCGACCGCCTGTTGCCTGAGATGCCGCGTCGCGAGATCATCGCCAAGTCTTTGAACGACCGGGGGGCCTTGATCCTGACCCGCGACATGGAAGAAGCCTGCGCCATCAGCAACCGCATCGCGCCCGAGCATCTTGAAGTCTCCAGCCGCGACCCGCACCGCTGGGAGCCCCTGCTGCGCCACGCGGGCGCGATCTTTTTGGGCGCATTCACCAGCGAATCGCTGGGCGACTACTGCGCTGGCCCCAACCACGTGCTGCCCACCAGCGGCACAGCGCGCTTTTCGTCGCCTTTGGGCGTGTACGACTTCCAAAAGCGCAGCAGCCTGATCGAGGTGAGCGAAGTCGGTGCCCAGCCACTGGGCCGCATCGCCGCCGAGCTGGCCTATGGCGAAGGCCTACAAGCCCACGCCCGCGCCGCAGAATTGCGCCTGAACCCTGTTCCCCCGATGCGAGAGCCGACATGACCGTGAGCCCGACATTGATGCAACGCATCCGACAAGACGTGCAGTCCATGCACGCCTACGCCATCCAGGATTCGGTGGGCATGGTCAAGCTGGACGCGATGGAGAACCCGC
Organism: Pseudomonadota bacterium; assembly: GCA_041169105.1. Lineage (GTDB taxonomy): Bacteria > Pseudomonadota > Gammaproteobacteria > Burkholderiales > Burkholderiaceae_C > Limnohabitans_A. The sequence goes on along the minus strand of JBEEJQ010000236.1, from coordinate 2,405 downwards.
ACCGCTTGCCCGCCGATTTGCAAAAGGCATTGGGCGAGCGCCTGGGCGCATTGGCGCTCAACCGCTACCCCGATGGCCGTGTCAACGACCTGCGCGCAGCCCTGGCCGAGCACGCGGGCATGCCCGAAGGCTTCGACATCATGCTGGGCAATGGCTCAGACGAGTTGATTTCTTTGTTGGCCATGGCGTGTGACGTGCCCGGTGCCAGCATCCTGGCCCCGCTGCCGGGTTTTGTGATGTACGCCATGAGCGCCCAGCTGCAAGGCTTGGCTTTCCACGGCGTGCCGCTCATGGCCGATTTTGAGCTGGACGAAGCCGCCATGCTGTCGGCGATTGCCGAACACAAGCCGTCCATCGTCTATCTGGCTTACCCCAACAACCCCACCGGCAACCTGTGGAACGACAACACGATCGAAAAAATCGTGTTGGCCCAGGGCGCGCAAGGCGGCCTGGTGGTCATGGACGAGGCCTACCAGCCTTTTGCCAGCAAGACCTACATGGACCGCATCACGCGCCACTCACACGTCTTGCTCATGCGCACGCTGTCCAAGTTTGGCTTGGCCGGTGTGCGTCTGGGCTACATGATCGGCCCCAAAGCTTTGGTGGCCGAGATCGACAAGGTGCGCCCGCCCTACAACATCAGCGTGCTCAATTACGAGTGCGCCCTGTTTGCGCTGGAGCACGCCGAGGTGTTTGCTGCGCAAGCCAAAGACCTGCGCGAGCAGCGTGCCCGCCTCCTGAAAGAGCTGGCCGCCTTGCCCGGCGTGCAACCTTTCCCCAGCGAGGCCAACATGATCTTGGTCCGCGTGCCCGATGCGGCCAAAACCTTTGACGGTCTGAAGGCGCACAAAGTGCTGATCAAGAACGTTTCTAAAATGCACCCATTGCTGGCCAACTGCTTGCGCCTGACGGTGGGCACCGCCGCAGAAAACGATCAACTTCTCGCAGCTTTGAAAGTCTCTTTATGAACCGCTCAGCAAACGTCACCCGCAAGACGGCCGAGACGAACATCCGCGTCGCCCTCAACCTGGACGGCACGGGTCAAGCCAAGTTGGCCAGTGGCATCGGTTTTCTGGACCACATGCTCGACCAGATCGCCCGTCACGGTTTGATCGACCTGGACATCGCTTGCGAAGGTGACCTGCACATCGACGGTCACCACACGGTCGAAGACATCGGCATCACGCTGGGTCAGGCCTTTGCGCAGGCGATTGGTGACAAAAAAGGCATCCGCCGTTATGGCCACGCCTATGTGCCGCTCGACGAGGCCTTGAGCCGCGTGGTGGTGGACTTTTCGGGTCGCCCCGGTTTGCACATGGACGTGAAGTTCACCTCCGGCTCGCTGGGCACACTTGACACCCAGCTGGTGTACGAGTTCTTCCAGGGCTTTGTGAACCATGCGCTGTGCACCTTGCACATCGACAACCTCAAGGGTGTCAATGCGCACCACCAGTGCGAAACCATCTTCAAGGCTTTCGCTCGAGCCATTCGCGCAGCGCTCGAACTTGACCCACGCTCGGCCGGTGTGATCCCTTCTACCAAAGGCAGCCTCTGACATGAGCGTCAATCGCGTTGCAGTGGTGGACTACGGCATGGGCAACCTGCGCTCGGTAGCGCAGGCGGTCATGCATGCCGCGTCCAGCGTCGACCATGCCGAAGTGGCGGTCACGTCCGACCCGCAAGTCGTGCGCGATGCGCACCGCGTGGTCTTGCCGGGGCAGGGCGCCATGCCTGACTGCATGCGCGAGCTGCGCGAGTCGGGCCTGATGGACGCCGTGCTCGAAGCCGCCGCCAGCAAACCCCTGTTTGGCGTGTGTGTGGGCATGCAGATGCTGCTGGACCACAGCGACGAGGGCGACATGCCCGGCTTGGGCCTGATCCCCGGTCGCGTGGTCAAGTTTGAGCTGGCGGGGCAAATTCAGCCCGACGGCACCCGCTACAAAGTCCCGCAAATGGGCTGGAACCAGGTGATGCAAGCTGCGCCTGCGCACCCGCTGTGGAACGGCATCGCCGACGGCAGCTGGTATTACTTCGTGCACAGTTTCTATACCCGCGTGGCCAACTCAGCGCACTGCGCGGCCGAGACCGATTACGGCGGACGCTTTGCCTGTGCGATTGGCCGCGACAACATTTTTGCCACCCAGTTTCACCCTGAAAAAAGTGCGGATCAAGGGCTGGCCCTGTTTCGCAATTTCCTCCACTGGCAGCCTTGAGAAGTTTTCACTGCCGTTCTTTTTCTTCCACCTGCATTTAACTCGCCATGATTCTGATCCCCGCCATTGACCTCAAAGACGGCCACTGCGTTCGCCTCAAGCAGGGCGATATGGACCAAGCCACTACCTTTGGGGATGACCCCGCTGCCATGGCGCGCACCTGGCTGGAAAAGGGTGCTCGCCGATTGCACT
>JBEEJQ010000235.1:0-3306 GCA_041169105.1 Pseudomonadota bacterium | reverse complement strand
CCCCGAGGTCCGTGTTTCCGGCCCTGAAAACGAGCCATTGGGCATTCTGTCTCTGGCAGAGGCATTGCGCATGGCAGGTGAGTTGGATGTGGACCTGGTGGAAATCGCCGCCACGGCCAATCCGCCAGTGTGCCGTTTGATGGACTACGGCAAGTTCAAGTACCAAGAGCAAAAGCGTGCGGCGGAAGCCAAAGCTAAGCAAACGGTCATTGACATCAAGGAAGTCAAGTTCCGTCCCGGTACCGATGATGGTGACTACAACATCAAGATGCGCAACATCCGCCGCTTTTTGGCAGATGGCGACAAATGCAAGATCACTTTGCGTTTCCGCGGCCGCGAGATCACCCACCAAGAGTTGGGCATGGCCTTGCTGAACCGGATTCGCGACGAATTGGCTGATTTGATCATCGTTGAGCAGTTTCCCAAACTGGAAGGCCGCCAGATGATCATGATGATTGCACCAGGTCGTAAAAAGCCCGCTGGTAAAGCTGCAGATGCTGCAGCCCCTGCTGAGTCGGCTTGAAGAAGAATTTGACCTGCCTTCGGGCGGGTCGAGTCTGAAACCACCTTCGGGTGGTTTCTGTAAAAGTGGCTCGGGGCCATCAAGGCTGCAAAGATTTTGCAGACGCCTCACGAGCACAAATAAAGGAGCATTGATATGCCCAAGATGAAGACCAAAAGCAGTGCTAAAAAGCGCTTCCGTGTTCGTCCAGGTGGTACCGTTAAACGCGGTCAAGCCTTCAAGCGTCACATTCTGACCAAGAAGACCACCAAGAACAAACGCCACCTCCGCGGTGCAGTGGCTGTGCATGAGACCAATATGGGTCACATGGCACAGATGTTGCCTATGGCTGGCCTGTAATTCACTGACGAACTAGGAGAAAAATATGCCTCGCGTTAAACGTGGTGTAACGGCACGCGCCCGTCACAAGAAAGTTTTGGCCCTTGCAAAAGGTTTCCGCGGTCGCCGCGGCAATGTCTTCCGTATCGCCAAACAGGCGGTGATGAAGGCTGGCCAATACGCCTACCGTGACCGTCGTGCCAAAAAGCGTGTGTTCCGTCAGTTGTGGATTGCCCGTATCAACGCCGCTGCGCGTGAATGCGGTCTGACCTACAGCCAATTCGCCAACGGCCTGAAAAAGGCTGCCATCGAAATCGACCGTAAGATGCTGGCGGACATCGCCGTGCACGACAAGGCCGCTTTTGCTGGCATCGTGAACCAAGTCAAAGCCAAACTGGCCGCAGCTTGATTTCATGAGCGACATGGGCTTTTGGCCCATGCTTCGCGCACTCGATCAAAGGGATTGAGGCTCACAAAAGCTTCAATCCCTTTTTTATTCCGTCATCTACCGAATTCCCACCATGAACGAGCTGGACACCCTGGTCGAATCCGCCCGCCAGAGTTTTGTGCAGGCACTGACACCTGCTGATCTCGAAAACGCCAAAGCCCAATACCTGGGCAAAGCAGGTCGCATCACCGAGCTGATGAAGGGCATGGCCGCTCTGAGCGTGGAAGACAAGAAAACCCGTGGTGCCGCCATCAACCTGGCCAAACAAGCCATCGAGGCCGCGCTGAACGACCGCCGCCAGGCGTTGGCCGACGCCGAGTTGCAAGCGCAACTCAAGGCCGAAGCGCTGGATGTGACGCTGCCAGGCCGCAGCGGTAATTTGGGCGGCTTGCACCCCGTCTCGCTCACACTCGAGCGCGTCGAAAACATTTTTGGCTCCATGGGCTTCGAAGTCGCCCAGGGCCCCGAGATCGAGACCGACTGGTTCAACTTCACCGCGCTCAACACGCCCGAAGACCACCCAGCCCGCTCGATGCACGACACCTTCTATGTGGAAGGCGGTCACCTGCTGCGCACGCACACCAGCCCGATGCAGGTGCGCCATGCCGTGCAACACGTCAAACGTTATCGCAACCAAATTGATGCCGGTCAGGGCATGCCCGAGATCCGCGTCATCGCGCCGGGCCGCACCTACCGCGTGGACAGCGATGCCACCCATTCGCCCATGTTCCACCAGTGCGAAGGCCTGTGGATCGGCGAGAACGTCAGCTTCAAAGACCTGAAGGTCGTGGTCACCGATTTCTGCCGCACCTTCTTCGAAAGTGATGACCTGGTGCTGCGTTTCCGTCCCAGCTTTTTCCCTTTCACCGAACCGAGTGCCGAGATCGACATCCAGTTCCAAAGCGGCCCCTTGGCCGGTCGTTGGCTCGAAGTGGGTGGTTCTGGTCAGGTGCACCCGAACGTGGTGCGCAACATGGGGCTGGACCCCGAGCAGTTCATTGGCTTTGCCTTTGGCATGGGCATGGACCGTTTCACCATGCTGCGCTACGGCGTGAACGACCTGCGCCTGTTCTTTGACGGCGATGTGCGTTTTCTGAACCAGTTCCAGTAATTTCTGAATGCCTGTTGCACCGCGTGTGCTGTGCAGCAAACCCAAGTGAGCCCTGCGTATGCAATTTCCTGAATCCTGGTTGCGCGAGTTCTGCAACCCGTCCCTGACGACCCAGCAACTGGCCGACACCCTGACCATGGCCGGTCTCGAAGTGGAAGAGTTGGAGCCCGTGGCCCCACCGTTCACCAAGATCGTGATCGGTGAGATCAAGGAAGCCGTACAGCACCCCAACGCCGACCGCCTGCGCGTGTGCCAAGTGGACGTGGGGCAGGGTGCTTTGCTCAACATCGTGTGCGGTGCGCCCAATGCCCGCGTGGGCATCCGCGTGCCCTGCGCCATGGTGGGGGCCGAGTTGCCGCCCGGTGAAGACGGCAAGCCTTTTGTGATCAAGGTCGGCAAGCTGCGCGGCGTGGAAAGCCAGGGCATGCTGTGCTCGGCCAAAGAACTGAAGATCGCCGACGACCACGGCGGCCTGCTGGAGTTGCCAGCAGACGCACCTTTGGGACAAGACATTCGCCAGTATTTGAACTTGGACGACACCCTGATGACGCTCAAGCTCACGCCCAATTTGGCGCACTGCCTGAGCGTGTACGGCATCGCCCGCGAAGTGTCGGCCCTGACCGGTGCGCCGCTCAAGGCGCCAACGTTCCCGGCCGTGGCCACACAGATCAGCGACAAGCTGGCGGTGAAGGTGCAGGCCACCGACCTGTGCGGGCGCTTCAGCGGTCGCGTGGTCAAGGGCGTGAACACGCAGGCGCAAACGCCTCAGTGGATGGTGGACCGCCTGGCCCGTTGCGGCCAGCGCAGTGTGAGCCCGCTGGTGGACATCTCCAACTACGTGATGTTCGAGTTCGGTCGCCCCTCGCACATTTTTGACCTCGACAAAATTCATGGTGGCCTGCAAGT
>JBEEJQ010000234.1:0-3309 GCA_041169105.1 Pseudomonadota bacterium | reverse complement strand
ATGCGCAGACCTTCTTCGCCACCACGGGCTGTGGGGTTGTAGAAACCGATGCGCTCCAGGAAGCGGCCATCGCGACGCACGCGCTTGTCGGCGACGACGATGTTGAAGAAAGGACGTGCTTTAGAGCCGCCGCGGTTCAGACGAATAACAACCATGATTTATCCTTGGGTGGTTGGGTGACTTCGGAACAAATGCCGAGACACCCGATTTCTTCCAGCGTTTGAGACACGCAACTGGCCACCCGGCCAGTGACACACTGAAAAGCCCACCATTATACAACGGGAGCGTCCATGCCCTTGATCCGACCCAGCCGCGACGAAGATATCGCGGCCATCACGGCCATCTACCGCCACCATGTGCTGCACGGCACAGGCACGTTCGAGATCGACCCGCCCACCGAGGCCGACATGGCCGCCCGCCGCGCCGATGTGCTGGCCAAGGGCCTGCCCTATCTGGTGGTGGAAGAGGCAGGCCAGGTGCTGGGCTTTGCCTATTGCAACTGGTTCAAACCCCGCCCGGCCTACCGCTTTTCGGCCGAGGATTCGATTTACATGGCCACCGATGCCCATCACAAAGGCTTGGGCAAGGCCTTGCTGGCTGAGCTGTGCGCCCATGCCGAACGGGCCGGGGTGCGCAAGTTTTTGGCGGTGATCGGAGACTCGGCCAATGCTGGCTCGATCGGCGTGCATCGCTCGGTGGGTTTTGGCCATGTGGGCACTGTCAAGTCCTGCGGCTGGAAGTTCGACCGCTGGCTGGATGTGGTGATGATGGAAAAGACCTTGGGCGCGGGCGACAGCACATCTCCGCAATAATCGCCACCATGAAAAACAAAACACTGGCCACGTGGCTCACCTTTTGGGGCGGTCCTTTGGGCTTGCACCGCTTTTACCTGCGCGGCTTGGGCGATACCTTGGGATGGGCACTGCCCATCCCGACCGCTTTGGGCATTTACGGCATCCAGCGCGTGCAAGCTTTCGGTCTGGACGACCAGCTGAGCTGGGCCTTGATCCCGTGCTTGGGCTTCACCATCGCAGGCTGCGCCCTCAATGCCATCGTCTATGGCTTGATGACCCCTGAGAAATGGAACGCCAAGTTCAACCCGCAAGCAGCGCCTGATGCTGCAGCCGGTCAGACGCACTGGGGCACGGTTTTGGGCATTGCCACGGCCTTGTTGATCGGCACCGCGGTGCTGATGTCCAGCCTGGCTTTCAGCTTTCAGATGTACTTTGAGTACCAAATTGAACAAGCCCGGCTGATCAGCCAATGAAACAAAAAAGCCGGACAGTGTCCGGCTTTTTCGATGTGGATGGCAGCGTGGATCAGTCGAACACCTGGAAGCTGATCCAGTAGGCAATGGCCGCCACAAAGGCGCTGGCTGGAATGGTCAGCACCCAAGCCCAGACGATGTTACCCGCCACGCCCCAACGCACGGCGCTGGCACGTTGGGTAGAACCCACGCCGACGATGGCACCGGTGATGGTGTGTGTGGTGGACACAGGAATACCCAATGCCGTGGCCAGGAACAAGGTCATGGCACCGCCGGTTTCGGCGCAGAAACCGCCCACAGGCTTGAGCTTGGTGATTTTCTGACCCATGGTCTTGACGATGCGCCAGCCACCAAACATGGTGCCCAGGCCGATGGCCATGTAGCAAGCAATCACTGTCCAACCTGGCGGGGCCTTGTCAGCCGCCGAGGCATAGCCCGTAGCGATCAACATCATCCAGATGATGCCGATGGTTTTTTGCGCATCGTTGCCCCCGTGGCCCAAGCTGTAGGCACCAGCAGACACCAGCTGGAGACGGCGGAACCATTTGTCCACTTTGGAAGGCCGTGCGCGGCGGAAGATGTTGGCGACCAGCACCATCATCAAGGAACCCAGCAAAAAGCCCAACAGCGGCGACACAAAAATGAACGAGACAGTTTTGATGATGCCCGAAGACACCAGCGAACCTGCGCCGGACTTGGCGATCACCGCGCCCACAATACCGCCGATCAGGGCGTGCGAGGAGCTGCTGGGGATGCCGTAGTACCAGGTGATCACGTTCCAGGTGATCGCGCCGACCAGGGCACCAAACACCACATGGGTGTCGACCACGCCGGGCTGGACGATGCCCTTGCCGACGGTGGCGGCCACACTCAGGTGGAAGATGAAGATGGCCACAAAGTTGAAGAAGGCGGCAAACACCACCGCTTGGGTGGGCTTGAGCACGCCCGTGGAGACCACGGTGGCAATCGAATTGGCGGCATCATGAAACCCGTTCATGAAGTCGAAAATGAGCGCCAGGGCGACCAGCAAGATCACCACCCACAAGGCGGCTTGTACGGTTTCCATAGTCAGGAGTCCCGGTTCAGATCAGGAGTTTTCGAGGACGATGCCCTCGATCTGGTTGGCCACGTCTTCGCACTTGTCGGTGATGGTTTCCAGCAATTCGTAGATGGCCTTGAGCTTGATGATCTCGCGCACATCGGGCTCGTCACGGAACAACTTGCTCATGGCGCTGCGCATCACGCGGTCAGCGTCGGACTCCAGGCGGTCGATTTCTTCGCAAGTTTTGAGCGCAGACTCGGCCACAGCAGGCTCGCCGATGCGGGCCAGCAACTTGATGGCGTCTTGCACGCGCTCACAGCAACGCACCGACAGATCGGTCAGGCGACTGATTTCTTCGGTCATGTGGCGCACGTCGTACAACGCCATGGTTTCGGCGGAGTCCTGAATCAAGTCAGCCACATCGTCCATCAGGTTGATCAGGGCGTGAATCTGTTCACGGTCGATCGGGGTGATGAAGGTGGTGTGGATCAGGCGGTTGACTTCCTGGGTCACGCGGTCGGCCGCGTGCTCGGCGTTGTCCACGTCGCGGTTGTATTTTTCGCGCAGGTGCACATCGCCGTAATTGGCCACCAGGTTCGAGAAGGCGCGAGCCGCCTCCACGATGCGTTCAGCGTGTTGATTGAAAAGTTCAAAGAAATTGCCTTCTTTGGGCAGCAATTTGCCAAACAGCATGGGAAGCTCCTGATGACTGAAAAAAGCGGATGCATGATCCACGGAATTGGGGCGAGTTTAACCGCTCGCCAGGCTCAAACGCAGTGCACAGCGCTCATGCACTGCGGAAAATGAAATAAACCGCCCCCACCATGCACAGGGCCGCCCAGAGGTAATCGAGCTTCAATGGTTCGTCCATGTAAAACACGGCAAAAGGCACAAACACCGTCAAGGTGATGACTTCCTGCATGATTTTGAGCTGCCCCACGCTGAACTCAGTGTGACCAATGCGGTTGGCAGGCACCTGAAACAAATATTCAAACAAGGC
>JBEEJQ010000233.1:0-3322 GCA_041169105.1 Pseudomonadota bacterium | reverse complement strand
GGTCCTTGCCCTTGGCCACTTCGATCAACTGGTACTTGGCGCCGGCCTGGGCTTTGATGATCAGGGGGCGACCACGCTGGCCTGCGCCTTGCTCTGCGTTGTGGACCTGGACGTTTTGAGCTTTGCCAGCGTTGACGATGACTTGAAACTGTTGGGCCATGATGGTTCTACCTGAAGATGGGGGGCAAGCGCTCGATCAAAGGGTGGGCGTCAAGCGCGGGCTTATGGGTATAAAGGGCGATGAGAGGTGTCGTGGGTCGGGGCTGATCAGCGGCGTGTGCCGGAGACATCGATGACCACGCGGCGGTTGGGCGCGTGGCACGTGATGGCCTGGGGTGTGGCCACGAAGCCGCAATGGGTGGCCACGGGCTCGCGGTCGCCTCGGCCTTCGCTGGAGATGCGGTCGCTGCGCAGACCGGACTGGCTGAGGTAATTGCGCACGGTGTTGGCGCGCTCAAGGGCCAGGCGCTCGTTGGGGCCGCTCTGGCCCAGGGGGTCGGCGTGGCCGATGATGTTCAGGCGCTCAAGCTGGATGTATTCATTGCCCAGGCGCGAGACCAGTGCGTCCAAAGAGGCGCGCCCCAGAGGAGACATGGCTTGCAGGTCAGAGCGGCCAAAGGCGAACAACGCATCGGCAGCCAAAGTGATGGTCTGCAAAGCTGGAGCGGCAGCAACCGGGGCTGCGGCGGTGGGATTGGTGATGCAGGCGCTGGCAGCGGGGACACGCGAGATGGTGTGGGTCTGTTCACGCAGACCCTGGATTTCTTGAAGGGCCAGGGCGGAGGCGACGGGCTGCAGGAGCTGGCGAGTGCTGGTGACTTCCTGGACTCGGAAGTACTGGGTTTGTGCAGCGCTGGAGCGCATGACGGTGATGGTGTCCAGGGTGTCTTTGACTGAGCGGCCGATTTGGACGGATTTGACGCCCAACTCGGTGGGGCCGATGGGCATGCACAGCTGGCTGTATCCCCCAGCGACGAGCGAGGTGTGGTAAGCGCCGTTGACGTAGATGCTGGCGGCACCGGGCACGGAAGACGATTGGGCTGTGCGGTAAAAGACCATGCGCGACTGCTGCTCGATGGTGGGCAGGGGTGGCGCAAAGGTTTGGCCGAAGGCGTGGATGGGGCTGTTGGGGCGATTGCCCAAGTCATCGGATTGGGCCAATGCGACCCAGGGCAGCGTCCATGCCAGCGTCAGACACAGCAAAGAGCGCCCAAAAGGACGACTAGCGGGGTGGCGGACGTGAGATGACATGATGTTCCTTGGGTCAAATGCGACAAATGGCAAATGCTGTATTTGCCGAAAACAACGACAAATCTGTCGTTTATGTCAAAAGTATCCAAGAAAAAATCAAAATTGCTATACGCCAATTGGCGTATAGCAAAGAAGAATAAAAAGAGAATGAAGGGGGCTTAAAGTGCTTACAGAGACGAACCAAAGAAAACAGAACACAAAAAAACCTGTTGGGCAGCCCTCACATCAGAGGGCCACTCAACAGGTTTTAATGAGTTCTTTTGAATTCAAATATTGTTTTGCAACGCAGCAATGCGCTCTTCGATGGGGGGGTGGGTGCTGAACAGCTGGCCAATGCCACCGGCAATGCCCATGGCCGCCACGCTCTTGGGCAACTCGGCGGTGTGCACGCCGCCCAGACGGGCCAAGGCATTGATCATGGGCTGCTTGCGGCCCATCAACTTCGCAGCACCCGCGTCAGCACGGAACTCACGCTGACGGCTGAACCAGGCCACCACAATGGCCGCGGCAAAACCCAGCACGATGTCGAGCACCAAGGTGGTCACCATGTAACCGATGCCGGGGCCACTGCGCTCGTCATCGCCCTTGCGCAAGAAGCTGTCCACCGCGTAGCCGATCACGCGAGACAGGAACACCACAAAGGTGTTCATCACGCCCTGGATCAAGGTCATGGTCACCATGTCGCCGTTGGCGATGTGGGCCACTTCGTGACCGATCACGGCCTCGATTTCTTCGTGCGTCATGTTTTGCAAGAGGCCGGTGGACACCGCGACCAAGGCCGAGTCGCGGAAAGCGCCGGTGGCAAAGGCATTGGGGTCGCCTTCAAAAATACCGACTTCGGGCATGCCGATGCCCGCTTTGTCGGCCAGCTTGCGCACGGTGTCCACAATCCAGGCTTCGTCGGCGTTTTGGGGTTGATCGATCACGCGCACACCCGATGTCCACTTGGCCATGGGTTTGCTGATCAGCAAGGAGATGATCGCGCCACCAAAGCCCATGATCAGGGCGTAGCCTAGCAAGGCCCCCAGGTTCAGGCCATTGGCCGTCAGGTAACGGTTGACGCCCAGCAAACTGGCCACGATGCCCAGCACCGCCACCACGGCGATGTTGGTCAAGACAAAGAGAAAAATACGTTTCATTTCAAGTTTCCAAGACGCTCTGTGCGGTAGAGCGCTGAGCGAATGTTAGGGGCTCATTGCCCAAAATCAAGCCGCTGGGGTGATTTCCTCAACGGCGTACGGTTTTTCCACCGGCCGCTGCAAGCGCTTGGGCCGGAACACCCCTGCGTCGGAATAAAACCCGGCCTCGTCGTTGGCCGCCCACCAACCGGGCACCCCCAACACAGGCAAGGGACTGAAGGGTTTTTGAGCCAACTTATCGGGCGTCAAATCCTGCGCCAACCAGGCATCCAGATCGCCGGCCTGCACCGCTTGCGGCACACGCCACAGGTGCGCGGTGATGGACTTGTAGGGCTGCACCAGTTTTTCAAGGGCCGCATGGCCAAAGGCCCACAAGCGCGTGCGCGCCCACTCGCTGCGCAGGTCCACCAGCGCCTCTTGCCAGCGGTGCGCGGTCAGGGCCGCCCAGACGGCATCACTCGTCTGGATCAGCAAGGCGTTTTCATCAAACACCGTGGCCGCATCGCGCACCGGGCCGCGCACCTGCCCCACCCCTGCGCGGGCGATCTCGGCCGCTTGCAATTGGTTGAGCCGCTTTTTGGCCAAGGGGAAATGCATCCAACACAAGGCATTGAAAAAGTCGTGCAAGCCCTCGCGCGTGGGCACTTGGCCCGAGGCATAGATGAAGTCTTCATAGGCCTGGCCTTCGGGCAAATCGGCCTGCGGCACAAAGCCCACCGGGGCCAAGCCCGCATCGCTCAGGGCTTGCGCTTGCAAGACACCGGCCACCACGCGCTGCGCAATGGGCTCGCCCACCGCTCGCCAATCGGCCAGCCAGGGGGCATTCCAGTCGATGTCGGCCACGCCCAGCGTCGTGGCCGGCTCGCACCGGCAGCCCGGGCGGTTCGGGTTCAGGCGCTCACCAGTCGCCACGGCAAGCTCTCGCCCGAGCG
>JBEEJQ010000232.1:0-3336 GCA_041169105.1 Pseudomonadota bacterium | reverse complement strand
ATCAAATCGCTCAAAGTGGCGCAGCTGCATGCATTGGAAGCCGGAACCACGGGTGTTCAGTACCGTGAAATCAGCGCTGAAGCCATGGCCGCAGAGCAAGCCGGTCAATTTGATGTGGTCACCTGCATGGAAATGCTGGAACATGTGCCTGACCCTGCTTCTGTCGTTAAAGCGTGCGTAGAGATGGTCAAACCCGGTGGCTGGGTGTTTTTCTCGACGCTCAACCGCAACCCCAAATCGTTCCTGTTTGCCATTGTCGGAGCGGAGTACATCCTCAAGCTCTTGCCCAAAGGCACGCACGAGTTTGCCCGCATGATCAAGCCCAGCGAGCTGGTGACTTGGGCGCGTGAAGCCGGTCTGGACATTCAGGGCTTCAAGGGCATGGAATACAACCCTTTCACTCGCCGCTATTGGCTGTCCGCTGACACCAGCGTCAATTACCTGATGGCTTGCCGCAAGGCTTGAGGATGCTGCCATGTTCCATAACGTTGAAGCGGTCCTGTTTGACCTCGATGGCACCTTGATCGACAGCGCCCCGGACTTGGGGGCTGCGGTGGACAAGATGCGCCTTGTCCGTGGTTTGCCATCTTTGCCTCTTGAGCATTACCGCCCCATGGCGGGCGCGGGTGCCCGCGGCATGATCGGCCTGGCTTTTGGCATGACGCCCGAGAATCCCGACTTCGAGGCCATGAAAGAAGAGTTTTTCGTCAATTACGAAAACTGCATGACCGAGCGCACCCGCATCTTTGAGGGTGTGGTCGACATGGTCAATGCGCTGTTGGCGCAAGGCCTGGCCTGGGGCGTGGTGACCAACAAGTCCAGCCGATTCACCGATCCTTTGACGGCGGCCATGCCTTTGTTTTCGACGGCAAAGGCCATCGTCAGTGGCAACACCACCCCACATGCCAAGCCGCACCCCGAGCCCTTGTTTGAGGCTGCGCGGCGTTTGTCGGTAGACCCAGCACGTTGCGTGTACGTGGGCGATGACGAGCGCGACATCGTGGCGGGCTTGGCTGCAGGCATGGGCACGGTGGCTGCGACCTACGGGTATTTGGGCGCGCAGACCGATATTTCGCGCTGGAATGCGCATTTGCACATCAATTCGCCGCTGGACCTCTTGAAATCGCTGAACCCAGCCTAAAATAGGAACCTCAGGGGCTGCACTGGTTTCGACATGGGTTCGGACGCGTGGCAGGGCATGTCGAGGTTCTGTCACCTCGTAAAACCGCAGAAAAAAACTAACTGCAAACGACGAACGTTTCGCACTCGCCGCTTAATCCGGTGAGCCTTGCAACAGTTGGCCGATAGGCTGGGTTAGGGGGTCGCAAGACTTCCTAACTGCAAGGGAAAACATATGGGCTGGCATCACCTCGGGTACCTTGAGGTGGCGTGAGAAAAAAGGGTGCTGGCTGGGTGCGTAGCGTGTCGCTGCGCGACGCACACGGCGAGATCCAAATCAGACGACTACACATGTAGAACTGTACGAAAAAGGCTTGTGGACGGGGGTTCAAATCCCCCCAGCTCCACCAATGCACCTCCACAGATACTCCTCTGTGGAAAACTGAAAACCCCGTCAAGGCATTGCTTTGGCGGGGTTTTCTTTTGGGTTTTCAAATTTACCGAAGGGTCTGCATCTTCTGATGCATTGCCTCAAGTCGTCTGCGGCTGAAAAATCAACTTCAGATTTTTCAGAGGAAGGAAGCACCATGGTCCCCCGCAACGCCGTTTTGGTGGCCAACTCGTCTGTGGCCCGCTTGTTTGACTGTGGCCCTTTGCACCAGCCCTGGGTCGAGACACAAGACTGGTGGCACGCCGAGGGTCGCCAGCACGCAGGCGACCAGGAGCGCACGCTGCACGGTCACTCCTTATTTGGTCGCACAGGTTTGGCCCCGCACACAGACACGCGGCGGCGCGAGCGGGCCGAGTTTGCACGTGATGTGGCCGCAGGCTTGCAACAAGCGCTCATCTCTGACCGATGGCACACGTTGGAGGTCTTTGCGTCCAACCCGTTTTTGGGTGAGTTGCTGGCGCACCTGAGTCCCGCTGTCGAGCAGACCTTGCGGCGCACGCACCCGCTGGACCTCACGGCACTGTCCCCATTGGAGATTCAAAAGCGCTGGAACAAAGAGTTCCGAATTTAAGGAGCAGCGCCCCGCGTGCTGCTCGCTTGCAGGCACTTGATCACCTCATCGTCCGTGACTTGCGCAAAGTCACGGTAGAACTGCCCAACGCCCTCAAAGTCATCGGGCACCGACAAACACACCACATCGTCCGCCAGTGGGCGGATCGCCGCCAAGGCTTCAGCGCTGGCCACGGGCACGGCACACACCAAGCGTGATGGACGCTTCTGCCTGACCGATTCCAAGGCCGCGATCATGGTGGCACCGGTGGCCATGCCATCGTCCACCACGATCACGGTGCGGCCAGCCATGTCCGGTGGCTGGCGAATCGCGCTGTACATTCGGCGTCTCTGCCGCAGCGTGGCCAGCTGAACTGTTTTCTCTTGTTCAAGATAGGCCGTATCAGCACCCATGCGTGGAGCGTCATGATTGAGATAGACGCGGCCATTTTCGTTGGTCGCACCCACCGCCACCTCGGGCATCAGCGGTGCGCGCAACTTACGCACCAAGACCACGTCCATGTCGCCCTCGAGTTGCCGGGCGATGAGCTGTGCCATGGGCACCGCGCCGCGCGGGATGGCCAGCACCAGCGGGTGTTGGCCTTTGCAGCTGTTCAGCGCAGTGCTCAGTCGCAGAGCCGCATCCAGTCTGTCTTTGAACATGCAGTGCCTCTTGATCAGTTGTGGGAGTCAACATTCTTCTGAACTTGAGAGGCCTGTGTTTGAATCTGGATCATGAAAAAAAGCCGCTCACCTTGCGGTGAGCGGCTTGCAACGATGCTTTGTGTGATGTGGCTTACAGGCCTGCGGCGGTACGCAGCGCTGCAGCCTTGTCTGTGCGCTCCCAGGTGAAGTCGGGCTCGTCGCGGCCAAAGTGACCATAGGCTGCGGTCTTGCTGTAGATCGGGCGCAGCAGGTCCAACATCTGGATGATGCCTTTGGGGCGCAGGTCGAAGTGCTCGGCCACCAAGGCTGACAACTTGTCGTCCGAGATCACGCCAGTGCCAGCCGTGTTGACGGTGATGTTCATCGGGCGGGCCACGCCAATGGCATAAGCCACCTGCACCTGGCACTGCGTGGCCAAGCCTGCTGCCACGATGTTTTTAGCCACGTAGCGTGCAGCGTAGGCGGCCGAGCGGTCCACCTTCGATGGGTCTTTGCCCGAGAACGCACCGCCACCGTGCGGGCAAGCGCCGCCGTAGGTGTCCACGATGATC
>JBEEJQ010000231.1:0-3379 GCA_041169105.1 Pseudomonadota bacterium | reverse complement strand
CTCGCGCCAGCACCGGTGCCAGCGCCTTGCCCGTGTGCGTGCCCAAAATCACCAAGGCTTCAGGAGTTGTGGCTGCGACGATGCGACCGCCTGCATTGCCCCCTTCCGGCCCCAGGTCAATCACCCAGTCGGCTTCGGCGATCACGTCGAGGTCGTGCTCGATCACGATCACGCTGTGTCCCGCGTTGACAAGCCGGTGCAGCACGCTGATGAGCTTGTCCACGTCGGCCATGTGCAGGCCCACGGTGGGCTCGTCCAGCACATACAGCGTGTGCGGCGCTTTGTTGCCGCGCTTGCCGACTTCGTCCCGCACTTTGGTGAGCTCGGTCACCAGCTTGATACGCTGGGCTTCGCCGCCGCTGAGTGTGGGTGAAGGCTGGCCCAGCGTCAAGTAACCCAAGCCCACGTCTTTGAGCAGTTGCAGCGGGTGCGCGATGCTGGGCATGGTCGCAAAAAATTCCACCGCCTCATCGACTTCCATCTGCAGCACGTCGCCAATGCTTTTGCCGCGCCAGCTCACAGCCAGCGTTTCAGGATTGAAGCGGGCACCATGGCAGGTTTCGCACGGTACTTTCACGTCGGGCAAAAAGCTCATCTCGATGGTGCGCATGCCCTGCCCTTCACAGCTGGGGCAACGGCCTTCGCCGGTGTTGAAGCTGAAGCGCCCGGCGGCATAGCCACGGGCTTTGGCCTCCAGTGTTTCGGCAAACAGTTTGCGGATCGTGTCCCAAAAGCCGATGTAGGTGGCGGGGCAAGAGCGCGGGGTTTTGCCGATCGGGGTTTGGTCGACTTCGAGCACGCGGTCGATGGCCTCAAAGCCCTGTACATCGGTGCACGCACTCAAAGCCACGCGCTGGCCTGCGTCTTGTGCGGTGCGGCCGGCGAAGGTCGAGCGCTGGCTGACCAGCGACTGCACATTGGCCAGCAACACGTCACGGGCCAAGGTGGATTTACCCGAGCCACTGACGCCGGTGACGGCCACCAGGCGTTTGAGAGGCACTTGCACATCGACTTGGCGCAGGTTGTGCAGGTTGGCACCGGTGAGGGTCAGCCATTGGGTCGTGGTCACTTCTGCGACGTCAGGCACAGCTGGCAGGGCGGCCTTCTTTTTGCCCTTCACTTTGGCGAGTGCGGTCGCAGTTTCGACGGCGCTGGCGTTGGTGGTTTGGAAAGAATTGGGATCTGACCCCAATTGATTTTCCACCACGCGCCGCACTTGCAAAGGGTGTTTCATCGCATGCAGCAGGTAGCGCCCAGTTTGCGAATCAGCAGCGGCGGTGATGTCGGTCACCGAGCCTTCGGCCACCAAACGGCCACCGCGCTTGCCGGCGCTCGGACCAATGTCGATGATGTGGTCGGCGCGGCGGATGGTGTCTTCGTCGTGCTCCACCACCACCAAGGTGTTGCCCTTGTCGCCCAGCTTGTGCAGGGCGTTGAGCAAGATCTGGTTGTCACGGGCATGCAGGCCAATGGTCGGCTCGTCGAGCACATAGCACACGCCCTGCAAATTGCTGCCCAGCTGCGCGGCCAAACGGATGCGCTGCGCTTCGCCACCCGATAGCGTGGGCGCACCGCGGTCAAGCGTGAGGTAGCCCAAACCCACTTCTTCCAAAAACTCCAAACGGCTCTTGATCTCGGGCACCAGGTCACGGGCGATGTCGGCGTCCCGGCCGACGAGCTGCAATTGTTCGACCCACAGGCGCACATCGCTGACCGACAGGCTGGCGATGTCGGTGATGCGCCAGGCCTGGCCATTGGCCGCACTCAGGCGCACGGCACGCGCCGTGGCGTTCAGGCGCGTACCCTCGCAGCTCGGACAGGCCACATCGGCCAAGTCTTCGATCTCGGGCTCGGCAAAGGTTTGTTCGCGGCCTTTGTCTTTGTCATCACGCACCGAGTCGTCGAACACTTGGCGCTCGTCTTTGCTGAGCTTGACGCCTGTGCCCACGCAATCAGGGCACCAGCCGTGTTTGCTGTTGTAAGAGAACAGGCGCGGGTCGAGCTCGGCATACGAGGTGGCACAGGCGGGGCAAGCCCGCAGCGTGGAGAACACGCGGTGCTGGCCAATGCGGGCAGCGGGCTCGCCATTGAACAGGGCTTCGCGCAAACCGTCCAGATCGCTCAACACGTGCATCACGCCCTTACCGTGTTCAAGCGCAGTGTTGAGCGCACGCCGCAAAGCGGTTTCGTTGTCCGCTGACACATCCAGGCTGGCCACGGGCAGTTCAATGTTGTGTTCTTTGAAGCGGTCAATGCGCGGAAAGCCTGTGGTGGGCAAAAACTCGCCATCGACACGCAGGTGCGTGTAGCCGCGTGGCCGCGCCCAATCGGCCAGCTCGGTGTAGACGCCCTTGCGGTTGACCACCAAGGGTGCCAGCAGGCCAATGTGTTGGCCTTTGAACTGGGTCATCAGCTGGGCAGCGATGCTGTCGGGCGTTTGGGGCTGCACCGGCGTGTCGTCGTGCACGCAGTGCTGGATGCCGAGCTTGACGTACAAAAGGCGCAAGAAGTGCCAGACCTCGGTGGTGGTGCCCACAGTGGATTTGCGGCCACCGCGCGACAGGCGCTGCTCGATGGCCACTGTGGGTGGGATGCCGTACACCGCATCGACCTCGGGGCGGCCCGCAGGCTGCACGATGCTTCGGGCGTAGGCGTTCAGGCTTTCCAGGTAGCGGCGCTGGCCTTCGTTGAAGAGGATGTCAAAAGCCAGCGTGGATTTGCCGGAACCACTGACGCCGGTGACCACGTTGAACTTGCCGCGTGGAATGTCCACGCTCAAATTTTTGAGGTTGTGCTCTTTGGCGTTGACGATCTGGATGTTGTTGTTCAACACAGGAGAGCGCCGGGACAGCGCCATTCCTGTCGCCCCCCCCTGACTTCGGACGTTCGCAAGCGATGTGGGGGTGTCTGAGGGTGACGATTTGGGCGTACCCCCGCAGTATGAGGCGTCCTCTGACACCCCCACATCGCCCCCATAGACACTCAAACGCTCAGCCACACCATGCACCTCCCCCATGGACTCGGCGTATTCACGCAGCGCCAGCCCGGTGTGCGAGCTGGGGTGTTGGCGCACATCTTCGGGCGTGCCTTGGGCCACGATCAAGCCACCGGCATAGCCGCCTTCGGGGCCCAGATCGATCAACCAATCGCTGGCGCGGATCACGTCCAGGTTGTGTTCGATGACGATGAGCGAGTGGCCGGCTTCGAGCAGCTTGCGCAGGGCACGCATCAGCTTGGCGATGTCGTCAAAGTGCAAACCGGTGGTCGGCTCGTCGAACAAGAACAAGGTGCCCTTGCGGGCCAAACTCTGGCGGCTCTTGGACGCACTCTTGGCCGCTTCGGCCAGAAAGCCTGCCAACTTGAGGCGCTGTGCCTCACC
>JBEEJQ010000230.1:0-3415 GCA_041169105.1 Pseudomonadota bacterium | reverse complement strand
GCAGATCCAGGACCGCATCGTGCAAGCCAAGCCGGGCGTGCCCGTGGGGGCCTTGATCGCCCAAGGCGAAGTGGCTCTGGGCTTTCAGCAATTGAGCGAGATGATGGGCGTGTCCGGCATCACCGTGCTGGGCCCCTTGCCTGATGCGGTGCAGATCACCACCACCTTCTCAGGCAGCGTGGCCGCCACCAGCCAGCACCCGCAGGCGGTGCGCGACTTGCTCGCCTTTTGGGCGTCGCCTGCATGCGCCGACCTCAAGCAGCGCCACGGCATGGTGGCGGCCTGACCGCCACGGGGCCTGTGATCTCAGGTCGCCACAGGTGTCCAGGCGCTGCACAACGCCGCCCCGTCAGGGCGCGGCTTGCCGGGCTTGGCATGCGCCATCGTTCCCAAACTCAAGAAACACACGGCTTGCTCGCCTGAGCGCAAACCGAACGCCTGACGCAGCACCTGTGATTTGAGGGCCTTGCCGCTGGTCAGGGCCGAGCCGTAACCCATGGCCGAGGCCAGCAAGAGCATGTTTTGCAAGGCGCACCCCGCCGAAATCAGGCGTTCCGACACATCGATGCTGCAATCCCCCTTGTCGGCATCCACCACCAACATCAGCAACAGGGGCGCTCGGTGTGCTTTTTCGCGGGCCTGCGCCGATTGCGCCTGAGTGGCATGCGCATCACGCTCGTGCAAAGCCCGCGCAAACAACTCGCCCAATGCTTCGCGCTGAGACGAATCAATCAGCACCAAACGCCAAGGTAAGAGCTGATCGTGATCGGGGGCTGTCGCAGCTGCCGCCAGCAGCGCCTGCCATTGCGCGGCATCGGGTCCGGGCTCCACCAGACGTTTGGGCAGCACCGTGCGCCGCGCATCCATCAGTGCACTGAGCGCCTTCGGTGCCAGCAGATTGGCCATCGTTTCGTTTGTCATCCTCGTCATCCATTTCAAGCCATCGCCGTCTTGCGGCAGGCCTTATTGCAAAAGGCATGCCCCATTCTTAGAAACACCGCCAGACATGTCACATGTCGGCGCACTTCTTGCATAGCCCAAGGCATGCCAGTAGCTTTGAGAATCGTCGTCATCATCTCCGATCCCGCCTTGGTGGCCGAGGGGGATGAACAAGCGCAAGCCATCGAAGAGCGCTCGCGCCTCTTGCGCATTGGCCTGCTTGAGGCGGGCTACAACCTGGTGGCCACGCTGCCCGCCGATGTGTTTTTGACCGAGCGCCTGGCCCAGCTGCAGGCCGATATGGTGATCGTGGACGCCGAGAGCGACGCCCGCGATGCACTGGAGCATGTGGTCATGGCCACGCGGGACGAGCGCAGGCCGATCGTGATGTTCACCAACGACAGCGACACGCGCCCCATGAACGAAGCCGTGGCCGCGGGCGTGACGGCCTACATCGTGGCGGGCTTGGCGCCCGAGCGCATCCACCCAATCCTGACCGTGGCGATGGCCCGCTTCAAACACGAGCAAGCCTTGCTGGCCGAACTGGACAACGCCCGTGGCGAGCTGCAAGACCGCAAGCTGATCGACCGCGCCAAGGGTCTGTTGATGCAGCGCCAGGGCCTGAGCGAGCAAGAGGCCTACGGCAAATTGCGCAAGGCGGCCATGAACAAGGGCGTGAAGCTGGCCGACATCGCGCAACAGATGGTCGAGATGGCTGAGTTGCTGGGCTGAAAGGGCGCTGAGCTGATCCAGCCCCCCTGAAGACTGAATTTTTTTGCAACCCGTCACCCCGTAGGTCGGTGGCTTCAGCCCCGACATCCAACAGACGTCGAAGCCAGCAACGTCGGACCTGAAGGTGCCGACCTACAAAACCCATCGGTGATGAAGGCGTGCACAGGACCAAATCAACAGATTTGCGCCAACTTGGTGCACATGCACCCCGCAGGTGCCATTCAAGCCCCAAACCCCCAGGAAAACCCTGGCACGCCAATTGCAATGACATGAACAAGACCAACGAAGGTCACACGTGAGATCACCCAACGGCGGGTGAGACCACACCGGACAAAGGCGTCCCCATGCGTTCGCGCCCTGCACAGCAGGCGTGAGCGACATGAGGACGCCTTTTTTGTTTTTCAAAACCGCACCAGGAGTTTCGCCATGACCGACATTCTGAAAACCAGCTTCAACCGCCGCACCGTGTTGCAGGCCGCTGCCGTGGGCGCAGCAGGCGTGTCGCCCGCCTTGCGATCCATGGTGTATGCCGCAGGCTCGGATGCCCCCGAAAAAAAGGAAGTCAAGATCGGCTTCATCCCGCTGACCGATTGCGCAAGCGTCGTCATGGCCTCGGTGCTGGGGCTTGATGTGAAGCACGGCGTGAAGTTCGTGCTGAGCAAAGAAGCGAGCTGGGCCGGTGTGCGCGACAAACTGGTCAATGGCGAGCTGGACTTTGCCCATGTGCTGTATGGCCTGGTGTATGGCGTGCATCTGGGCATCAGCGGCCCCAAGAAAGACATGGCCGTGCTGATGAACCTGAACCACAACGGCCAGGCCATCACGCTGTCCAAAAAACTCGCTGACAAAGGCGCGGTCGATGGCGCAGGGCTGGCCAAGCTGATGCAAAGCGACAAGCGAGAGTACACCTTTGCGCAGACCTTCCCCACAGGCACGCACGCGATGTGGCTGTATTACTGGCTGGCGTCTTATGGCATCAACCCCATGAAAGACGCCAAAGTCATCACCGTGCCGCCACCGCAAATGGTGGCCAATATGCGTGTAGGCAACATGGACGGTTTCTGCGTGGGTGAGCCCTGGAACCACCGCGCCATCATGGACGGCATCGGGGTGACAGCGGCCACCACGCAAGACATCTGGAAAGACCACCCCGAAAAAGTGCTGGGCACCACGGCCGAGTTCGTCAAGAAGTACCCCAACACGGCACGCGCCGTGACGGCCGCCATCATCGAAGCGGGCCAGTGGATCGATGCCAGCCTGTCCAACAAGATGAAGATGGCCGAGACTGTGGCCGACAAATCGTATGTGAACACCGGCGTGGACGCGATCAACCAGCGCATTTTGGGCCGCTACCAAAACGGCATGGGCAAGACCTGGGACGACCCGAACCACATGAAGTTCTACAACGAAGGCACGGTGAACTTCCCCTACCTGTCAGACGGCATGTGGTTCCTGACCCAACACAAGCGCTGGGGCTTGCTCAAAGACCACCCCGACTACCTGGGCGTGGCCAAACAGATCAACCAGATCGCTTTGTACAAAGAGGCCGCCACTGCCGTCAAAGCGCCCGTGCCCAAGAGCGACATGCGCAGCCACAAAGGCATTGACGGTGTGGTCTGGGATGGCAAAGACCCTCAGAAATACGCCGACGGTTTCAAAATCAAGGCGTGAAGGAGAACCCCATGGTCAGTGCCGTTTTCCATTCACCCACGGGCAGCCCCACCGCGCCCACACCGGTGGTTGC
>JBEEJQ010000229.1:0-3437 GCA_041169105.1 Pseudomonadota bacterium | reverse complement strand
CCATCATCAGCAACGCCAGCTGTACCACCAACGCGCTGGCCCCCATCACCAAGGTGCTCAACGACAAGTGGGGCATCAAGCGTGGCCTGATGACCACAGTGCACGCCGCCACCGCCACGCAAAAGACTGTGGACGGCCCGAGCAATAAGGACTGGCGCGGCGGGCGCGGCATTCTGGAAAACATCATCCCCAGCAGCACCGGCGCGGCCAAGGCCGTGGGCGTGGTGATCCCCGCCATCCAGGGCAAGCTGACCGGCATGGCGTTTCGCGTGCCCACCTCGGACGTGTCGGTGGTCGACCTGACCGCCGAGCTGGACACCCCCGCCACCTATGCCGAAATCTGCGCCGAGATGAAAGCGCAAAGCGAAGGCGCTTTGAAGGGCGTGCTGGGCTACACCACCGACAAAGTGGTCTCGACCGACTTCCGTGGCGAAGTCTGCACCAGCGTGTTTGATGCCGATGCGGGCATCGCGCTGGACAGCACCTTCATCAAGGTCGTGGCCTGGTACGACAACGAGTGGGGTTACTCGAACAAGTGCCTAGAGATGGCACGGGTGGTGGGGCGCTGAGACTGACCACTGTAGGCAGGCGATGTCGGACCTGAAGGTACCGACCTACAGCGATACAGGTAGGTCGGCGGCTTTAGCCCCGACTTGGCCTGGTAACCACAGCCAAATGGTGACGCACAGACGGCTGAACTCACACCGCCGCCGTCACCACCACCTCGATCTTCCAGTCCGGGTTGGCCAAAGCGGCTTGCACCGTGGCGCGGGGTGGGGTGTGACCGGGCACCACCCAGGCGTCCCACACGCGGTTCATGGCGGCAAAGTCGGCCAGGTCGGTGATGAAAATCTGGGCCATCAAAATCCTGGACTTGTCGGTCCCGGCTTTGGCCAGCAAAGCGTCAATGGCCGCCAGCACTTGGCGGGTCTGGCCTTCCATGTCTTGCCCCGGCACTTCGGCAATTTGTCCGGCCAGGTAAACAGTGCCGTTGTGGATGGCGACTTCCGACATGCGTGCGCCGACATCAATGCGTTGAACCATGTTCTCTCCTCAAATGTTGCATGAATAAATGCGGATCAGCCCTGCACAAGGCGTGTGCGGGCCATGCACCGCGCTGCCGCCAGGTCCCAACCGGCCCAGCCACAGCTCTTGAAAAACACCGGGCCTGATGGCCGCTGGGTCTGCGCCCAGGCCGGGGTCTGCCGGACCACATCGGCCAGCGTGGGCAGGGCGCTCACGTTCAGGCCCGCTTGCAGCCAATCGCCCGCTTCGTGCTCGGCATCGCGGGTGTCCGCCACCAGCGTGCCGGTTTGCGCCAAATGCTGGCAAACCTCGGGCGACCATTCCACCATGCGCGGCGTGAACGCGCCCACAGCGGCGATGAAGGCATCGCTGCGGGGCAGGCCCGTCAACACCACCTCCTGCGCGGGCGTGGCGCTCACCACCCAGGGGCAATGGGCCAAAGCGACATTGGGGTCGTCCACCCGCTGCGCCCGCATGCCCAGCGTCTGTGCATGGGCCACCAGGGCAGCGGCACTGGCAGCGCTGCGCGAAGCCACCCACACCTCTTGCACGCCCAGGCCTTCGTGAAAGGCCTCCAGATGCGCACGGCCCTGCACCCCTGCGCCCACGATGAGCAGGGGGCCATCGCGGCGCGGCGCCAGTTTCTGCGCGGCCAGCAAAGACACTGCCGCCGTGCGCCGCGCCGTGACGGTGGGGCCATCCAGCAAAGCGATACGCTGACCGGTCTGCACATCGAACACCACGATATCGCCCTGGATGGTCGGCAAGCCGCGCTGGGCGTTGCCGGGGATGAAGCTGATGAGCTTGGTGATCGCCACCTGCGCATCGGCTGCAGGCATGACAAAAAAACTGCCTCCACCCTGCAACGGCTGCACGATGCGTGGGGGCACCGCCACGCTGGCGTCTTGCAGCAGGACTTCGATCTCTCGGGCCAAAGCGGCATAGGGCAGGGCCTGGGCGGTCTGTTCGGGGCTCAAAAAAGCAGCAGAGGATGACATGGGCAGTTGGGTCAAAAAGCTGCACGCAGTTTATGCGCTAGGGGCGACCCTGCGCGTGCACCCATGCAACTTGTCGCCCACGCGTACCCCCCCAAAGCCATCGCTGGCTAACATGCAGATTGCTTGTTGACGGACACCCCATGCGCCTGACTGTTTCTGCCCCTGTTCAATCCCTGCAAGAGATCCGCCAGATCGAACACACCCCTTTGGCCCAAGCCATGCCTTGGGACAGCACTTACACCATGATCCGCGAGACGGCACTGGCTTGCGCGGACCGGCCTGCGCTCACCATGCTGCACACCGGCCAAGTGGGCGGCCCGTCCACCACCTGGACCTACCGTGAACTGCTGCAAGGCATTCACCAAACGGCCAACTTGCTGTTCAACTTGGGCTTGCGGTCCACCAATGTGGTGGCCGTCTTGCTGCCCGGGGGACTGGCCTACCACCTGGCCCTGTGGGGTGGCGAGGCGGCAGGAATTGTGCAGCCGCTCAACCCGCTGCTGAGCGACGACAAGCTGGCGTCTTTGCTGCAAGCCAGCGGTGCACAAGTGCTCATCGCCCATGGCGTGGACGACGACAGCCAAATGCGCAGCAAAGCATTGCGCCTGCAAAGCCACTGCCCGGCCCTGAAAACCATTTTGCTGGTCAACCCCGAGGGCGGCCCATTGCCTGCGGACACGGCCTTGCCTGCGGGCGTGCAGGACTTCCATGCTGCACGCGCCGGGCAGGTGAACGACCGGCTCATCAGCGAGCGTGTGTTTCAGCAGCACGACATCGCGGCTTACTTTCACACCGGCGGCACCACCGGTGCGCCCAAGTTGGCCCGCCACAGCCATGGTGCGCAAATTTTCACCGCCTGGGCCAACGCGCAGATGCAGGGCTTTCAGGCCACCGACGTCACCATCAACGGCTACCCCCTTTTTCATGTGGCCGGCGTGCTGCCGGGCGCTTTGTGCTCGCTGGCGGTGGGCATGCACATCCTGATTCCCACGCCCAGCCTGTTTCGCAACCGCGAGGTGATTGCCAACTACTGGCGGCTGGTGGCGCACCATGGCTGCACGCTCATGTCGGGCGTGCCCACGGTGCTGGCCGCACTGGCGGCGGTGCCGCTGGCGGGGGCTGACATTTCGCGCCTGCGTGCCGTGCGCACGGGGGCTGCCCCGCTGCCACCCGAGCTGGCCTTGCGCTTTGCGCAAGCCTTTGGCCTGCAGATCAACGAAAGCCTGGGCATGACCGAGACCGCAGGCCTGAGCACCGTGGCCCCGCCGGGCCTGAGTGCGCCGGCCGGCTGCGTGGGCTGGCCGCTGCCGCACGCCCGCGTGCGCATCGCGGGCCTGAACAGCGATGGGCAAGCCACCGACCAAACCCTGCCCACTGACGACAAAGGCATGGTGCTCTACAAGGGCCCCAATT
>JBEEJQ010000228.1:0-3439 GCA_041169105.1 Pseudomonadota bacterium | reverse complement strand
CTTTTTCTTTGGCTTAGCTGATGCCATGATGATTTCCTTTGGGGTCTGAGGATGTTGTCGGCGAACCCAGCATTCTAGCAGAACCCATCGGCCGTTTCTCCCCTTGTAGGCCAAGCGGCCAAGACAGGGTCAAGAGGCGGCCCTTGGGCCGCTACACTCCTTGGCTGTGAGCCTCCTACGTTCTGCCTCTGTTGTTTCCATTTTCACGCTGGCCTCCCGAGTGACGGGGCTGGTGCGCGAGCTCTTGATCGCCTCGGCTTTCGGTGCCAGCGCCTTGACCGACGCCTTCAACGTCGCCTTTCGCATTCCCAACCTGTTTCGCCGCCTGTTTGCCGAAGGCGCTTTCAGCCAAGCCTTTGTGCCGGTGCTGGCGGCTAACCGGGCCCAGCACGGCGACAAAGCCACTCAAGACGTGATCGACAGTGTGGCCACGGCCTTGGCCTGGTCGGTGCTGGCCTTGTCGGTGATCGGGGTGCTGGCCGCGCCCTGGCTGGTCTGGGCCTTGGCCAGCGGCTTGCAGCAAGATGCCAAGGGTTACCAGTCGGCCGTGCAGATGACCCGCTGGATGTTCCCCTACATCGCCTTCATGTCGATGGTGGCCTTGTCGGCCGGCATTCTGAACACCTGGAAACGCTTTGCCGTGCCTGCGGCCACGCCCGTACTGCTCAATGTGAGCGTGATCGCCGCCGCCTTGGGTCTGTCGCCTTGGCTGGCTGCCCAAGGCATCGAAGCCGTTTATGCCTTGCCTGCAGGCGTCATGTTGGGCGGCTTGTTGCAGTTGCTGGTCCAGATCCCCGCGCTCAAGCGTTTGGGCTTGCTGCCGCGCATCGGCATTCGCCCATCGGCCATTCGCCACGCCTGGAGAAATCCGGCCACCCGCAACATCTTGCGCCTCATGGCGCCTGCCTTGCTGGGCGTGGGCGTTGCGCAGATTTCTCTGCTCATCAATACACAAATCGCTTCACATCTGGCCCCTGGCAGCGTGAGCTGGCTGAGCTACGCAGACCGCTTGATGGAGTTCCCCACCGCCATGCTGGGCGTGGCGCTGGGGGCGGTGTTGATGCCGCAGTTGGCGGCGGCCAAAGCCACGGGCGACGCCGACCGCTACGCCGCCATGCTGGACTGGGGCTTGCGCCTGGTCTTGCTGCTGGCCTTGCCCTGTGCGGCGGCGCTGCTGGTGTTCTCTGAACCTTTGGTGGCGGTGCTCTACCACTACGGGGCGTTCAGCGACCGCGATGTGCAGCAAACCACCTTGTCGCTCACCGGCTACGGCATTGGGCTCATGGGCCTGGTGGCGATCAAGGTGCTGGCTCCCGGTTACTACGCCAGCCAGGACATCCGCACGCCGGTCAAGATCGCGGTGGTGGTGCTGGTGATCACGCAGTTGTTCAACCTGTTGTTTGTGCCCTGGCTGCAGCACGCCGGTCTGGCTTTGTCCATCGGTTTGGGGGCATTGGTCAATGCGCTGTGGTTGTTGATCGGCTTGCTGCGCCGTGGCAGTTACACGCCTCAGCCTGGCTGGTTGCGCTTTGCCCTGCAGGTGGTGCTGGCTACGGGCTTGCTCACCGCCTTGTTGTGGCTGGCTGCGCACCAGCTGCAATGGGTGGGTTTGCGCCAGACACCGTGGCTGCGCATCGGCTGGATGCTGGCGGTGCTGACGGCTTCGGCCTTGCTGTACTTTGGCGCTTTGTGGGCCACGGGCCTGCGCTTGAAGGCTTTCCTCAAGCGTTGAACGGGCACAGGTCAAGCCATGGATTTGAAATTTGAACCTGTCTCTCCGCTGGACTACTTTGCCAGTCTGGTGCAAAGCGATGCGCATTTCCCCTTGCTGGAAGCCGCTGCCAGTCTGGCCCAGGACGAAGAGCCCGAGCTGGATGTGCAGCATGTGCTGGACGATGTCGAGCGGCTGCTGAAAAAAGTCATGCTCCGCATGCCCGCAGAGGCCGATGGGCTGACCCGCCTGGCCATCCTCCATCAGGTGTTCTACAAAGATCTGGGCTTCGGGGTCAACGCCAACGATTACTACGCCCCCGAAAACAGCTATCTGCAAGAAGTTTTGCGCACCCGCCGAGGCCTGCCGATTTCATTGGCCGTCATTTGGCTGGAACTGGCGCGTGGCTTGGGGCTGAACGCGCAGGGCATTTCTTTTCCGGGACATTTTCTGGTCAAGGTGGCGCTCGAAGACGGGCTGGTCGTTTTGGACCCCTTGACCGGCGAGTCATTGGGCGTGGACAACCTGGCCGACCGATTGGGGCCTTACCGCGACGATGTGGACTGGGCTGCTGGTGCCGATCTGGACGGCGGTGAGACGCCTTTGGGCTTGTACCTGCAAGCGTGCCCGCCGCGTGATTGGCTGGCCCGCATGCTGCGCAACCTGAAAGAGGTGTTCAGGGCTCAGGAAGACTGGCCTCGCATGCTGGCGGTGCTCAACCGTCTGGTGGTGCTCTTGCCCGAAGCCTGGGACGAGCGACGCGACCGGGGTCTGGTGCATGCCGAACTGGGCCACACCGCCGAAGCCTTGCACGACTTGCGGGTGTATTTGGGCGCAGAGCCTGCCGCCCACGATCAGGCCGCGCTGAAAGTCCGACTGAGCGAACTTTCAGGCGACGCCTGATGCTGCTTTAAGCGACGACGACTTGTTCGCCGCTGCCCTGAGGGGCGATGGTGCCGATGGTGTAGACGGTCTCGCCCAGCTCGCGCAGGGTTGCGGCGCAGCTCTCGGCCTCGGCCGCATCCGCCACCACCACCATGCCGATGCCGTTGTTGAAGGTGCGGTTCATCTCGATGTCGTCAATGCCAGCGGTCTTTTGCAACCAGGCAAACAACTCGGTCTGGGGCCAGCTGCCTTTTTGCAGGTGAGCGGCCAGGCCTTCGGGCAGCACGCGGGGGATGTTTTCGAGCAAGCCACCGCCGGTGATGTGGGCCAGTGCTTTGATGCCAGAGGCATCTTCCGTGCTCGGGTGTTTGGCCAATGCGGCCAGCACGTTGAGCACGTACAGGCGGGTGGGCTCCATCAGGGCTTGCTTGAAGGGCTTGCCGTCCAGCGTGGCGGGGGCTTCTGAGCCTGCGCGCTCGATGCATTTGCGCACCAAGCTGAAACCGTTGGAGTGCACGCCAGCCGAGGCCAAGCCCAGCACCACGTCACCGGCTTTCACGTTCTGACCGGTGAGGATTTTGGATTTTTCGACCGCGCCGACCGCAAAACCGGCCAGATCGTATTCGCCCGCGGGGTACATGCCGGGCATCTCGGCGGTTTCGCCACCAATCAAAGCGCAGCCGGACAGCTCGCAACCCTTGGCAATGCCGCCGACCACGGCCGCTGCGGTGTCCACATCGAGCTTGCCGCAGGCAAAGTAGTCGAGGAAGAACAGGGGCTCGGCGCCTTGCACCAGCACGTCGTTCACGCTCATGGCCACCAGGTCGATGCCCACGGTGTCGT
>JBEEJQ010000227.1:0-3449 GCA_041169105.1 Pseudomonadota bacterium | reverse complement strand
ATGCGCCCGTAGGCAAAACCGACCAAGGGAGTGGTGCCCTCGATCTCATCGATCACCTTGAGCAGGGGGCCCAGTTCGCGGTAGCGGTCACAGGCCTTGCGGATGTAGTGGATGAAGCGCGGCGCATCGGCCAAATATTTGGGCTTGCCGTCGCGCAGGGTCAGTCGCGCAAAAATACCGGCGACTTTGAGGTGGCGCTGCAGGCCCATCCATTCAACGGCGCGGTAGAACGCACCAAAGTCGCTGTGCCAGTCTTCAAAGTCCATCAGCCCAGCCTTGCGGGCTTTTTCCCAGTAGCGGATGGTGATGTCGAGCACAAAGTCTTCGGCCCAGGTCAGGAAGGCGTCGCGCATCAGACTGGCGATGTCATAGGTGACGGGGCCATAGACCGCATCTTGAAAGTCGAGCACGCCCAACTGCTGACTTTGATGCGGCATCATCAAATTGCGCGGCATGAAATCGCGGTGCACATACACGCTGGGCGCAGCCAGGTTGCGTTGCACGATCAGGGCAAAGGCTTTGTCCACCGTCTCTTTGTCCTGGCCTTGCAACTGCACGCCTTTGTGCTGGGCCAGGTACCAATCGGGGAACAGGCTCAACTCACGGTTGAGCAAGGCCGCGTCGTAGGGTGGCAAAACACCGGGCCGCGACGCCAGCTGCCACTGGATCAGCGTGTCCACCGCCTGCATGTACAGGCCATGGTTGGCTTGCGGGCGCTCGGCGTCGATGGCCGACATCATGGTCGCGTTGCCCAGATCGTTCAAAAGCATGAAGCCATGGGCCTCGTGCCAGTCGAGCACTTCCGGTGCACGCAGCCCGGCGTCTTTCATCAAGGCGGCGATCTGCACAAAGGGTTTGGAGTTTTCTTTGTCGGGCGGCGCATCCATCACGATGCGGCTGTCGCCGTTGACGGTGTCTACGCGCAGATAGCGGCGAAAGCTGGCATCGGCCGAGGCGATGCGCACCGTTGCCGGCAAAAGCCCTTGGGCGGGTGCAATGCCAGCCATCCAGGTGTTGAACAGGGCTTGACGGGCCGGGTCGGCCCAGCTGACTTCAGAAGTCGCGGCGGGGGAGGGAATAGGGTGGCTCATGGATAATCCCATTCTACAAAGCCTGCACCCCACCCTTGAGGCGTGCTGCAGGTCCTCTCCGCCTTGCCTCCATCCCGTTCGTGCACACCGCTTTTGCCCCGTCCCGTTTGCCGCTGACACCTGCCCCGCTCGCCTTGCGTGCCCTGGCTTGGGCGGCGCTGTGGGCGATCGCCAGCACGGCCCAGGCGCAAGGCACAGGCCTGATCCTGCGCAGCAGTCCGGTGCTGGAAGAAAAGATCTCCGAGCGCCAGCGCAGCGAAGGCGCCATTTTTGTCGGTGGCGAGCAAATCACCGCACGTCCCGACATGGATTTGGTGATCGATGGACAAGCCACGGTGCGCCGTCCCGGCCTGGCCATCAAGGCGGACAACATCCTGTACGACCAAAGCCGTGACATCGTGAACGCCGAAGGCCATGTACGCCTGAGCCGAGACGGCAGTGTGTTCGAAGGCCCCCGCTTGAAGCTGCAAGTTGACAGCTTCCAGGGCACATTCGACAAGCCCAACTTCGAGCTTTACCGCAGCGGTGGTTACGGCGATGCTTCTCAAGTCGAGTTCATCGACGACAAGCGGCAAATCATCCACGATGCCCGTTACACCACCTGCCGCCGCACACCCGGCCCCGAATGGCTGCCCGAATGGTTCGTCAAAGCCGCGCACATGACCATGGACTCGGAAGAGTCCACCGTTCAAGCTGAAGATGTGCAACTGCGCTTCAAAGGCTTGCCCTTGATGAGTGCTTCATCGGTCAGCTTTGCCATGACCGATGAACGCAAATCAGGCTTCCTGCCCTCCATCACCGGGATCGATTCGATCAACGGCTTGAGCCTGTCGGTGCCTTATTACCTGGACATTGCGCCCAACCGCGACGCCACCATCACGACCCATTTGATGAGCAAGCGCGGCGCCTCGGTGGACAGCGAGTTCCGCTACCTCGAACAAGATTACAAAGGCCAGGCTCGCCTGCTTGCCATGCCCAACGACAGCCTGCGCCAGCAGTCACGCTGGGGCCTGAGCACACAGCACAACGGCAGTGTGGACACCGGGCTGGATGCTGTGGGCCGTGTGGGCGTGGGCCTGACGCTCAACCGGGTCAGTGACGACAACTTCTGGCGCGACTTCCCGCGCTCAGGCCTGGCGCTGACCCAGCGCTTGCTGCCCTCGACCGGCGTCGTGTCCTGGGGTCGGGGTAACTTCAACATGACCGCGCAGGTGCAGCGCTGGCAAACCCTGCAAATCGACACCGCGGTGATCACACCACCCTATGACCGCGCACCGCAAATCACCATGCGCTACGGCCAATGGGATGCGGAGGGGCTGGACTGGTCGGTGGTGGGTGACACCACGCGTTTTGAAGCCGATTACGCCCGCATTCCGAATGTCAGCACGGCGACCTTGGCCAGCTTGCGCAACGGGGAGCGCAGTTACATGCAAGCCCAGGTCAGCCGGCCCTGGGTGCGTCCTTGGGGTTTTGTCACACCTAAAGTGCAATTGCACGCAACGCGCTACCAACTGGACAATGCCCTGAGCACGGGTGAGAGTTCATTCAACCGCGTCTTGCCCACCTTCAGCCTGGATTCGGGTCTGGTGTTCGAGCGCGAAACCAGCTGGTTCGGCAAAAACATTTTGCAAACCCTGGAGCCTCGGGCTTTTTATGCCCGCACGCCCTACCGCGACCAACGCTTGTTCCCGATCTATGACAGTGGCGCAGCCGACTTCAACCTGTCCAGCATTTACAGCGAGAACCCTTATGTGGGTCAGGACCGCCTGGTGGACAACAACTCCCTGACGCTGGGGGTGGCCACCCGCCTGTTCGACGCAGAATCAGGGGCTGAACGACTGAAGCTGGGCATGGCTCAGCGCATCCGCTTCGACAGTCAACAAGTGGTCTTGCCTGGGCAGTCGACGGTGTCGGCAGGTCTGAGCGATGTCCTGCTCGGCGCGGGTGTCCGCTGGACCGATCGCTGGACGGTGGACTCTACCGTCCAGGTCAACTCGCAGACCAACGCCGTCAGCCGCACCACGGTGCAAAGCCGTTACAACCCCACACCCTACCGTGTGTTCAACGTGGCTTACCGGCTCAACCAAGGCGTGAGTGAGCAGGTAGACATGGGTTGGCAATGGCCCATCAACGATTTGTGGGGCGGCGGTGACCGTGAAGCCGAGTCCGCCTGGAGCCGCACACGTGGCCAGGGCCTGGGGCCCGACCGTTGGTACAGCGTGGGCCGCATGAACTACAGCCTGAGCGAAAAACGCCTCGTGGACACCATCATTGGCTTCGAATACGATGCCGGCTGCTGGTTGGGTCGGGTCGTTTTACAGCGCCTGCAAAGCTCCGTGACCACCGCCAGCACACAAT
>JBEEJQ010000226.1:0-3455 GCA_041169105.1 Pseudomonadota bacterium | reverse complement strand
GCGGTGATCGAAGCGGTGGACGCAGCCGCCAAGTCGGGCGCGGCTTCGGTGTATGTGGAAATTTTGAGCAAGCACGGCGTGCGGGTGCTCAAGCCCGGCTCGCCAGTGGGCGACGACGAAAGTCAAAACGCATTCAACGACGAATGAAGAAAAGGCCCCGTCAGGGGCCTTGTCATTTGCGTTCTTGGGCTGCCGCAGCGGCCGCCCGCAATTTGTCTTTCTTGCTGGGTCGCTTGCCCTTGATGCCGCCATTGCCTTGTGGTGCTGGCGGCTCATCCACAGGCTCAAAGCCCGGCACTTGTTCCAAAGCCAGTTCCAGGCTTTCGCGTTTGCAAATCAGTTGCCAGTGCGCTTGCGCCTGGGCAGTCACAAAGCTCACCGCGTCACCATGGGCACCTGCGCGACCAGTGCGGCCGATGCGGTGGGTGTAGTCGGTGGCCGAGCGCGGCAGGTCGTAGTTGACCACCACCGGCAACAAGGCGATGTCGATGCCGCGTGAGGCCAGGTCGGTGGTGACCACCACGTCCCAGCGACCGGCTTTGAAGTCGTGCAGCACATCTTGCCGCGCACCCTGGCTCATCTCGCCATGAAAGGGCGTGGCGTAAATGCCCGCCTTGTAGAGCTTGTTCGCCACATGCTCGCAGGCGTAGCGCGTGGCCACGAACACCAGCACCTGCTTCCAGCTGTTCTCGGCAATCAAGTGGCGCAGCAAAGCGGTGCGTGATTTTTCGTCCACCGCGATGGCGCGCTGGGTGATGTCGGGCTTGTGCCCCTCAAAAGCTTCCACCGTGATGCGCACCGGGTCGCGCAGCAAATTGGCCGCAAGCGCTTCCACCTCGGGGGCGAAAGTGGCCGAGAACAGCAGCGTTTGACGCTTGGCGGGCAGCAGCGCCAGCACACGATTCAGCTCATCGGCAAAGCCCAGGTCCAGCAGGCGGTCGGCCTCGTCCAGCACCAGGTGCTGCACACTGCCCAAGTGCACCGCGTTGTGGTCGACCAGATCGAGCAAGCGGCCCGGCGTGGCCACCACGATGTCGGCACCGCCGCGCAAGCCCATCATCTGCGGATTGATCGACACGCCGCCATAGACCACCGACACCTTCAGGCCCGGCTGGTAGGCCAAGTTGGTGAGGATGTCGCCGACTTGCACGGCCAGCTCGCGCGTGGGCACCAGCACCAGGGTGCGGATGGGGCGGCGGAAGTTGGTCTGGCGCGGCTGCAGCAGATGGTGCTGCACCAAAGGCAAAGCAAAAGCCAGCGTCTTGCCCGAGCCGGTGGGCGCGGTGGCCCACACGTCGGCCGACTTCAAAACCGCCGGAATCGCCTCGGCCTGGATGGGGGTGGGGGCAAACAAGCCCATGTCACCCACGGCACGCAAAAGTGCCGGGGTCAAGCCGAGTTGGTCAAAGTTCAAAACAGTCCGATCAATAACGCGGATCAATGGCGGAAATGACGCACACCCGTGAACACCATCGCCACGCCGCGCTCGTTGGCCGCATCGATGACTTCTTGGTCGCGCATCGAGCCACCAGGTTGAGCCACGCATGTAGCACCTGCGTCCACCACCACATCGAGGCCATCGCGGAAGGGGAAGAAGGCGTCGCTGGCCACCACGGTGTTTTGCAGGCTGAGCTTAGCGGCTTCGGCTTTGATGCTGGCGATGCGGGCTGAGTCGAGGCGGCTCATTTGGCCAGCGCCCACGCCCATGGTCATGCCGTTTTTGCAGAACACGATGGCGTTAGATTTGACGAACTTGGCCACTTTCCACGCGAACAGCAGGTCGTTCAGCTCTTCAGGGGTGGGTTGTTTGACGGTGACGATCTTGAGGTCAGCCAAAGCCAACTCATGGTTGTCGGCGCTTTGCAGCAAGAGGCCTGAGCCCACGCGCTTCGTTTCGAGCGCGTTGCGCACGTGGCCGTAGTTGGCGGGCAAGGCGATTTTCATCAAGCGCACATTGACTTTGCTCTTGAACACTTCCAACGCTTCGGCGCTGAAGTCAGGGGCCATGAGCACTTCGACGAATTGCTTGCTCACCGCTTCGGCGGCGGCTTTGTCCACGGGGCGGTTGAAGGCGATGATGCCGCCAAACGCGCTGGTGGGGTCGGTCTGAAAGGCTTTGCTGTACGCCTCAAGTGGGTTTGCACCCACGGCCACGCCGCAGGGGTTGGCATGTTTGACGATCACACAAGCTGAAGTATCGAAGCTCTTCACACATTCCCATGCAGCGTCGGCATCTGCGATGTTGTTGTAGCTGAGTTCCTTGCCTTGCAGTTGCACGCCGGTGGCAAGCGAGCCAGCAGCGGGTGCCAAGTCGCGGTACCAAGCAGCTTGCTGGTGGCTGTTTTCGCCGTAGCGCAGGTCTTGCACCTTCACGTATTGCTCGTTGAACTGGCCGCTGAATTGGGCGCGCTCGGGCACGTATTCTTCGCTCAGCTTCTCGGCTTCAAAGTTCACGCTCGACAGATAGTTGCTGATTGCGCCATCGTATTGGCTGATGCGGTTAAACGCGGCCACCGACAACGCAAAACGCAGTTTGTCGCTCAACTTGCCGTGGGCTTTCAGCTCAGCCATCACATCAGCGTATTGGCTGGCGTCGGTGACGATGCCCACGTCTTTCCAGTTCTTGGCGGCAGAGCGGACCATGGCGGGGCCGCCGATGTCGATGTTCTCGATCGCGTCGGCCAGTGTGCAGCCGGGCTTGGCCACGGTGGCTTCAAAGGGGTAGAGGTTGACGATCAACAAATCGATGGTGTCGATGTTGTGCGCCTTCAAAGCTGCCATGTGCTCGGGCGTGTCGCGACGCGCCAGCAGGCCACCGTGCACTTTAGGGTGCAAGGTCTTCACACGGCCGTCCAGCATTTCAGGAAAGCCTGTGACTTCGGCCACTTCGGTCACGGGCAAGCCTTGTTCGGCCAAGAGCTTGGCGGTGCCGCCCGTGGAGATCAGGCCCACGCCCAAGGCGTGCAGTTCTTTGGCCAGATCGACGATGCCGGTTTTGTCAGAGACGGAGATGAGGGCTCTCATGGGGACTTTCTTCAAAATTTAAAAGGTAGGCAGTCAGTGGCCGAGGTACAGGGTTTCAGCCTATCGTTATCCAGGCTTGAGCTTGGGCTCAAGCCATATTCATTTGAGGAGCTCGTGCTCCAGCAGTTTCTTGCGCAAGGTGTTGCGGTTCAGGCCCAACCATTCGGCGGCGCGGGACTGGTTCTGGCCGGATTGGGCCATGACCACGTCCAGCAAGGGCTTCTCGACCAGCTTGACCAGCATGTCGTACAGGCCGGTGGGCTCGGTGCCGTCCAGGTCGCGGAAATAGGTTTCCAGGTTGCCCCGGATGCAGTGTTCAATCGATTGTGGTTCGCTCATTCCAATGTCTCCAATACCGGCTGCGCCGCCAAGCGGGGCAGTCGGTCCATCTGGCTGGCCAGGCCATCCAGAAAGTTCGCCACCGCGTCCAG
>JBEEJQ010000225.1:0-3478 GCA_041169105.1 Pseudomonadota bacterium | reverse complement strand
GCGAAGTGCGGGCCGACGTCTTGCCGGGTGACAAGGCTGCGCAGGTGCAACAGCTGCGCGAAGGCGGTCGCATTGTGGCCATGGTGGGCGATGGCGTGAACGATGCGCCTGCGTTGGCTGCTGCCGACGTGGGCCTTGCCATGGGCAATGGCACCGATGTGGCCATGCACGCAGCAGGCATCACCCTCATGCGCGGCGATGTGGCACTGGTGGGCGATGCGCTGGACATCTCGGCACGCACCGTGGCCAAGATCCGGCAAAACCTGTTTTGGGCCTTTGCCTACAACGTGGCGGGCATCCCCCTGGCCGCCATGGGCTACCTCAACCCGGTGATCGCGGGAGCCGCCATGGCGCTCAGCTCGGTCAGCGTGATGAGCAATGCCTTGCTGCTCAAGCGTTGGAAGCCCACGGCACGTTGAGCAGAAGGACATTTCTTGATCCAGGTCACGGTGTCAAATGCCAGAAGTCGGCACACTGATCCCTGTCAATTCAGAGATCAGACGCATGAAAAAGCACAGCAGCTTACAAACCATCCGCGACGAACACGCCTCTTTGGCCGCCATGCTCCAGTCCATGCGCATGATGGTCGAGCGGGGACCCAGCGATGACCGACGGAACTTTTTTGACGTGGTGCGGGCCATGCTTTTTTACATCGACGAGTTTCCCGAGCGCTTGCACCACCCCAAGGAGTCGAACCTGCTGTTTCCCAAGGTGGTCAAGGCCTCACCCAAGGTGATGGGGGCCATCGACAAGCTGGAGCGCGACCACATGTACAGTGAAAAAGCCGCACGCGATTTGCAGCATTTGCTGATGGCGTGGGAGCTGCTGGGTGCCACGCGCCGCCAGGCGTTTGAAGACGCGTTCAAGAAGTATGTGGACTTCTACCTCGAACACATGAACCTGGAAGAAACCGCCATCTTGCCCGAGGCCGAACGGTGCTTGAGTGATGAAGACTGGCAATTGTTGGACCAGGCCTTTGCCGAAAACGCGGACCCGCTCACCGGCCATTACCCACCCACACAGGAATTTGAAAAGCTGTTCAGCCTGATCGTGACCCGTGCGCCCTCACCCATCGGCTTGGGCTGAACATCAGGTCACGATCAAACATGCCCAGCATGACGCCGGGCATGTTTCAATGCGCTGAGCCGTGCGCGTTGTTGCTGTGGTGGTGCGTGCGGTCTTTGAACCAAGACACGTACAGCACCGGCAAAACCAGCAAGGTCAGCAAGGTGGCCGTGAACAGGCCGCCGATCACCACGATGGCCAGCGGGCGTTGTGTTTCCGAACCGATGTCGTGGCTCATGGCCATGGGCAACAAACCCAAAGCCGCCAGCATGGCGGTCATCAACACTGTGCGCAGGCGCTGCAGTGCGCCTTCTTTGACCGCTTCCAGCACCGTGTGACCGGCATTGCGCAGCTGCTGGAACACCGACAACATCACCACGCCGTTGAGCACCGCCTGCCCAGACAAGGCGATGAAGCCAATGGCCGCAGAGACAGACAGCGGGATGTTGAAAATCCACAAGGCCACAAAGCCACCGATCAAGGCCAGGGGCACATTGATCAAAATCAGTGCGGCGCTCTTGAACGAGCTGAAGGCATCGAACAGCAGCACAAAGATCAGCAAGAGCGAGATGGGCACCACCACGCTCAGGCGCTGCATGGCGCGTTCCTGGTTTTCAAACTCACCGGACCAGTTCACCACGTAATTGGCAGGAATCTTCACGTTCTTTTGAACACGTTGTTTCATGTCCCCCACCACCGAGCCCATGTCACGGCCTTTGATGAAGATGCCGATCGCCACGGTGCGGCGACCCGACTCGCGGGCGATGTTCATGGCACCGCTGGTTTGCTCGATCTTGCTCACACTGCCCAGACTCACGTAGCCGCCATCGGGTGTGGGAATCGGAATGGCCGCCAACTCGGAGATGTTTCGCCGCTCTTGAGGCAAACGCACCGCCACGTCAAACCGCCGTTCACCGTCCCACAAGGTGGTGGCACCCTTGCCCGCCAAGGCCGCTTCGATCACGTCCTGCACATCCCCCACGTTCAGGCCATAGCGGGCGGCCTGTTCGCGCTGGATGTTGATGAGCAACTGGGGCAATTCGCCCTGCCGGTCGATCTCGGCGCGGCTGACGCCTTTGACTTGCTTGATTTCACGCTCGATCGCTTCGGCGGTTTGCTTGAGCACCGTCAGGTCATCGCCTGCGATCTTGATCACGATCTGACCGTCGATCTGTGAAATCGATTCGAGCACGTTGTCCCGAATCGGTTGCGAGAAGGTCGGCTCCATCCCAGGCAAAGCCGACACGGCCTGGTCCATTTCCTCGATCAGTTTTTCTCGGGTCAGCCCTTTGCGCCATTGCTCTGGTGGCTTGAGATCGACAAAGACCTCGGCCATGCTGATGGTTTTGGGGTCGGTGCCGTCCTCGGGTTGGCCTGCCTTGGACACCGTGGTCCGCACTTCCGGCACAGAGCGCAAAGTGCGACGGATGTCGCTCAGGATGCGCGTGGCTTCGTCGTTGGCCACGCTGGCGGGCAACCGAACGTTGACCCAGATCGTGCCCTCGTTGAGCTCCGGTAAAAACTCCGAGCCCAAACGTGAGGCCGCCACCATGGCCATGGCAAAGCAAGCCACAGCGATGGTCACCACATGGCGGCGGTGACCCAGCGCCCAGTTGAGGGCAGGGGTGTACAGCTGTTTGGATTTGGCGACCACACGGTTGTCATGGTGCGGCAGGCCCTTGCGCAGCATCCAGTAAGCCAGCAAAGGCACCAGGGTGAGCGAGAACACCAAGGCCCCGATCAGCGCGGCCGTGACCGACAAGGCCATGGGCTGGAAGATGCGGCCTTCGTGGCGTTGCAGCGCAAAGATGGGG
This sequence comes from Pseudomonadota bacterium, assembly GCA_041169105.1. GTDB lineage: Bacteria > Pseudomonadota > Gammaproteobacteria > Burkholderiales > Burkholderiaceae_C > Limnohabitans_A. The sequence continues at coordinate 599 of JBEEJQ010000225.1, read as the reverse complement.
ATGTGCGCGGCAATGATGATCAGCATTGAAAACAAGGTGGGTCGTCCCACCTCATTGGTCGCTTCGGTGATCAGCGTTTTGCGCTCTTTCTCGTTCATGCCCTCGCCGCGTTCGGCCAGGCGGTGCATGATGTTTTCGATCACGATCACCGCGCCGTCCACGATGATGCCGAAGTCCATCGCGCCCAGACTCAGCAAGTTGGCCGGAACGCCCATGATCTTGAGCCCCATGAAGGTGGCCAGCAAAGCCAGCGGAATCACCGCCACCACCGCCAAGCTGGCCCGCAGATTGGACAAAAAGATGTACAGCACCAAAGACACCAGCAAAGCACCTTCGACCAGGTTCTTGAACACCGTGGTCAGGGTTTTGTCCATCAGCCAGGCGCGGTCGTAAAAAGGCACGATCTCCACGCCTTGGGGCAGACCACGGCTGTTGAGTTCGCTGATTTTTTCCTTCACCCCCTTGAGCACCACGCTCGGGTTTTCACCTTTGCGCATGACCACGATGCCGGTGACCACGTCGTTGTCACTGTCTTGGCCGACCGTGCCCAGCCGAGGCACCGCGCCAATTTTCACTTGCGCCACATCGCGCACCAGGAT
>JBEEJQ010000224.1:0-3494 GCA_041169105.1 Pseudomonadota bacterium | reverse complement strand
TCCAGCAAGCCATCGAATGGACGCATGGGGCGCAGGTGCCCTTTTTGGGGGGCACGGTGCAGCTGTGTGTGCTGGAGCGCGGCACGCCGCAAGCCGCGCCTGCCGATTTGCAGCGCTTGCCCGTCAGCGTGCCTCCCGGTGCGTCGGCCACACAGGTGCGCGAGGTGGCCGAGGCCTGGCTTAAAAAGCAGGCCCGCACCTTGTTCGAGCAGCGCTTGCAGCACTTTGCGCCTTTGCTGGGCGTGCAGTGGCGCAAGCTCAGCCTGTCCAGCGCCAGCACCCGCTGGGGCAGCGCACGCAGCGACGGGCACATCCGCCTGAACTGGCGGCTCATTCATTTGCCGGTCAGCCAGATCGACTACGTGGTGGTGCACGAGCTGGCCCACCTGCGCGAGATGAACCACAGTCCCCGCTTTTGGGAGACGGTGGGCGAGGTCATGCCCGACTACGCGCAGCGGCGCAAAGCCCTCAAGGAATCCCCGGTGGGGCTGGTTCAGGACTGAGTCGTCCTGAAACGGTAAACCCCATCGGCGTGCAGCTCGCGCTGCAATTGTCCGCCCAGCCACAGCATGTGCAGGTGCGCCACCGACTCGCCCATGGCAAAGGTCATCTGGTGCACATTCAGCGGCCGCTTGAACAGCACCGGCAGCGCATCGTGGGCTGACAGGGCTTGCTCTGTGCAGGCTTGCAGCAGTTCGCTCAGGCGCTCATCGTGGTGGGCGCGCAGCTGCGCAATGCGCTGCGCTGCACCCCTGAAGGGGCGACCATGCGAGGGCAACACCAGCGTGCTGTCCGGCAGGTCCTGCATTTTCGTCAGCGAGTCCAAAAACAACTGCAAGGCATTGCCCTGAGGTTCTTGCGCATACACGCTCACATTGGTAGAGATCGAGGGCAGCAGCATGTCGCCACTGATCAGGATATCGCGCTCGGCGCAGTGCAAGGCCATGTGCTCGGGCGAGTGGCCGTAGCCGCTGATGCAGCGCCAGTCCTGGCCATGGATGCGCACGGTGTGGTCGGCCATCAAGCGCACATAGGCTTGCGGCACCTGCGGCACCATGCTGGGGTAGTAGCCCACGCGGGCCTTGATCTGCAAGAGGTCTTCGGTTTTGTTCCAGCCGTGCGCGGCATAAAACTTCATGGTGGGCTCGCCACCAAAATTGGACACACCCGACTGCGCCATCACCGCCGACTGGTATTCGCTGGTGCTCATCCACAAGGGGGCTTGCCAGCGCTCGCACAGCCAATGGGCCAGGCCCATGTGGTCGGGGTGCATGTGGGTCGCGATCACACGCAAGATGGGCAGGCCCTGCAAGTGCGTGGCCTCGATGTTCAGCCAGGCCTCACGCGTGGCGGGGTTGTCGATGCCGCAGTCCACCGCGGTCCAGCCCTCTTGCATCGCGCCTGTTTGGTCGTGGGGCAGGCGGTCGCGCAGCAGCCACAGGTTGATGTGGTCCAGCGCAAAGGGCAGGCCCATGCGCAACCACAGCACGCCGGGGGCGACCTCGATCACGCCGCCCGACTCGGGCAACTGGTCGCCAAACGGGTAATCCAGCGTGGAGGAGGTGGCGGACTTGGACATGCGGGCAATGGTTTGGGTTAGCATTCGCTCAATTGACGTTACGTTAACGTCAAGCGTGAAAAGCATTCTAGGTGGAGGCCCCTGCAAGCGGCTGTCCCCATTGCGCAAAGACGGAGTACCCCATGGCCAGCACCTACACGATCAGCGACCTCGCTCAGGAATTTGACCTGACCACGCGGGCGATCCGTTTTTACGAAGACATGGGCCTGCTGGAGCCCGAGCGTTCCGGCCCCGGCGGGCGCAACCGGGTGTACTCGTCGCGTGACCGCACCCGCCTGAAGCTGACGCTGCGTGCCAAGCGCCTGGGCCTGTCCTTGACCGAGGCCAAAGACCTGATCGACATGTACGACAGCCCGCGCGACACCGTGCCGCAGCTGAAAAAGTTTTTGGTGGTGCTGGCCGAACACCGTCAGCAACTCGAATCGCAGCTGGCCGATCTGGAAGCCACGCTGGACGAAGTCAAAACCCACGAAAAAGAAACCAAAACCCTGCTGACCAAGGCCTCCAAAGCTGCCGCAGGCGGGTAAAACCCTGATTGACGTTTACGTAAACGTCAATTAAAGTGAAGGCTTTCCAATTCAGCACTTTCTGCCGTGACCACACCCACCCCAGCACATGAACGCGTGGCCAGCAGCCTGGCCCGCCAAGGCCTGATGCAGCACTTGGGCGTGCGCCTGCTGTCCGTGAGCGATGGGCAGGTCGAACTGGCCATCCCCTACAGCGACAAGACCACCCAGCAGCAAGGCGGCTTCCATGGCGGTGCGATTGGTGCATTGGCCGACATCGCCGGGGGCTATGCGGCCCTCACCGTCATGCCCGAAGGCATGGAGGTGGTGACGGTGGAATACAAAATCAATTTCCTGGCCAGTCACCAGGGCGGCGAGATCCGCGCCACCGGCAAGGTGATCAAGGCCGGTCGCCGCGTGGTGGTGACCAGTGCCGAAGTGGTGCACATCGACGCCAACGGCAAAAGCTCACCCTGTGCGGTGATGCAACAAACACTGGCCCCCGTGCCGCAAACCTACTGAGAACCTCTGGAGATTCCCCATGAACAACTTGCCCGGCTTGAACTTCCAACTTGGCGAAGACATCGACGCCCTGCGCGACGCGGTGCGCGACTTCGCCCAAGCTGAAATCGCCCCCCGTGCGGCCGAGATCGACCGCAATGACCAGTTTCCCATGGACCTGTGGCGCAAGATGGGTGACCTGGGCGTGCTGGGCATCACCGTGGGCGAGGAATATGGCGGTGCCAACATGGGCTACCTGGCCCACATGGTGGCGATGGAAGAAATTTCGCGTGCCAGCGCCTCGGTGGGCCTGTCCTACGGTGCTCACTCCAACCTGTGCGTCAACCAGATCAAGCGCAACGGCAACGAAGCCCAACGCGCCAAGTACCTGCCCAAGCTGATCAGCGGCGAGCACGTCGGTGCCCTGGCCATGTCCGAACCCGGTGCGGGCTCGGACGTGCTGAGCATGAAGCTCAAGGCCGAAGACAAAGGCGGTTACTACCTGCTCAACGGCTCCAAGATGTGGATCACCAACGGCCCTGACGCCGACACCCTGGTGGTCTACGCCAAGAGCGAGCCAGAACTCGGCGCACGTGGCGTGACGGCCTTCCTGATCGAGAAGGGCATGAAGGGTTTCAGCATCGCGCAAAAGCTCGACAAGCTGGGCATGCGCGGCAGCCACACCGGCGAGCTGGTGTTCGAGAACGTCGAAGTGCCCGCCGAAAACATTTTGGGCGGCCTCAACAACGGTGCCAAGGTGCTGATGAGCGGCCTGGACTACGAACGTGCGGTGCTCACGGGTGGGCCGCTGGGCATCATGCAGGCCGTCATGGACAACGTGATCCCCTACATCCACGACCGCAAGCAGTTTGGCCAGAGCATCGGCGAATTCCAGCTGATCCAGGGCA
>JBEEJQ010000223.1:0-3498 GCA_041169105.1 Pseudomonadota bacterium | reverse complement strand
TGGGATGGCAAAGACCCTCAGAAATACGCCGACGGTTTCAAAATCAAGGCGTGAAGGAGAACCCCATGGTCAGTGCCGTTTTCCATTCACCCACGGGCAGCCCCACCGCGCCCACACCGGTGGTTGCTCCTACCGCCGCCGAAGTGGCAGCAGCCAACGCCGCCGCAGCTCAGCACATGCAGCGTGCCCGCCAGTGGCACAACTTCTGGATGGCCGTTTTACCGCCACTGATGGGTCTGGGCCTTTTGATTGGTCTGTGGGCGTTGGTGTCCATCACCACCAAAGGCAGCATCCCCAGCCCTTACGAGACGGGCGTGCAAGCGATTGAAATCTTCAGCGATCCGTTCTACCGCAAAGGCCCCAACGACCAAGGCGTGGGCTGGAACGTGCTGATGTCGCTCGAACGCGTGGCCGTGGGCTTTGGTCTGGCGGCACTGGTCGGCATTCCGGCGGGCTTTGTGATCGGGCGCTTCACTTTCCTCTCGCGCATGTTCAACCCGCTCATCAGCTTGCTGCGCCCGGTGTCACCGCTGGCCTGGTTGCCGATCGGCTTGCTGGTGTTCAAAGGGGCCAACCCGGCCGCCATCTGGACGATTTTCATCTGCTCCATCTGGCCGATGGTCATCAACACCGCCGTCGGTGTGCAGCGCGTGCCGCAGGACTACCTGAACGTGGCCCGCGTGCTCAACCTGTCCGAGTGGAAGATCGCCACAACCATCCTCTTCCCGGCTGTGCTGCCTTACATGCTGACCGGGGTTCGCCTGGCCGTGGGCACAGCATGGCTCGTGATCGTGGCTGCAGAGATGCTGACGGGCGGCGTGGGCATTGGCTTTTGGGTCTGGGACGAGTGGAACAACCTCAACGTCAAGAACATCATCATCGCGATCTTCGTGATCGGCGGCGTGGGCCTGATCCTCGAATACGCCCTGATCCGCATCGCCACCGCATTCACTTATGAGGACGTTGCATCATGAACAACGATTCAAAATACATCCAGATACAGGGCGTTGAGCAGACCTTCAAAACCAACAAGGGTTTGTTCCCGGCGCTCAAGGACATCCACTTGGACATCGCCAAAGGCGAGTTCGTGGCCTTGATCGGTCACTCGGGTTGCGGCAAGTCCACCTTGCTCAACCTGATCGCCGGGTTGACCACCCCCACGGCAGGTGTGCTGCTGTGCGCCAACCGCGAAATCGCAGGCCCCGGCCCCGAGCGCGCGGTGGTGTTTCAAAACCATTCACTATTGCCCTGGTTGACCTGCTTTGACAACGTGCACCTTGGCATTGAGCGGGTTTTTGGGAAAACCGAAAGCAAAACCCAGCTGAAAGCCCGAACCGACGCCGCGCTTGACATGGTGGGCCTGGCCCACGCCGCGCAAAAACGCCCCGGCGAAATCTCGGGCGGCATGAAGCAGCGCGTGGGCATTGCCCGTGCGCTGGCCATGGAGCCCAAGGTTTTGCTGATGGACGAGCCCTTTGGCGCGCTGGACGCGCTGACCCGCGCCAAGCTGCAAGACGAGCTGCTGGAGATCGTGGCCCGCACCCAAAGCACCGTGGTCATGGTCACGCACGACGTGGACGAAGCGGTGCTGCTGTCCGACAAGATCGTGATGATGACCAATGGCCCCGCCGCGACGATTGGTGAAGTGCTGAGCGTGGATTTGCCCCGCCCGCGCCATCGGGTGGAGCTGGCCGAAAGCGCCGACTACCAGCGTTACCGCAAAGCGGTGATCGATTTCCTTTACACACGCCAGGCGCATGTGGAAAAAACCGCCTGAGCAGGAGCACCCCATGGACATGCGCACCTCCCCCCGTCAAAAAATGAAACTGGTCATGGTCGGCAACGGCATGGCCGGGGTCCGGGCCATCGAAGAGCTGCTCAAGCTCGCGCCCGACCTGTACGACATCACCGTCTTCGGTGCCGAGCCGCACCCCAACTACAACCGCATCCTGCTCTCACCCGTGCTGGCGGGTGAGCAGACGCTGGACGAGATCGTGCTCAACGACTGGGCCTGGTACAAGGACAATGGCATCACGCTGCACGCCGGCTGGAAGGTCACATCAGTCAACCGCGTCCAACGCACCGTGAGCGCTGAAAACGCCCAGGGCGACAAACTCACCGCCCCCTATGACCGCCTGGTGATCGCCACCGGCTCCAATCCTTTCATCTTGCCCCTGCCGGGCAAAGACCTGCAAGGCGTGCTGGCCTACCGCGACATTGCCGACACGCAGGCCATGATCGACGCGGCCAAGCAATACCACCATGCCGTCGTCATCGGTGGCGGCCTGCTGGGCCTGGAAGCGGCCAATGGCTTGATGAAGCGCGGCATGCAAGTCACCGTGGTGCATGTGAGCGAGTGGCTGATGGAGCGCCAGCTCGACAAGGTGGCGGCGCAGATGCTGCAAGCCTCGCTCGAAGCACGCGGCATGCAGTTCCGCATGAGCGCGCAAACGGCGGCCTTGGTGGGCGACGAGACAGGACGCGTCAGCAAAGTCGAATTCAAGGATGGCACGCATGTCCCCGCCGATCTGGTGGTCATGGCCGTGGGCATTCGCCCCAACACGGCGCTGGCCGAGAGCATGGGCCTGCATGTGAACCGCGGCATCGTGGTGAGCGACACCCTGCAAACCGTGACCGACCCGCGCATCTGGGCCGTGGGCGAATGCGCCGCGCACCGCGGCATTGCCTACGGTCTGGTGGCCCCGCTGTTTGAGCAGGGCAAAGTGCTGGCCAACCACCTGGCCGAGTTCGGCATTGCCCGCTACACAGGTTCTTTGACCTCCACCAAACTCAAAGTCACGGGCATTGACCTGTTCAGCGCGGGCGACTTCATGGGCAACCCCGAGTGCGAAGAAATCGTGATGAGCGACCCGGCTGGCGGCGTCTACAAAAAGCTGGTGCTCAAGGGCGACCAGCTGGTGGGGGCCTGCCTGTATGGCGACACGGTGGACGGCAGCTGGTACTTCAAGCTGCTGCGCGACGGCCGCAGCGTGGCCGACATCCGCGACAAGCTGATGTTTGGCGAGTCGAACATCGGTGATGTGGGCCACCAGGGCCAGAGCAAAGCCGCGGCCATGGCCGACACCGACGAGGTGTGCGGCTGCAATGGCGTGACCAAGGGCGCGATCTGCAAAGCCATCAAGGACAAAGGCCTGTTCACCCTGGACGAAGTGCGCAAACAAACCAAGGCCAGCGCCAGCTGCGGCTCCTGCACCGGCTTGGTGGAACAGATTTTGATGTTCACCGCCGGTGGCGACTACTCGGCCACACCCAAGCTCAAGCCCATGTGCGGCTGCACCGAGCATGGCCACCAGGCGGTGCGTGATGCCATCCGTGAGCACAAACTGCTCACCGTGGGCGGCGTGTTCAAGTTCATGGACTGGCGCACGCCCAACGGCTGCGCCAGCTGCCGCCCGGCCGTCAACTATTACCTGATCAGCACCTGGCCCAAAGAGGCGCAGGACGACCCGCAAAGCCGCTTCATCAACGAGCGCAGCC
>JBEEJQ010000222.1:0-3552 GCA_041169105.1 Pseudomonadota bacterium | reverse complement strand
AAGTTGGAGTTGTTGAATCGTCTCCCCGTAGGTCGTGGGCTTCAGCCCCGACACGCAGCCCGCAGCTGAATTTGCCAAGTCGGGGCTAAAGCCCGCGACCTACGAGAGACATCTCCCTGTAGGTCGGCACCTTCAGGTCCGACATTGCTCAAGCCACCGAATCTTGCCAAACCGGGTGCTTGGCCATGACCTGCGCATAGGCGGGGGAGTTTTCAAAATCGCTCAGCCAGCCAATCAAGCGCGGCCAAGGCTGCGCGGCAAACCAGGCGGGGTCGGTGTGCGCAAACTGCCGCACAAACGGGGCCAGCGCAGCGTCGAGCAAACCCCAACGCGCACCGGTCAAAAAGGCCTGCTGCTGCAAACGCGCATCCAGCTGCGCCAGCCACTGCGCACCCAAATCGCGGCCGGCCACGCCACTGTCCAGCCCTGATCGCTGCGGGTATTTGTAGCGGTCCAGGTGCTGTTTGAAAGGCCCATCGTTTAGCGCAATCCAGCGCAGCACCTCGGCCTCGTCGGCAGTTGCGGGCAACCAGCCCTGCGGGTCGTGCTGGCGCAGGGCCCACAGCATGATGTCCAGGCTCTGATCGATCACCTGCGAATCGGCGGGCAGCCACAACACCGGTACCGTGCCCTTGGGCGACAAAGCCAGCATCGACGCTGGTTTGTTCTTGAGCACCACCTCGCGGTGCTCATAAGCCAAACCGCTGACCAACAAAGCCAGCCGGGCCCGCATGGCGTAGGGGCAGCGGCGGAAGGAATAGAGGATGGGGGAGGGCATGAGGGGGAATGATAGGGCTTGCATCTGGTGCCCAGGCCAATTCAGTTAGAGTCCCCCCCATCCTCAAAACCGAGAGCGCTCAAGTCCTTGTGCCCTCTCGATCCCATTCCCGTTGGCTGACCAAGACCCCACCCCCGCCGTCCCTTGCGCTCTCGAACGTGATGTTCAACACGAGTTACGCCATGTCCGCGCCCTCATGCAGCTGGAGCAAAAGGAAGACCAGGCGCAGTTCAAGCTCAAAAACGCCATTGCCAGCATCAAAGAGCGGCGTCGGCGTGGCTTGACCTGGTACCCCGTCACCATCACCCAAGAAGACATTGGTTTTGGGGGCAAGGTGGTGCTGGAGCTGGAGCGGCCTGCGCATCGGCAAGACCTGCACTTGTTTCAGGTGGGCAAAAACGCTTGTGTGTTCAGCACTGCGCCCGGCTACTCAGGGCCTGACCGACCCGTGCTGAGCGGCGTGGTGACCAGCGTGCGGCGCAACAAGCTGGTGCTGGCCACCACCAAAGAAGAGCTGCCCGACTGGGTGATTAATGGCAACAACCCAAACGGCAGCACCCAAAACGGCAGCAGCCTGGGCATTGACCTCACCTTTGACGAAGTCAGCTACCGCGAGATGCACCAGGCCCTGAACGACGTCATTGGCGCACACGGCAACCGCTTGGCCGAACTGCGCGACGTGCTGCTGGGCGCACGGCAAGCCAGCTACCGCGAGCCCAAAGCCGACGACCTGTTTTACCCCAGTGCGCTCAACGACTCGCAGCTGGTGGCGGTGCGCCATGTGATCTCGGCGCAAGACGTGGCCATCATCCACGGCCCGCCGGGCACGGGCAAAACCACCACGCTGGTGCAGGCCATTTTGGAAACCATCCGGCGCGAGCGGCGCGTGCTGGTGTGCGCTCCCTCCAACACCGCCGTGGACCTGCTGACCGAAAAACTGGCCGAGCGCGGTGTGAACGTGATCCGCATGGGCAACCCCAGCCGCGTGTCGGACCTGCTGCTCAAGCACACGCTCGACGCCGGTGTGATGGCCCACCCCAGCTACGCCAAGATGCACGCGATGCGCCAAACCGCTGAGCAGCACCGAGACACGGCCAGTGAACTGGCCAAAGAAGGCGTGCGCAACTTTGGTTTTGAGGGGCGACAGCACCGCCAACAGCTGCGTGAAGAAGCGCGCACGTTGCGCCAAGCCGCCGACGACTTGGAGCGCTTCATGACCGAGGACGTGCTCGAATCGGTGCAGGTCATCACCTGCACGCTGGTGGGCGCCAGCCACCGCCACATGCGCCACCTGAGCTTTGAGACCGTCTTCATTGACGAAGCCGCCCAGGCCCTGGAGCCGGGTTGTTGGATTCCCATTGCCAAGGGCCAGCGCATTGTGTTGGCGGGCGACCACCACCAACTGCCGCCCACCGTGAAAAGCGAACAAGCCGCGCGCGAAGGCTTGCGCGAAACCCTGTTTGAAAAGTGCATCCAGCGCCAACCCAACACGGCCCGCATGCTCACCACGCAATACCGCATGCACGAGCACATCATGGGCTTCAGCTCCGAGAAGTTTTATGGCGGCCAACTGGTGCCGCACGCCAGCGTGCGCCACGCGGGCCTAGAGGCATACGACCTGCGCTTTGCACCCGACCTGCCGGTGGAATTCATCGACACGGCGGGCTGCGCTTATCAAGAAGTTGCCATTCCCGAAAGCCGCTCAACCGCCAACCCCGAAGAAGCCCACTTGCTGCTGGAGCGGCTGGCGCAACTGCTGGCGCCCTACGACACAGCGGAACACGACGAACACCAACACACCCCGCTGAGCATCGGCGTCATTGCACCGTACCGCGCCCAAATCAACTATTTAAAAGACGCTATCGAAGACAGCGAAGTGCTGAACGACTTGCTGCTGCAACGCAGGCTCAGCGTGGGCACCGTCGATTCGTTTCAGGGCCAAGAGCGCGACATCATTGCCATCACCTTGACACGCAGCAACCCCCAAGGCGAGATCGGCTTCCTGTCCGACATCCGCCGCATGAACGTGGGCATGACCCGCGCACGGCGCAAGCTGCTGCTGGTGGGCGATTCGTCAACGCTGTGCAGCCATCCGTTTTTTGTGGAGTTGTTGGCTTATTTGAAGGGGGTGGGGGGTTACTGTGCGGCGCATGAGTTTGGCAGACATACTTGATTCGCTGAATTTTGTTGAGAAGTGAGCGCGTTAATCTATCGGATGGAAATTGCCCACATCAAGTTGAAGCATCGGGAGGAATCGACGTGAAAGACCTGACAGCCGAGCTGCTGGCCAATCCTTCCGTTCGTTAAGCCTATGCTGCGAAAGCGCCTGAGTTTGAGCTGGCCCGTGAACTGATTGCAGCACTCACGCAAGAATGCCTGAAGCAATGCGATGTGGCTGCACGTATGGGCACGACGCAAAGCGCGGTGGCACGTATTCAGCCAGTCACCGCGAGAAACACGGTCCATGCGGTCCTTCTGCTAGCGGGATCAGCTTGCTGCTGCGGAGCAGCATCTTTGTGTGATGGTTCCCTTGGCGACTTTCCAATGGGCATGTTTCAGTTCGGCAAATTAAGGTGAGCGCTGAGCATGCGCTTAAAAAACCGTCCTCCAACGAATCCATGTCTTTTGTGCAAAGATCCCGCACTTCCCCCCCCCATTCAAGGAGCCCCTTGTGAACCACGATCTGATTCAGGATGCCCAAGCTTTGCTGGGCAAAAGTTCGTTTGACGGCAGCACGCGCCGCCACGCTTTGCAGCTGGCTTTTGGGGTGGGTT
>JBEEJQ010000221.1:0-3578 GCA_041169105.1 Pseudomonadota bacterium | reverse complement strand
CGGCCAGGGTTTGGCGCACCTTCTCAACCAGCAGGCGGTCGCGCCGGTAAGGCCGAACCGTCAGCAACAAGGCGCGTTGCAACATGCGTTGAAGGGCGGCTTCATCTCGGCGCACCGGCAGCTGCAAATAGCCCGCATCAAAGCTCAGCTGGCTGTGCGGCGCATCAAAACGCACCGGCCCGTCAAACAACACGCGGTAGCTGTCCACATGGGGCGGCGGCGCAAAGTGCAGGTCCGTGCTGCCCAAGGCAATGCGCGAATCGGTCAACCAGCAGGCCACGCCCAGCGCATTGCGCAAGACCGACACGGTGCAGAACTCGCGCAGGTCCTGCAAATCATGGTCTTCGTGCAGCTCAATGTGAGCCTGCCCGTTCGATGTGCTCAGGGTCAGTCGGATGTCATCGGTCAGCAGGTTGTGGTGCCGGCACCAGCGGGCCAGCGCCACCCCCAGCGTGGGCGCGGTCAATGAGGCCCGCACCAACATGCCGTAACTTCCCCAAGGCAGGCGGCGGCGAAACCAGCCCAGCGCCTCATCGTCCAGCTCGCGCATGGCGGCCTCGCTCATCCACTCCATCTGCAAGGCGGTCACGCGGGCTTGAGCTTGGCTCAGCAATTCTGGCGCAATTTGTGCCTTTTCCAGTGCATTGCTTGGGTCTAGTCCGCGCCGCGCATAGGCTTGAACCATGGCCGCAATGAAGGCAATGGGCGTCTCGGCGCGTGATGTGGGTGCAGGGTTGCTCATGGTGTGTTTATTTTGGCAGGATTTGCAACCTGCTTGGCAAGCCCATGCCCAGCTTGCCTCGTATGCTGGCGGCTACAAGCGAATCCACTGGAAACACCATGACCGTTTTGCAAACCCAACTCAACGCCCGCTCGGCCGAATTCGCGGCCAATGCCGCCGCCATGCAAGCCGTCGTCGACGACCTGCGCGCCCACCTGGAGCGCGTGGCCCAAGGCGGAGGCGAAGCTGCCCGTGCCAAGCACACCGCCCGAGGCAAGCTGCTCCCGCGTGACCGTGTGCAGATGCTGCTCGACCCCGGCACGCCTTTCCTCGAAGTCGCGCCGCTGGCCGCCCTCAACATGTACAACAACGACGCGCCCAGCTCGGGCGTGATCGTGGGCATTGGCCGCGTGGCCGGGGTGGACTGCATGATCGTCTGCAACGACGCGACGGTGAAGGGCGGCACCTACTACCCCATGACCGTCAAAAAGCATTTGCGCGCGCAAGAAATCGCGCAGCAAAACAGACTGCCTTGCATTTACTTGGTGGACTCGGGCGGTGCCAACCTGCCCAACCAAGACGAGGTCTTCCCCGACCGCGACCACTTTGGCCGCATCTTCTTCAACCAGGCCAACATGAGCGCGCAGGGCATCGCTCAGATCGCGGTGGTCATGGGCTCGTGCACGGCGGGCGGCGCTTACGTGCCCGCCATGAGCGACGAAACCATCATCGTCAAGAACCAGGGCACCATCTTTTTGGGTGGCCCACCTTTGGTGAAAGCTGCCACAGGCGAGGTGGTCAGTGCCGAAGATTTGGGCGGCGGTGATGTGCACACCCGCCTTTCGGGCGTGGCCGACCATTTGGCGCAAAACGATTTGCATGCTTTGTCTTTGGCACGCCAGGCGGTCAAAAACCTGAACGCGCAAAAAGCCCCCAACATCGCCACACACGCCCCTGTGCCACCCAAGTACGAGGCCAAAGAGCTGTATGGCGTGATCCCAACCGACACCCGCAAACCCTTTGACGTGCGCGAGATCATCGCCCGCATCGTCGACGGCTCGGAGTTCGACGAATTCAAATCGCGTTTCGGCACCACGCTGGTCTGCGGCTTTGCCCGCATCGAAGGCATGCCGGTCGGCATCATCGCCAACAACGGCATCTTGTTCAGCGAGTCGGCCCTCAAAGGCGCGCACTTCATCGAGCTGTGCTGCCAGCGCAAGATCCCGCTGGTCTTCTTGCAGAACATCACCGGCTTCATGGTGGGTCGCAAGTACGAAAACGAAGGCATCGCCCGCAACGGCGCCAAGATGGTCACGGCCGTGGCGACAGCCGCAGTGCCCAAGTTCACCATCATCATTGGCGGCAGTTTTGGCGCAGGCAACTACGGCATGTGCGGCCGCGCCTACAGCCCCCGCTTTTTGTGGATGTGGCCCAACGCCCGCATCTCCGTCATGGGCGGCGAGCAAGCGGCCAGCGTCTTGGCCACCGTCAAGCGCGACGGCATCGAAGGCAAGGGCGGTCAGTGGAGCGCCGACGAAGAAGCCGCGTTCAAGGCCCCCATCAAAGAGCAATACGAAGTGCAGGGTCACCCCTACTACGCCACCGCCCGCTTGTGGGACGATGGCGTGATCGACCCCGCCGACACCCGCCGGGTGCTGGCGCTGGGCTTGAGCGCCTCGCTCAATGCGCCGATCCCCGACACCAAGTTTGGACTTTTCCGCATGTGATGTGTATGATTTTCTAAATTTATACACATCAAGGGATTCTATATGCGCACCAACATCGTGATCGACGACAAGCTCATGGCCGATGTCATGGCTTCGGGTGATTTCAAGACCAAGAAAGAAGCGGTTGAAGAGGGCCTGCGTCTGCTCAAGCGCAAGAAGGCCTATGCTGCGTTGTTGGCTGCGCGTGGAACTTTGTTTTGGGACGACTCCGATGAGGCCTGGGCCAAGGCGCGCGAAGAGCGGCAACTTGCAGAGACCCTGCAAGAACCTGTCGCTGCTTATGAGGTCAAGCCTGCTGTGAAGGGCCGAAAATCCCGAGTAGCAGCGGCCACCCGGCTGCCAGCGAAAGGCAAGTCAGCATGATCTTGGTGGACTCCAGCGTGCTGATCGATCACTTTCGAGGCACGATCAACCCACAGACCGAACAGCTCAAGCGCTGGCTCTCCGGGCAAGAGGGTCCACCTGACATTGGAGTGGCCGATCTGGTTATTTTTGAGGTGGTGCGAGGCTTCTCCACGGCCAGTGCCCAGGCCCGGGTGCGAGATCTTCTGCTGGACTTGGAGGTGGTGGAGATCGGTGGCCTCGACAACGCCTTGCAGGCGGCCACACTCTATCAACGGTTGCGCAAGTCAGGCCGCACCGTTCGCAGCCCCATCGACGTGCTTCTGGCCAGCTACTGCATGACCCACGGCCACACCCTGCTGCACCGCGACGCGGACTTCGAATCGCTCCAAACATTGGGCGGCCTGAACACCTGGCCGCATCAACCCAACTGAACAAAACCCACAACCGAGCCCCATCACCATGTACCAAACCCTCGAAATCGAACGCAATGGCCGCGTCGCCACCGTGTGGATGAACCGCCCCGATGTGCACAACGCTTTTGACGAAAGCTTGATCGCCGAACTCACCGCTGCTTGCGAAGCGTTGGACCAAGATGACAGCGTGCGCGTGGTTGTCTTGGCTGGTCGCGGCAAGAGCTTTTCGGCCGGCGCTGACCTGAACTGGATGAAACGCGCCGCGCAAAACGGCGTGGAAGACAACCTGCGCGACGCCCGCGCACTGGCCCGCATGCTGCGTGTACTGGCCGAAATGAAAAAGCCCACCATCGCCCGCGTGCAAGGCGCGGC
>JBEEJQ010000220.1:0-3612 GCA_041169105.1 Pseudomonadota bacterium | reverse complement strand
ACTGGAAGCACGATGGCGTGCGTGTGGTGCCGGGCGACCAGCTCGACGGCAACGTGCCCTCCACCCCCGGCATGGACCGCAAAGCGGCCATCAACTTTGCCCGCGTCGGTGCGCAAAAACTCTGGGCCGGCACGGTGCACATCCACCCCAATGCCAAGACGGGCGCACACCACCATGGCCCCTTGGAGAGTGTGATCTATGTGGTCAAGGGCCGCGCCCGCATGCGCTGGGGGAATGCACTGGAGTTCACGGCAGAAGCGGGGCCGGGCGATTTCATCTACGTGCCGCCCTATGTGCCGCACCAGGAAATCAATGCCAGCGCAGACGAAACATTGGAGTGCGTGCTGTGCCGCAGCGACGGCCAGGCGGTGGCGGTCAACATGGACATCGAGCCCGCTGAAAAACCCGAGACCGTGCTCTGGATCGACCCCACCCACCCGCAAGGCGGGGTCTGAGCCCTGCCCTTCAGGCGGGCTGTGTGCGTCTCACCCGGCCAGGCGGCCGGGTTTTTTCATGAACGCCGATCAGTCCAGCGTCACGCCGGCATTTTTGACGACTTGGCCCAAACGGACCGTGTCTTTGCGGATCAGGTCACCAAACTGCTGAGCCGTGCCGCCCACCACAGGGGTGCCGATGGCTTCCCACTTTTTCTTGAACTCGGGGTCATTGAAGATGGCGTTCAAGGTGGTGTTGAGCTTGTTGATGATGGGCGCTGGCGTGCCCGCACGCACCGCGATGCCGTGCCAGCCTGTGATTTCATAACCGGCAATGCCCGCCTCCATCATGGTGGGCACATTGGGCAGCGAGGGGTGGCGCTTGGCCGATGTCACGGCCAAGGGCTTGAGCTTGCCGCCCTGAATGTGCGGCAAGGAGCTGCCCAGAATGTCAAACATCACCTGCACCTGACCGCCGATCAAGTCATTGAGGGCCGGGCCCGCGCCACGGTAAGGGATGTGCGAGATGTTGGTGTTGACCTGGGTGTTGAAAATCTCGCCCGCCAAATGCTGGGGCGTGCCGTTGCCTGCCGAGGCGAAAGCCAATTTGCTGTCGGGCTTTTGCGCCAATGCCACCAAGTCCTTGACCGTGTTGACCGGCACGCTGGGGTGCACTTCGAGCACCAGAGGGAATGAGGAAATCTGGATCACGGGTGCCAGATCGGTCATGGGCACAAAGGGCATGCTGCGGTACAGCGTGGGGTTCACGGCCATGGGGCCGCTGGCGGCCAGCAGCAAGGTGTAGCCGTCGGCAGGCGCTTGCTTGGCCACTTCGGCGCTGCCCAGGTTGCCGCCTGCGCCACCTTTGTTGTCCACGATCACCGTCACGCCCAGGCGCGTGCTCAATTCGCTTTGCAGCATGCGGGCCATCAAATCGGTCGGGCCACCCGGTGGGTAAGGCACCACAAAGCGGATGGTTTTGCTGGGGTAGTTGTCCTGGGCCTGTGCGGGCAAGGCAGCGCTGAACAAGGCTGCGGACAATGCGGCGACGAAAGTGCTGCGTTTCATGGATTTGTCTCCTGTAGAAATGGGTATGCTTAAGCGGCAAAAAACGCTTCACGCGCTTGGGCTGCGGTGTAGAGGCTGCGGCCCAGGACGCGGGCCGAGTCGGCAATCTGGCACACCAGGGCGGCGTTGTCGGACGCGACCTGGCCGTTGTTGAGCAAGAGGTTGTTTTCAAAGCCCACGCGCACATGCCCGCCCAAGGCGGCCGCCGTGGTGGCGCAAGCGTGCTCGCCCGCCCCAAAGGCGCACATGGACCATGGCTCGTTGCCGGTGTGGGCCATCACAAAGGGCAACAGGTCTTTGGCCTCCGAGGTTTGGCCCACCGAGTAACGGCCCAGCACAAACAAGAGCGACCAAGGCGCATCGGGGATCACACCTTTCGTACGCAAGGCTTGCCAGCGCTGCAGATCGGCCACGTCGTACACGATGACCTGGGTCATCACGCGCTCTTTGGCCAACCAGCCAAAGAACTGCGACAGACCGGCTTCACCGATCTCGGGCTGGTCCACTTCGCGCAGGCCCACCGAGACGGCTTCGGGCTTGAGCGCGGTGACCATGGCGATTTGCTCGGGTGCCTTGTAGACACGCGCGGCCTCGCTGGTGACCTGGATGATGAGTTCATCGCCCACCGCCGCCTTGACCGCTTGCTGCGCGTCGCGGTAGCCCTGCACGTCTAGGCTGTGGCGGCCCTCAGCGTCGCGGATGTGCATGTGGATCATCGCGGCCCCGGCATCGAGGCACTGCTTGGCGGTCTGGCCCAGCTCGGTCGTGGTGAGGGGCAAGGCCGGGTGATCCGGACGCTGCTTGTACGCGCCGTTGGGCGCGACGGTGATCAAGAGGGGATGCGAAAAAACAGCCATGGGTTTGCCTTCGGTGATTCAGTCATTGGGGTTCAGCGGCGGCAACTCAGAGGCCAGCAAATCCAGGCCCTGACGCAGCAAGCGGTCGTAGCGCTCGCGCTCGGCCTTTTGGGTCTCGGTTGTCCAGGTGAAAAAGCCTTGGCCCGTCTTCATGCCCAGATCGCCTCGGGCCACACGCTCTTGCAACACACGGGCGGGCTCAGCGTTCACTGCCAAACTCGGGTACATGCTGGCCGCCGCTGCGGTGTGCACCTCCAGGCCCGCATGGTCGCGCTGCATGACCGGGCCAGCGGCCAGAAAGCGAAAGCCAAAGCCAAAACGGACGGCTGCGTCCACATCTTCGGGTGAAGCCACGCCTTCGTCGATCAGGGCGAAGGCCTCACGCGCCAGGGCGTGCTGCATGCGGTTGGCCAAAAAACCGGGCTTGTCTTTGCGCACCAACACCGGCACGCTGCCGCAGCCGCGCATGAAGTCGCACAGCTGCTCGGCCTCTTGGACATGGGACTGAGGGCCCAGCACCACCTCCACCAGCGGCACCAAATGCGCGGGCATGAAAAAGTGCAGACCCAGCATGCGCTCGGCCGTGGGCAGGCCCTCTGCGATGGCGCTGATCGGGAAACTGGAGCTGTTGCTGCACAGCAGTGTCTCGGGCGCGGCCAATTGCGCCAAGCGCGCAAACAGGGCTTGCTTGAGCGGCAACTTTTCAGGGATGCACTCGATCAGCAGGCTCACACCGGGCCAAGACACATTGGTCAAATCTGCCACGGCTTGCACACGCTCGGTGCGGTGCGCCATGCCCAAGGGCTCCAGGTTGTGGCGCACGTGCGTGGCCAAAGCCTCGCGCTTGACCGCATCGGGCTCGATGACGGTGACTTGGCTGCCACCACGGGCCAGCACGATGGCCACATCCATGCCCATGGTGCCGCCGCCCACCACCACGGTGCGGGCTTGTGAAGTGTGTGAAGAAATCATGAATAGGGTGTCTGTCCAAACGAAAAGCCGAGTCTAGGAACAGCCCATTGCTTCGTCCAGCCGTTTTTTTCTATAAACTGATCTGTTATGCATATCAATTGGACACCCCGCGATCTGGACATTTTTCTGGTGCTGGCCGAAACCGGCAGTTTTCGGCGCACCGCCGCGCAAGTGCACCTGTCGCAATCGGCGGTCTCGGGTGTGGTGGCCCGGCTCGAAGAATCCTTGGGCACCCGCCTGTTTGACCGCACCACGCGCAGCGTTCACCTGACCGCCGCTGG
>JBEEJQ010000219.1:0-3648 GCA_041169105.1 Pseudomonadota bacterium | reverse complement strand
CATCTTGGTCAACAACGCCGGCATTCAGCACGTGGCCAAGATCGAAGACTTCCCCATCGAACGCTGGGATTCGATCATCGCCATCAACCTGAGCAGCGCTTTCCACGCCACCCGCCTGGCACTGCCGGCCATGAAGGCCGCCAACTGGGGCCGCATCATCAACGTGGCCTCGATCCACGGCCTGGTTGGCTCCGCCGAAAAGTCGGCCTATGTGGCAGCCAAACACGGCGTGGTCGGCCTGACCAAAGTCACCGCCCTCGAAAACGCCACCACTGGCGTGACCTGCAACGCGATCTGCCCCGGCTGGGTGCTGACCCCCTTGGTCCAAAAACAGGTGGACGCCAAAGCCGCCGCCATGGGGCTGTCCAACGAAGAAGCCAAAAAAGTCTTGCTGCAAGAAAAAGAACCGTCCATGCAATTCACAACACCCGAAGAACTCGGCGATCTGGCGGTCTTCTTCTGCTCACCCGCGGGCAACAATGTGCGCGGCGTCGCCTGGAACATGGACGGTGGATGGACCGCGCAATGATTGGCCCGAAATAGCCCAAAGCAGCACATCACATGACCACTCCCACTTCACGTTTGGACAAAATCGTCATCGTCGATGACGACGCTCGCATCCGCGACCTGTTGCGCCGCTTTCTGTCACAGGAAGGCTTTGACGTCTTACTGGCTGAAGATGGCCGAGCACTGGACCGCATCATCCAGCGCGAAACCATCGACCTGATCGTGCTGGACCTGATGCTGCCCGGTGAAGACGGCCTGAGCATCTGCAAACGCTTGAGAAGCACCAGCAACAAAACTCCGGTGATCATGCTGACGGCCAAGGGCGAAGATGTGGACCGCATCAACGGACTGGAAATCGGTGCCGACGATTATCTGGGCAAGCCCTTCAACCCCCGTGAATTGCTGGCCCGTATCCATGCCGTGTTGCGACGTCGCCCGCAGGCCGAAGTGCCCGGTGCTCCAGCCAGCGACAGAGAGGTCATCAGCTTCAGCGAATTCACCCTGGATTTGGGGGCACGGTCACTCAGCAAAAACGGGCAAGACATCCCTCTGACCACCGGCGAATTTGCCATGCTCAAGGCTTTGGCGCGCCACCCTCGTCAAGCCCTCAGTCGTGACAAGCTCGCCCAGTTGGCACGCGGGCGCGAGTTTGAGCCCTTTGACCGCAGCCTGGATGTGCAAGTTTCACGCTTGCGCAAAATGATCGAAGCCGATCCGGCTTCACCCAAAATCATCCAAACCGTCTGGGGTGTCGGATACGTGTTCGTACCCGATGGTCAATCGTGAGTCAAAACAAAGAAGATCTGGCAACGGACGATGCGCCCGATGAAACCAAACGCAGGCTGAAACTCAGCCTGTTTTGGCGCACCTTTGTCTTGCTGGCCATGTTGATCCTGTTCAGCAGCTTGGCTTGGTTGCAACTGTTTCGCACGCAAGAGTACGAACCACGCATCATGCGCAACGCGCACCAGATCGCCACCGTCGTCAACTTGACCAAAACCGCTCTGGTACACACCGACGCCATCGCCCGGGTGTCTCTGCTCAAAACCTTGGCAGATGAAGAGGACGTCAAGATCCAGACCCGCGAACCCAGTGACCGGATCGAGCCCTTCGGCCAAACCACAATGGAAAAGCAATTGGCCCAGGAAATGGCCAAAAGTCTGGGCAAAGGGACCGTTGTCGCCTCCAGCGTGAACGAGCAACCAGGCCTGTGGATTGGCTTTTCGATTGAACGCGACAGCTACTGGCTTCAAATGGACCCTGAGCGCCTACGCCCCTTGGGCGGCACTGGCTTGATGATCTGGCTGAGCTTCGCTGCCGCACTGTCGCTGAGCGGTGCGGCCATCATGGCGGGCCTGATCAACCGTCCGCTCAAGCGCCTGTCGTATGCGGCCAGCCAGGTTCGTGAAGGGCACTTCAACACCTCCACGCTGGACGAGCATGCGGCCACCAGCGAGATCCGAGAAGTCAACATCGGCTTCAACCGCATGGCCAAGCGCTTGGCCAAGATCGAAGCCGAGCGGGCCTTGATGCTGGCGGGTATCTCACACGACCTGCGCACCCCCTTGGCCCGCTTGCGCCTGGAGACCGAGCTGAGCGTGGCCGACCCCGAAACCCGCGAGCTCATGGCCGGCGACATCGCCCAGCTCGATGAAATCATCGACAAATTCCTGGACTATGCGCGGCCTGAGCCAACCAACCTGGGCCCGGTGCTGCTGTCGGGTGTACTCAGCCGTTGCATTGCACCGTGGCGCAACAACCCTCGCCTGAACATCTCGGTCGATGTGGCTGAAGACCTGCACGTCAAAGCCGAAGCTGTTGAATTGGGCCGCGTGCTGTCCAACTTGCTGGAGAACGCGCGCCGCTACGGCCAAAGCCCCAGCGATGGCGTGACCCGGGTCGAGATCGTGGCCCGTGTTCACGACGGCTGGGTGCTGCTGCGTGTGCGCGACCAAGGCCCTGGCGTGTCGGATGAAACCCTGAAAAACCTGACCCAGCCGTTTTACCGCGGCGACACCGCCCGCACATCGGCCACCGGATCGGGTCTAGGCCTGGCGATTGTGGAACGCTCAGTGCAACGCATGGGGGGCACGTTTTCAGTGTTCAACAACAGCGCAGGCGGCTTGATGGCCTTGATGAAGTTCCGACAAGCCGCTGCGGGCTGAGCGAAAAGCAAGTTCTTGTAGGTCGGCGGCTTCAGCCCCGACATGGGCTCATGCCAAGGCCCATCAATGCATGGGTCAGCAAATCACCTGCGGCTCAGCAGCGCCACCGCCCGCGCCTCCATGCTCTGGCCCATGCCAACGGGACCGAGCTTTTCAGCGGTCTTGGCCTTGACGTTGACCTGATCGGGATGCACGCCCAGGGCCTTGGCCACCGATGCATGGATGGCCGGCATGTAAGGGGCCAACTTGGGCGCTTGTGCCACGATGGTGCTGTCCACGTTCACCAATTCCCAGCCTTTATCGCGCACCCGGCGCATGGCCTCGGCCAGCAGCACCGAAGAATCAGCCCCTTTGAATTGCGCGTCCGTGTCCGGAAAGTGGCGGCCGATGTCGCCCAAACCCGCTGCGCCCAGCACCGCATCGGTGATGGCGTGCAGCAACACATCGGCGTCCGAATGGCCCAAAAGGCCCGTGGTGTGGGGGATCTCGACCCCGCCCAGGATCAGTTTGCGCCCGGGCACCAGGGCATGCACGTCCCAGCCCTCTCCAATGCGAAAACTCATGCGCGACCTTTCAAAACAGCCTCGGCAAACGCGAAGTCTGCCGGGTAAGTGACTTTCAAATTCTGAGCCGAGCCCGGAACCAGGCGCGGAGCCAGCCCCAAACGCTCCATGGCGCTGGACTCGTCGGTGATGCCTTCAAAGCCCGAGGCAGCCACTTGGGCCAAGGCCGCATGCAATGCGCCCAGGCGGAACATTTGTGGTGTTTGGGCCAGCCATTTGTCTTCACGCGGCACGGTGGCTTGCACGTGTGCGCCACCATCATCCAGGCGCTGCAGCTTAAGGGTATCTGGCAAAGGCAAAGCCAGCAGCCCGCCCACCGGGTCACCCTTGCAAGCGTCGATCAAAGCCGACACCGCCTCGGGCGTGATCAGGCAACGCGCCGCGTCGTGCACCAACACCCAGTCGTCAGCAGG
>JBEEJQ010000218.1:0-3666 GCA_041169105.1 Pseudomonadota bacterium | reverse complement strand
GGCCAACCCTTCTTCTGCCATCTTGGACATCGACCGCAAAGTGTCGGCCACCATGCGCAGCGCTGAGTTCCCCACCAAAAACTTCCGCAACACCGCCTTGGCTGGCAGCTTGATCCCTTGGATCGACGTGCCTGTCGAACACGGCCAAAGCAAGGAAGAGTGGAAGGGCGGCGCCGAGTGCAACAAGATCTTGGGCAACCCAGCGTTCCGCTCTGCGGGCTCTATCCCCATCGACGGTTTGTGCGTGCGCATTGGCGCCATGCGCTGCCACTCACAAGGCTTGACCATCAAGCTGAAAAAAGATGTGCCCATGGACGAGATCGAAAGCATCTTGGCCAGCGCCAACGACTGGGTCAAAGTGGTGCCAAACGTGCGCGAGATCAGCGAACGTGACCTGACACCCGCAGCCGTGACCGGCACTTTGACCGTGCCAGTGGGCCGCCTGCACAAAATGGCCATGGGCAACGACTACCTGGGCGCGTTCACCGTCGGTGACCAGCTTTTGTGGGGCGCAGCCGAGCCATTGCGTCGCATGTTGCGCATCCTGCTCGAGGCATAAAACAAAGTAATATCTTTGGCTATGAAAAAAGCCCACCGCTCCGCTTCCCATTTGTTCCAGCGATCAGCGCTGTGGGCAGCCCTGTCACTGTCGATCTTCGGCAGTGCGCAGGCGCTCACTTTGAGCCGACCCGTCGTACAAAGCAAGCAGGGCGAGGCTTTGCGCGTGGAGATCGATGTCAGCGAAATCACCATCGCTGAGCAAATCGAGCTCGAAGCCAAAATTGCCAGCCCAGAGGTTTACAAAGCGGCCAAGGTCGAAGTACCACTGGTCAATGGCCAACCCCTCGATGTTCAGGTGCAACTGTTGCGCCGAGACCACGGTTGGCCCTATTTAAAAATCACCAGCAAACAAGCCATCAACAGCAACTTTTTGGATTTGCTGATTGATTTGCGTTGGGCCACAGGCCGTTTGCTGCGCGATGTGAGTCTGTCCATTGACGATGGCAGTGCCAAAAAGCCCAACGCCCCTTTGATGCCGGGCATTGGCGAACGCAATCTCAAAACAGCTGAGATGCCTTCGGTCTATAGCAAAAATGGACAGTCCAACGGACAAATCACGGTCAAACGTGGCGATACCGCCAGCGAACTGAGTGCTGGCAAAACGCCTGAAGGTGTGTCGCTTGAGCAAATGCTGGTCGCCTTGCTGCGCAACAACCCCGATGCGTTTGTTGAATCCAACGTCAACCGCATGAAAGAAGGCGCTTTGCTGACCTTGCCCACCGAGCAAGAAGCCAAAGCCGTGTCGCGCGAAGAAGCGCGCCGTGAAATTCAAATCCAGGCCAAAGACTTTGAGGCCTACCGTGCCGAGCTAGCCGCACGCGCCCCAGGCGGTGTGGTGCCCAAAGTGGCCCGTGATGCCGAAGGCAAGCTCGACGCCAAAGTACAAAACAAAAACGCCAAGGCCAACCAAGACAAATTGACGTTGGCCAAGCCCGGCAGCAAAGACGCTGCAGCTGAAGACAAGATTGCACAGCAACGCGAAGCCCAAGACGTGGCAACTCGCGCAGCCGAGCTCAGCCGCAACATCGCCGAACTCGGCAAGATTGCAGCCGCCACTGTGAGTGGCCCTGCGACCTCGGCCTCCGAGGCAGCCTCTGGCGTCTTGCCTGTCGATGTACCCGCTAGCGCGGTCGAAGCCAACAGCGAATGGCTCAACGAACTGCGCGAAAACTCGCTCACCCCCGTGGGCGCTGGCAGTTTGATTGCGATCTTGGTGTTGGTGGGCTTGTGGCGCCGTCGCGCTTTGAACAAGCGCGAAGACGACATCCATGGCCTGCCGCCCTTGAACGTGAAGTTCAACCTCGACCTGCCTGAGCACGACCATGCGGAGCCGGTCGAACGCGCCTACATCCACGATGTGGCCACGCACATGCACGACACGCATGAACATCCCCACGACCATGAGCACCACGCCCATGACGAGGATGAACTGCAAGAAGAAACGCACGCACCACACGACGCACACGCCATTCGCCCCACCATGGAGATGCCCAACATTTCCTTGGATTTGAACGAACCTGACACCACAGCCAGCCCCTACCAAGTGCGCATCGACTTGGCCGACGAGCTGTGGAACTTGGGCCAGCTGCACACCAGCCGTGCGTTGATGGAAGAAGTGGCCAACGAAGCCTCTGGCGCTGACAAAGAAAAAGCCCTCAAGTGGCTGGCTGAACGAGGCTAAGCCGCATGCGCATCGCCATGGGCTTGAGCTACAACGGCCAAGCCTACGAAGGCTGGCAAAGCCAAGTCTCGGGCAAAACAGTGCAGGACAAGCTTGAAAAAGCGCTGTCCAAGTTCACCCAAACTCCCGTCTCTACCTTGTGTGCAGGCCGCACCGATGCCGGTGTGCATGGCCTCATGCAAGTGATTCACTTTGACACCGAGCTGGATCGCACGCCCTACTCGTGGGTGCGCGGCACCAACCGCTATTTACCGCTCGACATTGCGGTGCAATGGGCGCGTGAAATGCCGCGTGAATTTCACTGCCGCGGCAGCGCCATTGCGCGCCGCTATGCCTATGTGGTGCTCGAATCCGCCGTGCGCCCCAGCGTCGAAGTGGGCCGCGTGGGCTGGGTGTATCGCCCGCTCGACCTAGAAGCCATGCAAAAAGCGGCGCAGTATTTGATGGGCGAACACGATTTCACTTCGTTTCGCGCCTCCAGCTGTCAAGCACTCACGCCCGTCAAAACCATGACGCGCATCGACATCACCCGCAAAAGCACACAGTCCGGCTCCGCCGTGTGGCGCTTTGAGTTTGAAGCAAGCGCGTTTTTGCACCACATGATTCGCAACCTCATGGGCTGCTTTGTGAAGATTGGCAGTGGCGACAAACCGCCCGAGTGGATGGCCGACGTGCTGGCCGCCCGCGACCGCGACGCCGCCGCCCCCACCTTCAGCCCCGATGGTTTGTATTTCTTGGGCCCCCGCTACGACGCACAGTGGGATTTGCCTGACCGTACCCCTGCGTATGATGGATTGCCATGAACCGCACGCGTATCAAAATTTGTGGACTCACCCGTGAGCAAGACGTCGATGCCGCCGTGGCCGCAGGCGTGGACGCCATTGGTTTTGTCATGTACGCCAAGAGCCCACGCGCGGTGACGGTAGAGCGCGCGGCCGAGCTGGCCTTGCGCTTGCCCGCCTTCGTCACGCCCGTGCTGCTGTTTGTGAATGAAACCGCTGAGGCCATTGCCCACGCGTGCGTGCAAGTGCCAGGCGCATGGTTGCAGTTCCATGGCGATGAAACGCCCGACCACTGCCGCAAGATTGCCCGCACCTTGGGCCGACGCTGGATTCGCGCTGCCCGCATCCCGCTAGAAACCCCTGCGGGCGAAGAACCTTTCGACCTCTTAAAATACGCACAAGATTACTCAGACGCCCAAGCGGTGCTGCTCGACGCCCATGTCGACGGTTACGGCGGCGGCGGCAAAACATTCAATTGGTCACAGCTTCCTCCAAACGTCAACGCTCACCTCGTCTTGTCTGGTGGACTCAACGCTGCCAACGTGACCGATGGCATTCGCGCGCTGCGTGACCACGGCCATTCATTGGCAGTGGACGTGAGTTCAGGCGTGGAATCGGCAAAGGGCATCAAAGATGCGGCCA
>JBEEJQ010000217.1:0-3684 GCA_041169105.1 Pseudomonadota bacterium | reverse complement strand
AGCCTTGAATTATAGCAGCAAAAATCAGCGTCTTCGCGCGGACCTCACACCTTTTACGTTTCGCACAATGCCCAGCACTTTGTTCAGCCCTGCGGCGTCGCTGATTTCCACTGTGAAGGTCATCCAGGCGGTGCCTTTAACCGATTGGGTTTGCACCCCGATCACGTTCATTTTTTCTTTGGCAAAAACTTCCGAGATGTCGCGCAGCAAGCCCTGACGGTCAAAGGCTTCGACCGCAACGTCGATGGGATACACCGCTGCATCTGCGCCTTTGTGCTCGCCCCAGCGCACTTCAATCACCCGCTCGCCGTGACGCGCAGCCAGTTGTCGGAAATTGCTGCAGTCCTGGCGGTGGATGCTCACGCCCTTGCCCCGCGTGACAAAGCCACTGATCGCATCGGGCGGCGCAGGTTTGCAGCAGCGCGACAGCTGGGTCAACAAAGAATCCACCCCCACAACCAGCACGCCCGACGCTGATTTGCGTGCGACGGCGCCCTTGAATTTCTTTTGCAGGTACTCATCGGGCAACAGCGCTGGCTCGGGCGGATTGAGCAGCACCTCGATGTTGCGCAGCGAATACTCGTCCTTGCCAACCACCTCGAACAAGCCCTCGGCCGACTTGAAGCCCAGCTGGCTGGCGAGGTCTTCCAGCTTGGTGGAGGTGCGCCCCAGCCTTTGCAACAACTTTTCGACAGCTTCGCGGCCACGCGCGATGGTTTCCTCGCTGATCTGGGCGTTGAACCAGGCCCGCACCTTGGCCCGCGCACGGTTGCTGACCAAATAGCCCAGCTCGGGGTTGAGCCAGTCACGTGAAGGGCCGCCTTCCTTGATGGCGGTGACTTCCACCGTCTGGCCATTGGCCAGTGGCGTGTTGAGCGGCACCATGGCCCCATCGACCTTGGCTCCTCGGCAGCGGTGGCCCAGATTGGTGTGGACCGTGTACGCAAAGTCCACCGGTGTCGCGCCTTGCGGCAACTCCACCACGGCGGCATCGGGCGTCAGCACATAAATGCGGTCGTCAAACAAACCCTCGCCCTGCCCTGCCCCGGACAGGTCACGCTCCCAGGCCAGCAGTTGGCGCAGCACTGCGATTTTGTTGTCGTACTCGCTACTGGCCGAGACACCCGCATAGCCCTTGGCACCGGCTTCCTTGTAGGCCCAGTGCGCCGCCACCCCATGCTCGGCATGGTCGTGCATGGCCTGGGTGCGTATCTGAATCTCGATCGGTCGGCCATCCACATCCCGCACCACCGTGTGCAGCGATTGGTAGCCGTTGGGTTTGGGTTTGGCGATGTAGTCGTCAAATTCTTCGGCAATCGGCGCAAAGTGTTCGTGCACCCAGCTGAGCACCTGGTAGCAATCGGCCACCGCGGGCACCACCACGCGCATGGCGCGGATGTCAAAGACCCGGTCAAAGGCAAGCGACTTGCCGCGCATCTTGCGCACGATGCTGTAGATGTGTTTGGGCCGGCCATCGACCTGCGCCTTGACGCCCTGCGCGGCCAGCGCCTGCTGCAGGCGCTCACGCAAATCGACCATGTAGCGCTCGCGCTCGCCCCGCTTTTGGTCGAGCAAGCTGGCGATCTCCTTGTAGGTCACCGGCTCCAGAAACCGGAAAGACAGGTCTTCCATCTCCCATTTGATCTGCCAGATGCCCAAGCGGTTGGCCAAAGGCGCAAACACCTGCAAGGACTCTCGCGCCAGCGCCGCTGGCACCGGCAGCTTGGTGGCCGCGAAATGGCGCAAGGTCTGCAAGCGCGAAGCCAGCCGCAACATGACCACGCGCAAGTCGCGGCTGAACGCCAGCAGCATCTTGCGCACGTTTTCGGTTTGCAGCTTGGGGTCGTCCACCAATTGGGCGCTGGTCTCGGCTGCCCGCGACAAACGCTGCACATGCACCAGGTGGTTGGTCTGCATGGCCAGCTGCGCCAGGTTGGGGCCAAAAGCTTTGGCAATGACCTCTTCGGGTTTGTTCAGGTGCGGGCAGGCATAGACCAGGTAACTGGCCGCCTGCATTTGGGCAGAGCCGCCGATCTCGGCCAGGATGGCCGCCACCGCATCGGCGTGCGACAGGATGTTTTCGCCCGTGTCCAGGCTTTCACCCGAAATCAGGGGCTCGGCAAATGCACGGGCGCGGGCCAGGGTCTCGGCTTGATCGGCCGAATCGGCCGTGGCCAGCATGACGGGCGGCACCGCCGCATGCAAATGGGTGGAAACGCGTGTCGGGCTGGCGGCATGGCTGGTGTTCGGACTGACCATGGTCTCAAGCCCCCAACAAAAATTGGGCCACCACCTCGATTTGCGCTTCGCTGGTGAGCGTCGGAGCGTGGCCGCAATCGGCCCAGGTCTCCAGCTGTGCACGCGGGCCCCGCTCGGTCATGGCCTGTGCAGTTTCGGGCAAAAGCAAATCCGACTGGGCACCGCGAATGAGCAGCGTGCGGGCCTGAATCTGGTCATACACCGACCACAAAACGGCCTCGCCCGCCGCTGCGGCTTCGGGCGTCAGCCCCCGCACAGGCGTGCCAATGGCCGGGTCGTAATGCAAGGTCAGGGCTCCGTCACTGCCTGGGCGAACCATGTGCGACGACATCTCGCGCCAGACCTCGGCCGGCACCGGGCCAAAGCCTGTCGACAGGGCCCACATGGCTGCAGCGGCCTCGTCCAGATCACGGTACTGACCGTATTGACCCACATACTGCTGCATGCGCTGCACCGAAGCCCACGCAATGGCAGGCCCCACATCGTTGAGCACCAAGCGGCCAATGGGCAAAGGCAATGGCAAACCGGGCTGCCCCGCCAGCACCATGCCCACCAGCCCGCCCATGCTGGTGCCCACCCAGTCGAGCGACTCAAGAGCTGCGCCCGTGCCCGCGTTCACCTGTGCCAACAGGGTCAGCATGTCGGAGGCGTATTGCGGAATTTGGTAAGCCATCGGGTCGCTCAGCCATTCACTGCGGCCGCGCCCCACCACGTCGGGGCAAATCACCTGCATAGGCTCAGCGCTGCGGGCCACCAGCGCTTGGGCAAGCCGGTCAAAATCGCGCCCTTGGCGGGTCAGGCCATGCACACAAACGACCACGCGCTGCGCCCTGGCGTCGCCCCAGCGCCAATAGGCCATGCGGTGCTGGCCCTGCGGGTTGGGGCAAGGCACGAATTCAAGTTGGGGCTGCAAAAGGCTGGGGCTCATGACAATCGGACACAATCAGGTCAGGCACTGCGCTCAATGGGTCTTGCGCAGCGCGATAATGGACTTTTAAGCATCCTAATTCATCTGGAGTGGAAATCATGTTGCAAGGTAAAACAGCTTTGGTCACGGGTTCAACCAGCGGCATCGGCCTGGGCATTGCCAAGGCCTTGGCCAAGCAAGGCGCCAACATCGTTCTGAACGGTTTCGGTGACGCCACAGGCCCTCAGGCCGAAATTGCGGCATTGGATGTGAAGGTGGCCTACCATGGCGCCGACATGAGCAAGGCCAGCGAAATCGAAGCCATGATGAAGTTTGCCGCTGACACCTTCGGGCGTGTGGACATCTTGGTCAACAACGCCGGCATTCAGCACGTGGCCAAGATCGAAGACTTCCCCATCGAACGCTGGGATTCGATCATCGCCATCAACCTGAGCAGCGCTTTCCACGCCACCCGCCTGGCACTGCCCGCCATGAAAGCAGCCAACTGGGGCCGCATC
>JBEEJQ010000216.1:0-3690 GCA_041169105.1 Pseudomonadota bacterium | reverse complement strand
GGCTGCGTGGGCTGGCCGCTGCCGCACGCCCGCGTGCGCATCGCGGGCCTGAACAGCGATGGGCAAGCCACCGACCAAACCCTGCCCACTGACGACAAAGGCATGGTGCTCTACAAGGGCCCCAATTTGTTCTCGGGCTATCTGGACGCGGTCGAGACCGCCCGCAGCTTCACACCCGATGGTTGGCTGATCACCGGCGACGTGGGCTTTGTGGACGCGCAAGGCCGCCTGCACCTGACCGGCCGCGCCAAAGACCTGATCATCCGTGGCGGCCACAACATCGACCCCAAAGTGATCGAAGACGCGTTGGGCGCACACCCCGCCGTGGCCCTGTGCGCGGCCGTGGGTGCGCCCGACGCCTATGCGGGCGAGCTGCCGGTGGCTTTTGCCACGCTCAAAGAAGGCGCACAAGTGAGCGAGGCCGAGTTGCTCGCCTTCACCGCAAAGCGCGTGGACGAGGGCCCTGCCAAACCCAAGTCCATCACCATCATCGAGCGCATGCCGGTCACCAACGTGGGCAAGATCTACAAGCCCGAACTGCGCACGCTGGCCACCGCTGCCGTGGTGCAAGCCCTCATTGACCAAGTCTGCACACCACTGAACATCACGCCCGACATGCGACCCCAGGTTTTGGCGCAAGGCGACTTGCCGGTCAGCATCACGCTGCCAGCCACATGCGACGTGGCTGTGCAAGAGGCACTGCGCACACGCATCGCCGCCCTGCCGGTCAAGGTCGCGTTCACATCGTCGGTCTGAGTGACTGCATCTGGGCCAGCGCCCTTCAAGACGACTTCAAGACGATTTGGCAGCGCGTCGGGCTTTGAGCTGCTCGTGCAGCTGAAGCTGCTGCTTTTCTTGTTGCTGCAAGTGCTCCAGCGTTTTGGCCAGCTCTTTGTCTTGCGCCTTCAACTGGTCCAGCAATTGCAGCTGTGTTTTTTCCTGCGCCTGCAGCTGCTCCTGGATGGCGGGCGTGTCTTTGCCGTGGTCTTTGATCTGCTCACGGCTGCGCACCAGCAACTTGTCCTGCGCCGCAGCCAGCTCGCCCGTGAGCTTGATCAACTTGGCTTGCGTCTTGAGCTGCGAGCGTGTGGCCGCCACAGACTTTTCTTGCGTGCGCACCTGGCCCATGGCGTGGATCGCCTCTTCCTGGCGCTCGATGAACTTCGATGTCCCGCTGCCCAAGCCTGAACTGGCACCGGTCTCGGTGGCGGCCATTGCAGCGCCCAAGGGCCAGGCCATCAGCAATGCCGCGCCAGCGCCCATGATGTGAGTGGTCAAACGTTTCATGAAACATTCCTTGTGCTGTAAAAAAACAGCCCTCAGTTTGGTCACCTGACGGGTTCATGACCATCTGCCTTTCGGTGTGTTTGCACTGGCCCCAAGGTGTAGCTCCACACCGCCACAGACCGCGTGCCCTAGGGAATCCCCGCTTGCCGCAGGGCTGGCGCTCATTACATTGAATGCACCACTCAAAGAGGCTCCCATGAACATCCGTGAACTCGCCACCGGTTTGCAATTTCCAGAAGGGCCCGTCGCCATGGACGATGGCTCGGTGCTCTTGGTCGAGATTGCACGCGGCACGCTCACCCGCGTGAGGCCCGATGGGCGTGTGCAGGTGGTGGCCGAACTCGGCGCGGGACCCAACGGTGCTGCCATCGGGCCCGATGGCGCGGTCTACATCTGCAACAACGGCGGTTTTGAATGGACCCGCGACCCCGGCAACTGTTTGCGCCCCATCGGCCAGTCGCACGATTATTCCGGCGGGCGCATCGAGCGCGTGAACCTCAACACCGGCAAATTTGAGCGCCTGTATGAACACGTCGACGGCATCGGCCTGCGCGGCCCCAACGACCTGGTGTTTGACGCGCATGGCGGCTTTTATTTCACCGACCTGGGCAAGGTGCGCCACCACGAGATGGACCGGGGCGGCCTGTTTTATGCACAGCCCAACGGCTCGGGCGTGCACGCTGTGGCCAGGCCCGTGATGACGCCCAACGGCATTGCACTCTCGCCCGATGGCCAAACGCTGTACTACGCCGAAACCGAAGGCGCTCGCGTCTGGGCCTTTGACATCACCGCCCCCGGCCAGGTGCACAAAGACCCCTGGCCCTCGCCGCAGGGCGCACGCATGGTGACAGCATCACCCGGCGGGCACTACCAACGCTTTGACTCCATGGCCGTCGATGGCCAAGGCAACATCTGCGTGGCCACCTTGCTGCACGGCGGCATCTCCATCGTCAGCCCGGACGGCCAAACCGTGCAACACATCCCCCTGCCCGACCTCTACACCACCAACATCTGCTTTGGCGGCCCCGGCCACCGCACCGCCTACATCACCCTGTCCGGGACAGGGCGCTTGATCGCGGTGGACGACTGGCCGGTGGCGGGGCTGGGGTTGAATTTCAATGCGTGAGTTGCCTGTGAGCGGATAAGGCACCTCGTTAAACGCCTTAGAGCCAAACCCTCGCCGAACGAGTTCAGCTCCTACAGGGGGAGTTCTGTAGGAGCTTCAGACACCCGGAGGCTGAGCAACGCTCAGCTCAGATGCTTGCCGATGATCCCGGCCAGCTCGAACATGGTGGCTTGCTCTTTGCCGAAGACGGCTTGCAGCTTGCCATCGGCTTTGATGGAGCGTTTGTCGGCGGGGTCTTGCAGGCCGTTGGCTTTGATGTAGTCCCAGATTTTCTTGACCACTTCGGTGCGGGCGTAGGTGCCGTCACCGATCACGGCGGCCAAGGCGGTGCTGGGCTTGAGCGTGCCGACAGCGGCTTTGCGTGGTGCTTTGGGCACGGCGGTCTTGGCGGCTTTTTTGGCAGCGGGTGTTTTGGCGGCGGCTTTCTTCACTGCCACTTTGCCAAACGGCGTTTTGGTCGCTGTTTTGCGGGGCGGGTATTTCTTGCCGCCCTCGCGCTGCTCAAACTCGAAGCTGACTTTGCCCTCTTCAGGGTTCCAGGCCAGCATGGCCTTGAAGCTGCGGCGGGTGCGGTTGCTGACGAACTTGTCGAGCAGGTCGGTCTTGCCGGTGCTCAGCAGTTTGCTGAATTGCTCGCGCTCGATGGGTTGCTGCAAGATGATCTGACCGCTCTTGAAGTCGCAGCTGGGCGTGGGCTGCTCATTGGTCGGCACGGCTTTGCTGCACACATAGTTGCTGCCATGCTCGTGCACAGCGCTGCCGCACTTGGGGCAGGCGCCCAGCGATACATCGGTGAACTCGACGATCTCGCCAGTGTCTTCGTTTTTCTTGTCGTCACCGAAGTCGAATTCGAGCTTCCAGTTCTTTTCTTCTTCGTTGTACTTGAGCGCCATCTCGGCCACGAAGGGCCAGCCAGCCTTGGAGCGGAAGCCGTCCAGCGGGCCGATCTTTTTGTCGCGCATGAACTGCTCGACTTCGGCAGGCTCAAAGGTGCGACCGGCAGGTGACTTGCCAAACGAGAAGCCGCAGCCTTCGGTCGCGCCCTGTGCGCCGGTGCAGGTGTAGCGGCGGTAATTTTCTTTGACCACGCCGCCGCAGTTAGGGCAAGGCGTGCTGAGGGTGGCATAGTCGCCGGGCACGGTGTCGCGGTCGTACTCTTTGGCTTTCTTGACGATGTGCTCGGTCATGGCCGCGATCTCGGCCATGAACTGGCCACGGCTCAACTTGCCTTGCTCCATCTGGGCCAGCTTGTATTCCCACTCGCCGGTCAGCTCGGG
>JBEEJQ010000215.1:0-3718 GCA_041169105.1 Pseudomonadota bacterium | reverse complement strand
TTTGATGTGCCGCTGGACCTGTCGGGTGGCACGCCTTTTCAGCAAGCGGTCTGGCATGCTTTGCTCACGGTGCCCAGCGGGCAAAGCCGCAGCTACGGCCAATTGGCGGCGCAGCTGAACAATCCGCAAGCCGTGCGGGCCGTCGGTGCGGCGGTGGGGCGCAATCCGGTCAGTATCATCGTGCCTTGCCATCGCATTTTGGGTGCCGGTGGCCAGCTCACCGGTTATGCGGGCGGGCTGTGGCGCAAAGAGGCCCTCTTGCGCCTGGAAGGCCACCCCCTCCCCTTCAAAGCATGAACTCTTCACACGCCAAAGGCTGGCTGGCCGACTTTTTGATCCTGGCTGCCATCTGGGGCTCCTCCTTTTTGTTCATGCGTCTGGCGTCTGCCGAATTGGGTGCACTGCCCACGGCAGCCGTGCGCGTGGGCATCGCATCGCTGTTTCTGACGCCCCTGCTCCTGATCAAAGGCCACGGCCCAGCCCTGCGGCAAAACTGGAAGCCGATCTTCTTTGTGGGCCTGCTCAACAGCGGCATCCCGTTTGTGCTGTATTCGTTCGCGGTCATGCACATCAGCACCGGCTTTTCATCGATCCTGAACGCCACGGTGCCTTTGTTTGGGGCGCTGGTGGCCTGGGCTTGGCTGGGCGACAAACCCACGGTCTCGCGCAGTGTGGGCCTGGCCATCGGTTTTGGCGGCGTGGTCTTGCTGGCCGGCGGGCAGGCAAGCTTCAAGCCCAATGCCTCGGGCATCGCGCCGGCCTGGGCCGTGCTGGCCTGTCTGGCCGCCACCACCTGCTACGCGCTGTCGGCCAGCTTCACCAAAAAACACATCCCCAGCCTGCCGCCCTTGGTCACAGCCACCGGTAGCCAGCTGGGGGCCACTTTGGCTCTGGCCTTGCCAGCGCTGTGGTTCCGACCCGATCACCTGCCCAGCGCCACCGCCTGGTGGTCGCTGATCACGGTAGGCGTGCTGTGCACCGGGGTGGCTTACATCTTGTATTTCAAGCTGATTGAAAACGCCGGTCCCGCCCGCGCCCTGACCGTGACCTTCCTGGTGCCCGTGTTTGCGATTGCCTACGGCGTGCTGCTGCTCGGCGAATCGGTCACGGCCTGGATGGTGGGGTGTGGTGCCGTGATTTTGGTGGGCACGGCGCTGTCCAGTGGCTTGGTCAAGCTGCCAGGGCGTTGAACAGAGCCAAGTAGAAAAGGAAGATGTCGGACCTGAAGGTGCCGACCTACAGGGGGGTGGAGGTCGACGGCTTGAGTCTCGACATCGATACCTTCACGGGTTGCACGCGCTGCACGTCCCGCGCTCTGAGCTGACCGCAGCCACCATCCACATCCTGCCCCGCTGATTGGCGCAGCTTGGTCAACACACCGCGCTGGTGCAAGGTACGGGCGATCTCGGCAGCGCGTTCCCAACTGGGCCGGGCATAGGGCAAGTCGGGTACGGCGTTGTAGGGGATCATGTTCATCAGCGCGTATTTGCCCTTGAGCAAACGCACAATGCCCTCGATTTCTTCGGCGCTGTCGTTCACGCCTTCGATCAGCGTCCACTGGTACTGGATCGGGTAGCCGGTGGCGCGGGCATAGGCCTCGCCCGCTTCCACCAGATCCTGCGGGTCAAACCGTGGTGCACGCGGCAGCAGCTGCGCCCTCAAATCGGCCCGCGTGGTGTGCAGTGACAAAGCCAAAGCAGGCTTGACGCGGCCTTGCGGCAAACGCTCGAACACCCGCTCATCGCCCACCGTGGAAAACACCAAGTTCTTGTGCCCAATGTTGCCCACCGTGCCCAGCAGGTCGATGGCTTCCATGACCTGGTCCAGGTTGTGCGAGGGCTCACCCATGCCCATGAACACCACTTTTTTAACCGGCCTGAGCGTGCGGGCCAAGGCGACTTGCGCCACGATCTCGGCACTGCCCACTTGGCGGATCAGACCTTCACGACCAGTCATGCAAAACACACACCCCACCGCGCAGCCCACTTGGGATGACACACACAGGCCATCGCGCGGCAACAGCACGCTCTCCACGGTCTGCCCATCATGCAGGCCCACCAGCAAGCGGGCCGAGCCGTCCTGACCCGGGTGTTCTTCACGCAAAGTGGCCAGGCCCGCCAGCGTGGCGCTGAGCGCGGGCAAGGCCTCGCGCACCGCTGTGGGCATGAAGCTTTCCAGGGGCCTGCGCCCGCTGTCCTGCGGCTTGGCCTGCACCCACAGGCGCAGCACACGCTGCTCGTGACGTTCGTTCGCACCCAAGGCACGGAGATGGTCACGGATGTCCTGAATGCTCCACATGACAGGACTCAGTAGTGGGGCGGGATCTCATCGCGCAAATTGCGCACTTCGGCACCGCCGCCCGACTCGGGCAAGCGATCTCGCATCTGGCGCAGCTCCTGAATGAGCGCGTCAATTTGCTGCTGCTGGCGATAGACCTGTGCATTGAGCTGGTCCAGCAGGTCTTCGGTAAAGCCGGCTTTGATCTCGAGATCAACCAGGCGGTTCTCAATAGGGGTTGGAATGTCCATACCCTGTATTGGACCTGATTTTTCAACGACCACCACAGTAAGCACTTTAAGTACGTTTCCACGTTGACCCAAGCAGTCATGGTCTATGGCATCTCATGGACGCAAGACCCGTGAACGATCAATCCGAAACCTGAAGCGACTCAATCGCAGACGACGACCTTCTCCTGATGATCAACCGCAAGTTTCAGATGTTGACCAACTCGGGTTGCCAGACCATGCGCTCGGGCGCGCTGAAGCACAGGAAGCGCTTGTTGGTGGCGCGGCCGATGGCGCACAGGCCCAGGCGCTTGGCCACGTCCAGGCCCATTTGGGTGATGCCGCTGCGTGAGACCACCACTGGAATGCCCATTTGTGCGGACTTGATGACCATCTCGCTGGTCAAGCGGCCCGTGGTGTAGAACACCTTGTCTTGCCCGGTGATGTCATTCATCCACATCCAGCCCGCGATGGTGTCCACTGCGTTGTGACGACCCACATCTTCGACAAACTTGAGCATGTGATCGCCCTGAAACAAGGCGCAGCCGTGCACCGAGCCAGACGATTTGTAGGTGGTTTCCTGCAGGCGGATGGCATTGACCAGCCCGTACAGCTGGCCCTGTGTGATGCGGGCCTCGGGCAACACGATCTCGTCAATGTGGGCCATCAGGTCCCCAAAGACGCTGCCTTGCCCGCAACCGGTGGTGACCACACGCTCGGCGCTGGGGGGCATTGGCAGTTGGACACCTGCGCGGGTTTTGACGGCGGCCACACCGGGCTCGCCGGTTTCGCCTTCGCCAATCGTCCAGTCCACGGTGATGGATTCGATCTGCTCGACCGAGTCGATCAGGCGCTGGTTGCGCAAAAAGCCCAGCACCAGGTGCTCGGGCTCGGCCCCCAGGGTCATCAGGGTGACGAGTTCTTTTTTGTCAAGGTAAATGACCAGCGCACGTTCGGCCGGGATGGCGGTCTCGGAGCGTTCACCGAATTCATTGCAGACCTGCACCGTGCGCGTGAGCGACTCATGCGATTGGGTGATGAGGGGTTTGAGGGACATGGCAAGAGCCTAACGCAAAAATCCCCCGCCGATGAGGACGGGGGATGGGAGTGGGCAGGCCCGAAAAAGGATCAGCCTTTTTTTGCGGCTGGGGCTGCAGGTGCAGCAGGCGCTGCCGGTGCGGCGGCTTGCTCTGCAGGCTTGTAGGCACCAGGGT
>JBEEJQ010000214.1:0-3814 GCA_041169105.1 Pseudomonadota bacterium | reverse complement strand
CGCCCGCCTGATGGGCGTCAAGCCCACCGGCAATGGCCGCCGCGAAAGCTACGCCCATGTGCCCATGCCGCGCATGACCAACACCTACATGCTGGGCGGCGACAAGAGCCCCGAAGAGATCGTGGCCAGCATCAAAAAAGGCCTGTACGCCACCAACTTTGCAGGAGGCCAGGTGGACATCACCAGCGGCAAGTTCGTGTTCTCGGCCAGCCAGGCCTACTGGGTGGAAAACGGCAAGATCCAATACCCCGTCAAGGGCGCAACCCTGATCGGCAGCGGCCCCGAGTCGCTCAAGAAGATCAGCATGATCGGCAACGACATGAAACTCGACTCGGGTGTGGGCACCTGCGGCAAAGAAGGCCAGAGCGTGCCGGTGGGCGTGGGTCAGCCGACCTTGCGCATCGACGGTCTGACCGTCGGGGGCACGGCCTGAACTTGACGCATGACGCTCTAAACAGGCCTTCGGGTTTGTCCCCGGATCGTCCTGTCAGGAACTGTCATCGAGCTGTGATACATTGAACCCATGTCTTCGCGCATCGCTTTTTACTTTTTTTATTTTTGGTTCTCAGTCCCCGGCGGACGAGAGGCGAGCGCATAAGCACCCGAACATCTCGACACACACCGCCGGAGCCCCAAAGCCCGGCGGTTTTTTTTCACCTGTCTTTTTTCAATCTGAGGAGCCCACGATGAACGCCAAAACCACAGCACCAGAAGCTTGGTATCCCAATGCTGTCGACCGCACCGGCCAGACCGACGACGAACGCATCAAGGACATCACCGTGCTCCCCCCTCCAGAACATTTGATCCGCTTCTTCCCGATCGCCGGCACGGCGACGGAAACCCTGATCGCCCAGACCCGCAAATCCATCCAGAACATCGTGCACGGCAAAGACGATCGCCTGCTGGTCATCATCGGCCCCTGCTCGATCCATGACCCGGCCGCGGCGCTTGATTACGCCCGTCGCCTGAAGCCCCTGCGCGACAAATACGCCGACACGCTGGAAATCGTGATGCGCGTGTACTTCGAAAAACCCCGCACCACCGTGGGCTGGAAGGGCTTGATCAACGACCCCTACCTGGACGAGAGCTACCGCATCGACGAAGGCCTGCGCATCGCACGCCAGCTGCTGATCGAGATCAACCGCCAGGGTCTGCCCGCAGGCAGCGAGTTCCTCGACGTGATCTCGCCCCAGTACATCGGCGACCTGATCAGCTGGGGTGCCATCGGCGCGCGCACCACCGAAAGCCAGGTCCACCGCGAGCTGGCCTCGGGCCTGTCGGCCCCCATCGGTTTCAAGAACGGCACCGATGGCAACATCAAGATCGCGACCGACGCGATTCAGGCGGCCGCCCGTGGTCACCACTTTTTGTCGGTGCACAAAAACGGCCAGGTCGCCATCGTGCAGACCCAGGGCAACAAGGATTGCCACGTCATCTTGCGCGGCGGCAAAGCCCCTAACTACGACGCCGAGAGCGTGGCCGCTGCTTGCAAAGAGCTGGAAGCTGCCAAACTGCCCGCCACCTTGATGGTGGACTGCAGCCACGCCAACAGCAGCAAAAAGCACGAGCGTCAGATTGACGTGGCCAAAGACATCGCCACGCAAATCAGCGGCGGTTCGCGTCAGGTGTTCGGTGTCATGGTGGAGAGCCACATCCTGGACGGTGCCCAGAAGTTCACGCCCGGCAAGGACGATGTGACAAAGCTGACCTATGGTCAGAGCATCACCGACGCCTGCATCGGCTGGGACGACAGCGTGGGTGTGTTGCAGGTGCTGTCGGATGCGGTGAAGGCGCGTCGTTCGCGCTGACGTTTCAGCCTCGTTCCCGCAAGGGGTGATGCCTGCCCCAAGCCGGCTCGACGTCGCTGCGCGCCTGAAGTCGCCGGTTTGGGGCAGGCATCACCCCTTGCTGCGTTTCGCATGCGTTTGCCGTGACGCTGATGCTTGACGTTCGCTGGGTGGGGGCGTGCCTGATGCGGCGACTTCAGGCGCGAAGCGACGTCGAGCCGCGTCAGGTGCGGCTCTGCCCAGCGAACATCCCCGATACGTTCACTTCGGAAGTGACGCCAGCAGCTTGGTGTGAATGCCACCAAAGCCGCCATTGCTCATGCACAGCAGGTGATCACCAGGTTTTACCTGCGCCAGCACTTGCGCAATGACCTCGTCAATGTTGGCACCCACTTGCGCTCGCTCTCCCATGGGCGCGAGTGCCGCAGCGGCATCCCAAACCAAACCGCCCCAAAGGGCAAAGGCCAGATCAGCTTCTTCCAGACTCCAGGGCAGCTGGGCCTTCATCGTGCCGAGCTTCATGGTGTTGCTGCGCGGCTCAAAAATCGCCAGGATGCGGGCGGAGCCCACTTGGCGGCGCAGGCCATTGACGGTGGTGCGGATCGCGGTGGGGTGATGGGCAAAGTCGTCATACACGGTGATGCCGTTCACGGTGCCGCGCACTTCCATGCGGCGTTTGACGTTTTCAAAACTGGCCAGCGCCTGCACGGCCACAGCCGGGTTCACGCCCACATGCTCGGCGGCGGCGATGGTCGCCAGCGCGTTGAGCTGGTTGTGTACGCCGCCAATGGCCCATTGCACTTCGGCCACGGGTTTCCCGGCCTGCAGGACCTTGAAATGCGAGGGCTCGCCCTCGGCCACAAAGTCGCTCACAGCGGTGCCAAAGCTGCGCACTTGGCTCCAGCAGCCTTGGCCCAGCACGCGGGTCAGGCTTTCTTCCAAACCATTGACCACCACGCGGCCCGAGCCGGGTACGGTGCGCACCAGGTGGTGGAACTGGCGCTCAATGGCGGCCAGGTCGTCAAAGATGTCGGCGTGGTCGAACTCCAGGTTGTTGAGGATGGCCGTGCGTGGGCGGTAATGCACGAACTTGCTGCGCTTGTCGAAAAAGGCGGTGTCGTATTCGTCGGCTTCGATGACGAAGTACTTGCCGCCGCCCAGACGAGCCGAAACGCCAAAGTTGAGCGGGACGCCGCCCACCAGAAAGCCCGGCTGCAAACCGGCCTGCTCCAGCACCCAGGTGAGCATGGAGGTGGTGGTGGTTTTTCCATGGGTGCCTGCAACGGCCAGCACATGTTGGCCTTGCAGCACATGTTCGGCCAGCCACTGCGGGCCGCTGGTGTAGGGTGCACCGGCTTCCAAAATCGCTTCCATCAGAGGAAACTTCGGGCTGCCATCGGCCAAGCGCGAGCGGCTGACCACGTTGCCGATCACATACATGTCGGGCTTCAGCGCCATCTGATCGGCGTCAAAGCCTTCGATCAGCTCGATCCCCAAAGCGCGCAATTGGTCGCTCATGGGTGGGTAGACCCCCGCATCACAGCCGGTGACCCGATGCCCGGCTTCTCGTGCCAGTGCTGCCAAACCACCCATGAAGGTGCCACAAATGCCCAGAATATGAATATGCATGTGCTGATTTTAGGGGGTGGTCGTGCAGGGCTGAATTTCGGCGCGCACATTCACAGTCCTTGCGCGTGCAAGGTGTTCAGGCCCCGGGGCACAATGTTCAACCATGAATGATGCAGCGCTTGAAATTGCGGCCACAGCCGCCCGTCTGGTGGTTGAAGAAGGCCTGGCCTTTGGCCCGGCCAAGCACCGGGCCCTCAAGGAGTTGGGCTTGCCTGGCCGCACGGCCTTGCCTTCGAATGAGGAGGTGGAGGCGCAGGTATTCGATTACATTGCGCTGTTTTGTGCCGACACCCAAGCGGATGAACTGCAAGCTTTGCGTGAGCACGCACTCGGCTGGATGGAGCGCCTGCAGGAATTTCGGCCTCACTTGGGCGGGGCGGTCTGGCACGGCTGGGCCA
>JBEEJQ010000213.1:0-3831 GCA_041169105.1 Pseudomonadota bacterium | reverse complement strand
CCAGCTGGCCGCAGAAAAAGCCAATCCCAAAACCGACATCTGGTTTGGCGGCACAGGCGACCCGCACCTGCAGGCGGCAGAACAAAACCTGAGCCTCGAATACAAATCGCCCACGCTGCCCAAGCTCCACGACTGGGCGCAAAAACAAGCCGCGCAATCGGGCTACAAAACCGTGGGCATTTATTCTGGCCCCCTGGGCTTTGGCTACAACACCGAGCTGCTGGCCAAGAAAAAACTGCCTGTGCCCAAGACTTGGGGCGACCTGCTCAAACCCGAATACAAGGGCGAAATCCAGTCGGCCAACCCGGCATCGAGTGGCACGGCCTACACCATGATTGCCACGCTGGTGCAGCTCATGGGCGAAGACAAAGCCTTTGACTACCTCAAGGGCCTGCACAAGAACATCGGCACCTATACCCGCTCGGGCACCGGCCCCATCAAGGCCGTGGCGCGTGGCGAGACGGCCGTGTCCATCAGTTTTGTGCACGACGGCCCCGGCGAAAAAGCCCAAGGCTTTCCGATCGAGACCATCACCCCGTCCGACGGCACGGGCGCCGAGATTGGCTCCATGTCCATCGTGCGCGGCAGCCGCAACCTGGAGGCCGCCAAGAAGTTCTACGAATGGGCCTTGAC
The DNA here is from genome assembly GCA_041169105.1 of Pseudomonadota bacterium. Classification (GTDB taxonomy): domain Bacteria; phylum Pseudomonadota; class Gammaproteobacteria; order Burkholderiales; family Burkholderiaceae_C; genus Limnohabitans_A. Next base: position 3,198 of record JBEEJQ010000213.1, on the reverse strand, counting down.
CCCCTCGGCCCAAGCGCTGGGTGCGGCCACCTTGCAGTTCCAGCTGCCTTCCAACAAAGAGACGCAAGTTGATCCACGTGTACCCGACTTCCGAAAGATCAAGCTGATCAACTATGACTACGCCAAGTACGGCCAAACGGCCGAGCGCAAGCGCCTGATCCAGCGCTGGGAAAAAGACGTCAATTCCTTGCCCCGTTGAGTGAAAGCCTGAGATGAATCCTGCGCTGCGTTTGCAGCGCGCTTTGCAAGGGTGGGTCGTGCTTGGCCTGCTGGGCTTTGCGCTGCTGCCTTGGTATTTTTTGCAACAACTCTCACTGGCTGAGGCCATGCCGGGCATCTGGGCCGGCGCTGAAACGGCCAGCGGTGCTGTGCAGGCGCTGCAACACGGTCGGCCCTGGTTGTGGTCAGGCTTGGCGGGCTTGTGGGTCTGCGCTTTGGCGGTGCTGCGGCCCTGGCCTGCACGGCTCCAGGGCTGGGGTTTGCTGGCAGGCAGCCTGATCGGCCTCCTGGGTTTGTTGCTCAGCGGCTTTGCCATCGGCGCGACCGGCTGGGCGTTTGAATCGCTTGAATCGTTTTGGAGCGTTTTGCCTACGGGCCAATACGGCATGGGCTGGGGCGCTGCGGTCGTGCTCCTCAGTTTGGTGGTCTTGCTCGGCGCATCGCTGGCCCGCTTGGGCGGTTTTCGGGGCGATGTGTTTGTGGCTGCGGCCGTGGTGGCGTGCTCGGCCTTGCTGGCGCTGTTTGTGGTGTACCCGGTGCTGCGCTCATTGGTGGCGGCCTGGGTGGATGATGCGGGGGCCTATGCCTGGGCGCACCTGCTGGAGCGCGTGGCCACCGAGCGGGTCTGGGGGCTGGGTTGCGTGCAGGGGGCAGGGCGCTGCGGCGTGGCCTGGAACACCTTGTGGCTGGCCACCCTCACAGCCGTGGGCACCACCGTGCTGGGCACCCTGATGGCCCTGTGGGCCGAGCGTGGCAACACCCGGCTGGCCAAACCGCTCAACATTTTGGCGATGCTGCCGCTCATCACGCCGCCCTTTGTAGTGGGCTTGGGTTTGATTCTGCTGTTTGGCCGTGCAGGCTTGTTCAACCAGGCGCTGGAGTGGGCCTTTGGCATTGAGCCAGGGCGCTGGTTTTATGGCGTGTTTGGCATCTGGCTGGCGCAGTTGTTTGCCTTCACACCCATTGCTTTCATGATCATGCGCGGCGTGGTGCAGGGCGTGAGTCCCAGCATGGAAGAGGCCGCGCAAACCCTGCGCGCCAGCCGCATGCAAACTTTCTGGACGGTGACGCTGCCCCTGCTCAAGCCCGGTCTGGCCAATGCCTTTTTGGTCGGCTTCATTGAGAGCATGGCGGACTTTGGCAACCCCATCATTTTGGGCGGGCAGTACGCGGTGCTGTCCACCGAGATCTTTTTCGCCATCGTGGGTGCGGCGCTCGACCCCGGCATGGCGGCTGCCCTGGCGCTGGTGCTCACGGGCTTTGCGCTGGCGGTGTTCTTTGTGCAGCGCCGGGTGCTGGCGGGCAGCAGTTTTACCACCGTCTCGGGCAAGGGCGATGCGGGCGTGGCCATGGCCTTGCCGCCAGCGGTGCTGCGTGTGTGCCGCAGCGTGGCGGGGCCATGGCTCGTGTTCACTGTGGTGGTCTATCTGTTTGCTTTTGCGGGCGGCTTTGTGCAGACCTGGGGGCGCGACTTCACCTTCACGCTGGCGCACTTCAAAACCGCGTTCGATGTGCAGATGGGTGAGTTCGGCTGGGTGTTTGCGGGCACCGCCTGGAAGTCCCTGTTCACCACGCTCAGCCTGTCAGCCATGGCCGCGCCCATTTGCGCGGGCGTGGGCTTGCTCATGGCTTGGCTTTTGGCGCGCACCGAGTTCCGGGGCAAGGCAGCGTTCGAGTTCTCTGCGCTGCTGACCTTCGCCATTCCGGGCACGGTGCTGGGCGTGAGCTACATCCTGGCCTTCAACGTGCCGCCGGTCGAGCTGACGGGCACCGGGCTGGTGATCGTGCTGTGCTTTGTGTTCCGCAATTTGCCAGTCGGCGTGCGGGCGGGCACGGCGGCCTTCAAGCAGCTGGACCGGTCGCTCGACGAAGCCTCGCAAATGCTGCGCGCCAGCACGCTGACCACGCTGCGCCGCGTGGTGTTGCCCCTGCTCAAACCCGCGCTGGTGGCGGCGCTGGTCTACAGCTTTGTGCGCTCCATGACGACGGTGTCTGCGGTGATCTTTTTGGTCACAGCGCAGTACGAGCTGGCCACGACCTACATCATTGGCCGCGTGGGCAATGGCGACTACGGCGTGGCGCTGGCGTATTGCACGGTGCTCATGGTGCTGATGTCGGCCATCACCTGGGGCATTCAAAAGCTGGTGGGGCAGCGGCAATTGGGGCGCCGGGCCGCCCCGCTGAACGAAACAAAGGTTTAAGGCCATGGGCATTCAATTCAAACAAGTCACCAAACGCTATGGCGGCAGCGCCTCGCCGCTGGTGGTGCAGGGCATCGACTTCGTCGTGCCCAAGGGCAGCCTGACCACGATCCTCGGGCCATCGGGCTGCGGCAAAACCACCACCTTGCGCATGATTGCCGGGCTGGAAGCGCCCACGGGCGGGCAGATCCTGATCGACGGTGTGGACGTGACGCACCTGGGCCCGTCCGAGCGTAATGTGAGCATGGTGTTCCAAAGCTATGCGCTGTTTCCGCACATGAACGTGATCGAGAACGTGCGTTACGGGCTGGACGTGAGCGGCGTGAGCAAGTCAGAAGCCAACGAACGCGCTTTGCAAAGCCTGGCCAATGTGGGTCTGAAGGGCTACGAGCAGCGCCTGCCCAGCGAGTTGTCGGGCGGGCAGCAGCAGCGCGTGGCGCTGGCCCGTGCCTTGGTGTTGGAACCCTCGGTTTTGCTGTTCGACGAGCCCCTGTCCAACCTGGACGCCAGGCTGCGCCGCTCCATGCGCGACGAAATCCGCCACTTGCAGCAACGCCTGGGCCTGACGGTGGCCTATGTCACCCACGACCAGAGCGAAGCGCTGGCCGTGAGCGACCAGATCATCGTGATGGAGGCGGGCCGCATCGCGCAAGCGGGCACGCCGCAAGACCTGTACGAGCGGCCCAGCTCGGCGTTTGTGGCCGGCTTCATGGGCGAGGCGGTGCTGTTTGACGGCCAGTCGATGCCCGACGGCACGGTGCAGCTGGGGCCCTTGCGC
>JBEEJQ010000212.1:0-3943 GCA_041169105.1 Pseudomonadota bacterium | reverse complement strand
CCGGGTTGAGCAAGTCAGGCGGGATCACCCCGTTTTGCGAGCCCAGCGTGAGCAGCACAAAGCCGAATTCACCCGCTTGCGCCAGGTACAAACCGGTGCGCAGGGCCACACCATGCGCAGCGCCGGTCAGTTTGGCCAAAGCCGCCACCAGCACCAGCTTGAACAGCACCGGCAAAGTGGTCAGCACCAGCATCAAAGGCCAGCGGTCCCACACAATGTGCCAGTCCAGCATCATGCCGATGGTGATGAAAAACAGGCCCAGCAAGATGTCGTGGAAAGGCCGGATGTCCAGCTCCACCTGGTGCTTGTATTCGGTCTCCGAAATCAGCATGCCCGCGATGAAAGCCCCCAGGGCCAGGCTCAGGCCCGCCAGTTCGGTGACCCAGGCCAGGCCCAGCGTGACCAGCAACAAGTTGAGCACAAACAACTCTTCGCTCTTGCGCCGGGCCACCAGCGTGAGCCACCAGCGCATGATGCGTTGCCCGCCGGTCAAGAGCAAAGTGATCAGCACCACGGCTTTGGCACCGGCCAGCAACAAGGCCCCAAAGAGTTGCTCCGGAGGCGACCCCAAGGCGGGGATCAGCACCAGCAAAGGCACCACGGCCAAATCCTGAAACAACAGCACGCCCACCACGCGCTTGCCGTGCTCGCTCTCCAGCTCCAGTCGGTCGGCCATCATCTTGATGACAATGGCGGTGCTGCTCATGGCCATTGCGCCAGACAAAGCCAGCGCGGTGTGCCACTCCATCTTCCACAAACTCGGGGCCAAGGTGGCTAAAAACAAGGAAGCCAGCGTGACGATCACCAAGGTCAGCACCACCTGCAACAGCCCCAGGCCAAACACATGCTTGGCGCTGGAGCGCAGCTTGGGCAGGTTGAACTCCAGCCCGATGACGAACATCAGAAAGACCACGCCGAACTCGGCCAGGTGTTTCACGCCTTCGGAGTTTTGCGCCAGGGCCAACGCGTTGGGGCCAATCACCACCCCCACGGCCAGATAGCCCAGCATGGGTGGCAACTTGAGCATGCGGCAGCCCACCACGCCCAAAACGGCGGCCAGCAGGTACAGCAGTGTCAACTCCAGTGCGCTCATGCTTCGATGGTAACAAGCTGAGGTGACAAATCCGTGAGTTCCAAGGGGCATCAGCAGGTCTTTGCCCCTGCGCCCAACCAGACACACGCCCGGTGCCATGCGCCCGATAAAATGGCCCCATGCCCGCTCACAACGCACAAACCCTCCAGCTCGCCCGCGAGACCCTCGACATCGAAGCTGCCGCCTTGCTTGGCCTCAAGGCCAAGCTGGATGAACGCTTTTTGAAAGCCGTGGACATGATGCTCGGCGTGCAAGGCCGGGTCGTCGTGACCGGCATGGGCAAGAGCGGCCACATTGGCCGCAAGATCGCCGCCACACTGGCCTCCACCGGCACACCCGCCATGTTTGTGCACCCTGGCGAAGCCAGCCATGGCGACCTGGGCATGATCAAGACCGTGGACGTGGTGCTGGGCATCTCCAACAGCGGCGAAAGCGACGAGCTGGTGGCTATCTTGCCCGTGCTCAAGCGTCAGGGCGTGCCCCTGATCGCCATGACTGGCGGCCTGACGTCATCGCTGGCCCGCCACGCCGACGTGGTGCTGGACACCTCGGTCGAAAAAGAAGCCTGCCCCCTGAACCTGGCCCCCACCGCCAGCACCACCGCCCAACTGGCCATGGGCGACGCCTTGGCCGTGGCCCTGCTCGATGCCCGCGGCTTCAAGCCCGAAGACTTTGCCCGCTCGCACCCCGGTGGCTCGTTGGGCCGTAAGCTGCTCACCCATGTGAGCGATGTGATGCGCAAGGGCGATGAAGTGCCCCGCGTGAGCCCTGAGGCCAGCTTCTCTGAGCTGATGCGCGAGATGAGCAACAAGGGCCTGGGGGCTTCTTCCGTGGTCGATGCCCAAGGCCGGGTGGTGGGCGTGTTCACCGACGGCGATTTGCGCCGCCTGATTGAAAAAGGGGCCGACATGCGCAGCCTCAAAGCCAGCGATGTGATGCACGCCCATCCCCGCACCATCGCGGCCGAGGCCTTGGCGGTGGAAGCGGCCGAGATGATGGAGCTGCACCGCATCACCAGCATCCTGGTGGTGGACGAGGCAGGCTGCCTGTGTGGTGCCATCAACACCAACGACCTGATGCGGGCCAAGGTGATCTGAGATGCAAGCTTTGACCCCTGCCCTGAATTACGCCCCCGAATTGCTGCTGCAGGCCCAAGGCATCCGCGTGGTGTTTTTCGATGTGGATGGCGTGCTGACCGACGGCGGTCTGTACTTTTCTGAAGCGGGTGAAACGCTCAAACGCTTCAGCACGCTCGACGGCCAAGGCCTCAAGCTCTTGCAGCAAGCGGGCATCACGCCGGTGGTCATCACCGGGCGCGACTCGGCACCCCTGCGCTTGCGCTTGAAGGCCCTGGGCATCACCCATGCCCGCTTTGGCACCGAAGACAAACGCCCCGCAGCCGAAGACTTCCTCCAAGCATTGGGACTGGACTGGAGCCAGGCGGCAGCCATGGGCGACGACTGGCCCGACCTGCCCGTCATGCAGCGCGTGGCCTTTGCCTGCTCGCCCGCCAATGGCCATGCCCAGGCCAAAGCCGTGGCTCACCACGTGACCGCCGAACGTGGCGGCGAAGGCGCAGCCCGCGCCTTGTGCGACTTGCTGTTGGTGGCGGGTGGTCACTATGCACGGCTGCTTGCGCAGGTGGGCGTCAACGCACACAAGGGTGCCTCGGCATGAAAGCTGTCGGCCTGTTTCGTCGGCTGCTGGATCAACTGTCCTTGTACCTGCCCCTGATCCTCATGGGCATTTTGGCCTTGGGCAGCTGGTGGTTGGTGCGCAGCATGCCCGAGATGTTCTACGCCGATGACAACAAGCCCGTGCGCAAAGAGCCCGACTACCGACTGGAAAATTTCTCGGTCAAATCCTTTGATGCCAGCGGTCGCATGACCCGCGAGGTCCTGGGTGACAAGGCACGCCATTACCCCGATGTGGACGAGATGCACATCGACCAGGTGCGCGTCTATGCCGAAAGCGAAACCGGCGTGAAGATCAACGCCAAAGCCCTCAACGGGGTGGCCACCGGCGATGGCGAACGAGTGACCCTGATCGGCAAAGCGCAAGCCGTGCGTGCCGCCGACGCGCAGTCTCCGCGCACCGAATTGCGCGGCGAACGCCTGTTGGCCTTGGTCAAGGAAGAACGCTTGCTGTCTTCGGACGCTGTGGAAATCACGCGCGACAAAGATGTGTTCAACGCGCTGACGATGAACTTCAACAGCAAAACCGGCGAATACCTTTTGCAAGGCCGTGTGCGCGGCATGCTGCCGCCCAAACCCTGAAAGCACTCATGAAACTGGTCTTCATCACCGGAGGCTCCAGTGGCATCGGTCAAGCACTGGCCCAGGTCTATCTGGCACAAGGCTGGCGAGTGGCGGTGGTGGCCAGGCGTCTGGACAGCCTGCAAACCTGGGCTGCACAAACCGCTGAACAACTGCGCCTGCCCGCTGGACGCATCGGCGTTTTCTGTGCCGATGTGCAAAACACCGACAGCATCATCGCAGCAGCTGAGCAGTGCATCGCCCAAATGGGCCTGCCCGATGTGGTGATCGCCAATGCCGGCATCAGCCTGGGTGTGGACACAGCCGAGCGTGAAGACCTGGCCGTCATGCGGCAGGTGATGGACACCAATGTGCTGGGCATGGCCGCGACCTTCCACCCCTTCATCCAGGGCATGCAAGCGCGTGGATCGGGTCAATTGGTGGGCGTGGCCAGTGTGGCGGGCATCCGGGGTTTGCCGGGCCATGCGGCTTACTGCGCCAGCAAGGCCGCCACCATCAGCTATTGCGAGAGTTTGCGTGGCGAATTGCGTGCCTCGGGCGTGCAGGTCATCACCATCGCGCCGGGCTATGTGGC
>JBEEJQ010000211.1:0-3983 GCA_041169105.1 Pseudomonadota bacterium | reverse complement strand
GCCGCCTGGCGCATCGGCCGGGCCTTGCAGACGGGCACCGTGTGGGTCAACACCTACAAGTTGTTTTCGGTGAGCACGCCGTTTGGGGGCGTCAAGCTCAGCGGCACGGGCCGCGAAAAAGGGCGTCAGGGTATTTTGGAATACACCACGCAAAAGAGTTTCTACTGGGGCATGAACGATGCCCCCATGCCTTGGGCCTTGTCATGAAAAAATGGTTTTTGAAAGCGGCCGGCGTCGCCGTGTGCCTGGTGGCCATGTCAGCCAGTGCGCAAGAGCGAATGACCATCCTCGCCCCATTTCCACCTGGTGGCCCGGTCGATGTGCTCTCGCGCATCCTGGCTGATGGTCTGCAAAAGAAAACCGGCCTCACGGCGGTGGTCGAGAATCTGCCTGGTGCGGCCGGTAATCTGGGCATCGACAAGGTCAAGCGAGCCAAGCCTGACGGCAAGACGCTGCTGGTGGTGCCTGCAGGCAACCTGACCATCAACCCGACCCTGATGCCCAATTTTCCGTTCAACATCGAGCGCGATTTTGTGCCCATCACCATGCTGGCGAAGGCTCCGAACGTGCTGGTGGCGAATGCGCAAACCAAATTGGGCAGCGTGCGTGACTTGTTGGCGCAGGCCAAGGCGCGGCCGAGCAGTTTGTCGTATGCCTCGCCGGGCATTGGCAGTGGTTTGCATTTGGCCGGTGAATTGTTCAAGCAACAGACCGAGACCGATTTGCTGCATGTGCCCTACAAAGGCACCGGCCCTGCGCTCAACGATGTGTTGGGCGGCACCGTGCCTCTGATGTTCAGCAACTTGCCTGCCACACTGCCTCACATCAAGAGCGGCAAGTTGGTGGCCCTGGGCCTGACAGACACGGCACGCACCCCGGTGGCGCTTGAGATTCCGACCCTGGCCGAGCAGGGCGTCAGCGGCGTGGTGGTCACCTCCTGGTATGGCTTGTTGGCCCCGGCGGGCACGCCTGCTGCGCTGGCTGAACAACTGGCCAAAGATGCCGCAGAAATTTTGGCCCAGCCTGCCGTGCGTGAGCAACTGCGCGCCCAGGGCCTGAGCGATGCCACGCAAAAGCCTGCCGAGTTTGCAGCGCATATCAAGGCCGAAACCCAAACCTGGGCGCGCATCATCAAGGCCCGTGGCATCGTGGCCGAATGAGGGATTGATTCATGGACTTGGGTATTGCCGGGAAAAAAGCTTTGGTCTGTGGTGCCAGTGCTGGGCTGGGCTATGCCTGTGCGCAGGCCCTGGTGCGTGAAGGCGTGGATGTGCTGATCGTGGCGCGTACCGAGGCCCCTTTGCTGGGCGCGGCTGAGCGTTTGCGCGGCTGGGGCGGTGGTGCGGTGCAGTGTGTGGCCGCTGATGTGACGAGCGACGAAGGCCGTGCGCGCATTTTTGCGACGCATCAAGACTTTGACATCGTGGTCACCAATGCCGGTGGGCCGCCACCGGGTGATTTCCGGCAGTGGGACCGAGACACCTGGGTGCGGGCGCTGGACGCCAACATGTTGGCCCCCATTGCGCTGATCAAGGCCACGGTGGACGGCATGATGGCGCGCGGTTTTGGGCGCATCGTCAACATCACATCGAGCGCCGTCAAGTCGCCTGTCGATGGTTTGGGCCTGTCCAATGGTGCGCGCAGCGGGCTCACCGGTTTTGTGGCGGGCCTGGCGCGCACCACGGTGGCCCAAGGCGTGACCATCAACAACCTTTTGCCCGGCACGTTTGACACCGCCCGATTGGCGGGCAATTTTGCAGCGCAGGCAGCACGCCAGGGCATCAGCACTGAGCAAGCCATTGCAGCACGCTTGGCCAAGCATCCGGCACACCGATTTGGTCAACCCGATGAGCTGGGCAACACCTGCGCGTACCTGTGCAGCGTGCACGCCGGTTACATCAATGGCCAGAATATTTTGCTCGACGGTGGCTCGTTCCCGGGCGTCTTCTGAGCGCTCAGCGAGGTATTCTTTTCATTCGTTTTCAGGACTTGGCACATGACACTTTCTTTGAACATCGCCATCGTGGGCGCAGGCATTGGCGGTTTGACCGCGGCCATCGCCTTGCGGGCACAGGGGCACACCGTCACGGTATACGAGCAGGCCGCGCAGTTCATGCGCGTGGGGGCCGACATCAACCTCACGCCCAACGCGGTGCGTGCGCTCGATGGCTTGGGTGAGGCGGTGGCACAAGGCATTCGCGCCAGTGGGGCGCGGCCCACCTTTCGCATCAGCCGCGACTGGGACACGGGGCTGGAGACTTCTCGTCTGCCCATGGGGGACACGGCCGAGCAGCGCTATGGCGCGCCGCAGCTGACCATTCACCGGGCGGACGTGCTGGCGGCCATGGCCAAAGCGGTGCCAGCCGAGAGCGTGCTGTTTTCCAAACGCCTGCGCACCCTGACCCAAAGCGATGCGGGCGTGAGTTTGTCGTTCGAGGACGGCCAGCAAGCCCGGCACGATGTGGTGCTGGGGGCTGACGGCATCCACTCCAAAGTGCGCACGGCTTTGTTTGGCGAAGAGCAGCCACGCTTTACCGGTGTGGTGTCGTTTCGAGCCGTGGTGCCCACCGACAAGGTGCGTCAGGTGCCCGAGATTGAAGCCTTCACCAAGTGGTGGGGCCCCAACCCGCAAAGCCAGATCGTGACCTTTCCGCTGAATCGGGGGCGTGACACCTTCATCTTTGCCACCACCGGACAGGACTCTTGGCACGAAGAATCCTGGACCAGTCTGGGCGATGTGAACGAGCTGCGCAGTTTCTACCGCGACTACCACCCCGATGCCCGTGCTTTGCTGGATGCCTGTGAGAGCGTGCTGAAAAGTGCGCTGTACGAGCGCGAGCCGCTGCCGCAATGGTCGGTGGGGCGTGTGAGTTTGCTGGGCGACGCCTGCCACCCGATGCTGCCTTTCATGGCGCAAGGGGCCGGCATGGCCATCGAAGACGGCGTGGTCGTGGCCCGTTGTTTGGCGCAGGTCCATCAAGTGAGCGATGTGGCAGCGGCGTTGCAGCGCTATGCCGCAGCACGCCAAGCGCGTACCGCTGAAATCCAGATCGGCTCACGCGGCAACCAGTGGATGAAGACCCAAGGCAATGCCGATGGCGTGTATGGCTACGACGCCTGGGCTGTGCCGCTGCAAGCTTGACGCTGGCGCTTCAGAGGTCGAGCACCAGCCGTTCGCTCTTGCAGCCCGACACGCAGACCATCATGACTTGGTTGGATGCGTGTTCGGCTGAACTCAGCACCATGTCACGGTGATCGGGCGTGCCTTCGAGCACCCGCGTTTCGCAAGAGCCGCAAATGCCTTCTTCGCAGCTGAAGGGCACATTGGCTTTGGTGGCGATCAGCTGTTTGTGCAGTGTGGTGTCAGGGGTGACGTCAAAGGTCTTGCCGCTTCGGCGCAGCTCCACGGTGAAGACGCTGCGGGCGTCGGTGGCTGCTTTGATTTCGACCGCCGCAAAGCGTTCGATGTGGGCGTGGTCGTGGCCCAACTCGGCACAGATTTTTTCAAATGCATCCAGCATCACAGCTGGGCCGCAGGCATAAAAGTGGGTGTCGCTTTGCCCACCCCGAGCTTGCAGCAAAGCATGCAAGTCGGCGGGTTCACCGGCTTCGTCGTCAAAGTGCCAGTGGATGGCGCAGTTCAGCGCATGCAGGTCTTCGGTGAAAGCGGCCGCTGAGCGCGAACGCGCCAGATAGATCACCTCAAAAGAACGACCCAGTGTTTGCAAGCGCCGGGCCATGCTCAGGATGGGGGTGATGCCGATGCCGCCTGCGATCAGCACCGAATGCGCGGCCTCTTCATGCAAAGGGAAATGGTTGCGCGGTGCACCGATGTTGAGCGCCATGCCCACGCGCAATTGTTCGTGCACGGCGCGCGAACCGCCCCTGCTGGTTTTGTCTTTCAGCACGCCCAGCAGGTACCGGTGGCGTTCGCTGCTGTCATTGGCCAAAGAGTAGCTGCGCACCAGACCGCCGGGCAGATG
>JBEEJQ010000210.1:0-4051 GCA_041169105.1 Pseudomonadota bacterium | reverse complement strand
CACATGACCGACTGGGCGGGCACATCGTGTCCGGCCACGTGGATGGTGTGGGCCAAATCAGCCATTTCGAGCAAATCGGCGAAAGCTGGGAACTGCGCGTTCTCGCGCCGCACACCTTGGCCAAGTACCTCGCGTACAAAGGCTCCATTACCGTCAATGGCGTGAGCCTGACGGTCAACAAGGCGGCCGATGTGGCGCAAGGCTGCGAAATCAGCATCAACCTGATCCCCCACACGGTGGAAAACACCGCCCTCGGCAGCCTGAAAGCGGGCAGCCGGGTCAACCTCGAAATCGACACGGTGGCCCGCTATGTTGAGCGCATGCTCAGCCTCGAAGCCACACAACAGGACAAGCCATGAACGCGCCAGCCCAACTGACCCCCGTGGCGATCTCGCCCGTCGAAGAGATCGTGGCCGAAATGAAAGCCGGTCGCATCGTGATCCTGGTCGACGAAGAAGACCGCGAAAACGAAGGCGATCTGGTGCTGGCCTCTGACCACGTCACGCCTGAAGCCATCAACTTCATGGCCCGATTTGGACGTGGCCTGATTTGCCTGACGCTCACCCGCGAGCGTTGCGAATTCCTGAAGCTTCCGCCCATGGCGGCCCGCAACGGCACCGTGTACAGCACCGCCTTCACCGTGTCGATTGAAGCTGCCGAAGGTGTGACCACCGGCATCTCGGCCGCCGACCGCGCCAAGACTGTGCAAGTGGCCGTGGCCAAAAACACCCAGCCCACCGACCTGGTGCAGCCTGGTCACATCTTCCCGCTGCAAGCGGTGGACGGCGGCGTGCTCATGCGCGCTGGCCACACCGAAGCCGGTTGCGACCTGGCCGCCATGGCCGGTTGCAGCGCATCGTCCGTGATCTGCGAGATCATGAAAGACGACGGCACCATGGCCCGCTTGCCCGATCTGCAAATCTTCGCGGCCGAGCATGGTCTGAAGATCGGCACCATCGCCGACCTGATCGAATACCGCAGCCGCAATGAGTCGCTGGTCGAACGCATCGGCAGCCGCACACTGCAAACTGCGCACGGCGAATTCACGGCACATGCTTTTCGCGACCAACCCAGCCAGACCGTGCACCTGGCGCTGGTCAAAGGTCAATGGTCTGCCGACCAAGAAGTGCCTGTGCGCGTGCACGAGCCCTTGTCGGTGCTCGACGCGCTCGAAGTCAACCGCGCCATGCACTCCTGGAGTCTGGATGCCAGCTTGCGCTACCTGAACGCCCAAGGCTGTGGCGTGGCCGTGCTGCTCAACTGCGGCGAATCGGCCGACCAGTTGCTGGCCCAATTTGAAGGCCGCGCCCGCGCTGCCCAAGCCCCCGAGCGCGGCAAGATGGACCTGCGCACCTACGGCGTGGGCGCGCAAATTTTGCGCGAGTGCGGCGTGCACAAAATGAAACTCATGGGCCAGCCCCGCCGCATGCCCAGCATGACCGGCTACGGCCTCGAAATCACCGGCTACATCCCCAAGGAATAACCATGCTCGATGCAAACAAAGGTCAAGAAAAAGAACTCGACGGTCAATTCCTGCACGTCGGCATCGTCCAGGCACGCTTCAACGAAGACATCACCAACGCCCTGGCCGCCGCCTGCATCCAGGAGCTCGAAGCCCTGGGCGTGTCCCACATCGACCACGTCATGGTGCCCGGCGCACTCGAAGTGCCGATCGCCTTGCAAGCCATGGCCGAGCGCGCCGAATACGACGCGCTGATTGCCTTGGGCTGCATCATCCGCGGCGAGACTTACCACTTTGAGTTGGTGGCCAATGAGTCGGGCGCAGGTGTGAGCCGCATCGCGCTGGACTACAACCTGCCGATTGCCAACGCGATTTTGACCACCGAGAACCTCGAGCAAGCTGTGGCCCGCCAAATCGACAAAGGCCGTGACGCCGCACGCGTGGCCGTCGAGATGGCCTGCCTGATGGAAGACCTCTCGGCCGACCTGGCCGAAGAACTTGACGACGAAGAGACTGCCTGATGAACGATCAGACCTCCACCCCGAGCGCCGCCGCAGCAGGCACACGCAAGTCCTCCGCCAAGCCGGCCCGCAGCCGCTCGCGCGAATTCGCGCTCCAAGCGCTGTACCAACACATCGTGGGCCGCAACGAAGCGTCTGACATCGACGTGTTCACCCGTGATCTGTCGGGTTTTCACAAAGCCGACTCGGCCCATTACGACGCCCTGCTCTACGGCTGCACAGAACAAGCGCAAGCCCTGGACGGCCTGATTGCGCCGAAGCTGGACCGCAGCTTTGCCGAGATTTCGCCCGTTGAGCATGCCGTGATGTGGATCGGCGTCTATGAGCTGCAGCACTGCCTGGATGTGCCTTGGCGCGTGGTCCTCAACGAGTGCATCGAGCTGGCCAAAGACTTTGGCGGCACCGATGGTCACAAATACGTCAACGCTGTGCTGGGCGGTTTGGCTCCTGAGCTGCGAGCTGCCGAAGTGCAAGCCGACCGCCAGGCCGGTCGCATCAAGTAAAGCCAGACGCTGAACATGCGCATCTCTCAGCGTGCCGAGCGCATCGAGCCGTTTTACGTGATGGAGGTGGCCAAGGCTGCCTCGCAAAAAGCCCGTGAAGTGGCCCACACCGACCGCCCGGTCGTGTTCCTCAACATCGGCGAGCCTGACTTCACCGCGCCGCCTTTGGTGCAAGCTGCGGCGCAAGCGGCCATCAATGCCGGTCAGACCCAATACACCCCCGCCCTCGGCCTGGAGCCCTTGCGCCAGGCCATCAGCGATTGGTACGGCTCGCGCTTTGGCGTGCAGGTGCCCGCCAGCCGAATCGTCATCACCGCAGGCGCATCGGCCGCTTTGCAACTGGCTTGCCTGGCCTTGATCGATCGCGGCGATGAAATCCTGATGCCCGACCCGAGCTACCCCTGCAACCGCCACTTCGTGAGCGCAGCAGAAGGTGTGGCCAAGTTGATCCCCACGACAGCCGATGAACGTTTTCAACTGAGCGCCGACAAAGTCGCCGCTGCTTGGGGACCGCACACGCGCGGCGTCTTGCTGGCCTCGCCCTCCAACCCCACAGGCACGTCCATCGATCCCGCCGAGTTGCGTCGCATCCACGACGTGGTGCGCAGCCGTGGCGGCATCACCCTGATCGACGAAATTTACCTCGGTCTGAGCCACGACGAACAGTTCGGTCACAGCGCTTTGGCTTTGGGCGAAGACATCATCAGCATCAACAGTTTCAGCAAGTACTTCAACATGACCGGTTGGCGCTTGGGTTGGCTGGTGGTGCCCGAAGCCCTGGTGCCGGTGCTTGAGCGCCTGGCGCAAAACCTGTTCATTTGTGCCAGCACCGTGTCGCAACAAGCGGCTCTGGCCTGCTTTGAGCCCGAGAGCTTGGTCGAATACGAACGCCGCCGCGCCGAGTTCAAGGCACGTCGTGACTACTTCATCCCGGCGCTGAACGAGCTGGGGCTGACGGTGCCTGTGGCCGCCGATGGTGCTTTTTATGCCTGGGCCGACTGCTCCGCCGCCTGCCAGAAGCTGGGCTTGAAGGACAGCTGGGCATTCGCCTTTGCCGCACTCGAGCATGCCCATGTGGCCATCACGCCCGGACGCGACTTCGGCACCGACCAGACGGCACGCTTTGTGCGCTTTTCCACCGCCAATTCGATGGCCGAATTGCAAACGGCCATTGCACGCCTGAAAGCCTGGTTGAAACCATGAGCGACATGCCCCCCTTTCAGTTCCCCATTCGCATCTATTGGGAAGACACCGATGCCGGCGGCATCGTGTTCTATGCCAACTATCTGAAGTTCTTTGAACGTGCCCGCACCGAGTGGCTGCGCAGCCTGGGCTTTGGCCAACAAGTGCTGCGTGACGAATCGGGCGGCATGTTCGTGGTGTCTGAGACCGCCGTCAAATACCATTCACCCGCTCGGCTGGACGACACCTTGGTGGTCACCGCCGAGCTGCAAGAGGCCGGTCGCGTCAGCCTGACCATTGCCCAACGCGCCTACCTGCGCACAAGCGGCCAGGCCGACCGACTCCTGGCCGAAGGCACGATCCGCCTGGGCTGGGTGGACAGC
>JBEEJQ010000209.1:0-4063 GCA_041169105.1 Pseudomonadota bacterium | reverse complement strand
CGCAATCGCAATTGCAGTTGCTGGCACCGAATCAAGCCCACGTCGGGGCTGAAGCCACCGACCTACAAATACCGATTCCCCCGTAGGTCGGTAGCTTCAGCTCCGACATTGTTCGCTTCGTCGCAGGCCCACGTCGGGGCTCAAGCCGCCGACCTACAAATACCGCACCCCAAGTAGGTCGGTAGCTTCAGCTCCGACGTTGCGAGCTTCGGCGCAGGCCCACGTCGGGGCTGAAGCCGCAACCTAGCAACTCATCAGCGCGGCAACTGACTGGCTTCGCGCGCCAGCTGTTCGATGCGTGCCCAGTCGCCCTGCGCCATCGCATCCGCAGGCACCAGCCATGAACCGCCCACGCAAGCCACGTTGGGCAAGCTCAACAGATCGTTGGCGTTTTGCTGTGTCACGCCGCCCGTGGGGCAGAACTTCACATCGAAGAACGGACCGCTCCAGGCCTTGAGCATGGCCGGGCCGCCCGCTTGCATGGCCGGGAAGAACTTGAGTTCGGTGTAGCCGTCTTCTTGGGCCATCATGATTTCGCTGCCGGTGGCCACACCGGGCAACAGCGACAAACCGTTGTCGCGGCAGGCCTGGCCCACCGTGCGGGTGTAGCCGGGGCTGACCGCAAAACGGGCACCGGCTTTGGCCGCTGCGGCCGCATCGGCGGCACTGCGCACGGTGCCCGCGCCCACCACGGCACCGGGCACTTCTTTGGCAATCGCTTCCATGCAGGCCAACGCCTGCGGGGTGCGCAGGGTCACTTCGAGCATGCGGATGCCGCCTGCCACCAGCGCACGGGCCATGGGCACAGCGTGTGCCACATCGGTGAGCACGATCACGGGGATCACGGGGGCGTCCTGCATCACTTGCAGGGCGGTCAATGGACTATTCAGATTCACAGCCATGTGCAGGCTCCTTCTTCGGCTTTGAGCGCGTTGCGGCGCATGTTGGCAAACAATTCACGGCCCATGCCCACGCCGTTGGCAGCGCGCAGCTCAGCGGGCATCTGGGCCAGTGGGCGGGCGGCCCATTCGGCCTCGCTCACCAGCACCTGCAAGGTGCCCGCGACGCCGTCCAGGCGAATCAGGTCACCGTCTTGCACCTTGGCCAAGGGGCCACCGGCCGCCGCTTCGGGCGAGACATGGATGGCGGCGGGCACTTTGCCCGACGCACCGCTCATGCGGCCATCGGTAACCAGTGCCACCTTGAAGCCCTTGCTTTGCAGCACGGCCATGGGCGGGGTGAGTTTGTGCAGCTCGGGCATGCCGTTGGCTTGCGGGCCTTGCCAGCGCACCACGCAGACGACATCGCGATCGAGCTCGCCAGCCTTGAAGGCAGCATGCAGCTCGTCTTGCGAACTGAAGACGCGCGCCGGCGCTTCGATGGTGTGCAGTGCTTCGGGCACGGCCGAGATTTTGATCACGCTGCGGCCCAGATTTCCTTGCAACAACTTGAGGCCACCCGATGCGCTGAACGGGCTCGATGCCGGACGGACCACGGTGTCGTCCTTGCTGGCCCCTGCCTCATCCCAGACCAGTTGGCCGTTTTCAGCAGACGGAATGCGCGTGAATTCACGCAAGCCCCCGGCGCGCACCGTCAGCACATCGGCGTGCATCAGCCCAGCGTCGAGCAATTCGCGGATCACATAGCCCGGGCCACCTGCGGCCTGGAACTGGTTCACATCGGCGCTGCCATTGGGGTACACGCGGGTCAGCAGCGGCACCACATCGGACAGGGCCGAGAAGTCGTTCCAATCGATCACGATGCCCGCCGCACGCGCCACCGCCACCCAGTGGATCAGGTGGTTGGTCGAGCCGCCCGTGGCCAGCAGGGCGACCATGGCATTGACGATGCAGCGCTCGTCCACCAGGCGCCCGATGGGGGTGAAGTTTTGGTCCTTGACCAGCGACAGCACCGTGCGGGCGGCTTCGCGAGTGAGTTCAGCGCGCACACCCTCGCCCGGGTTGATGAAGGCCGTGCCCGGCACATGCAGGCCCATGGCTTCGAGCAGCATTTGGTTGCTGTTGGCCGTGCCATAAAAGGTGCAGGTGCCTTCACCGTGGTACGCCGCAGATTCGGCTTCGAGCAGCTCGGGGCGGCCGACCAGGCCTTGGGCGGCTTTCTCTCGCACCTTGGATTTGGCGCTGTTGGACAGGCCGCTGGTCATGGGGCCTGCGGGCACAAACACCGTGGGCAAATGGCCAAACTGCAAAGCGCCGATCAACAAACCCGGCACGATCTTGTCGCACACGCCCAGCATCAGGGCCGCATCAAACACGTCGTGGCTGAGCGACACCGCTGTGGCCATGGCGATCACGTCGCGGCTGAACAGGCTCAGCTCCATGCCCGGCGTGCCCTGGGTCACGCCATCGCACATGGCGGGCACGCCCCCGGCCACCTGGGCGGTGGCGCCCAGCTTGCGGGCTTCGTCCTTGATCAGGTCGGGGTAATGCTGCAGCGGCGCGTGGGCCGAGAGCAGGTCGTTGTAGGCGTTGACGATGCCGATGTTGGGCGCACGTGGGGCCACGACCTTGATTTTGTCGAGCGCCGTGGCGCGGCCCTTGTCGCTCTCGGGCATGGCCGCAAAGGCGTGGGCCACGTTGGCGCAGCCCAGGCGTTGGGCACCGGGGTCGCGCTGGGCAGCGGCATCGACCTGCTGCAAATAGGCCTGGCGGGTCGGGCGGCTGCGCTCGGTGATGCGGGCTGTGACGGCCGCCAAAATCGGGTGAAGTGTCATGAACTTGGGCCTTTGAAAGGCTTGGTAACAAAATTACATCACCGATGGTAACCGTGTTCCAGGGCTTTGTGCCGTTTGGGCGGTTACAGATGGGGTACAAGTCGACAACGCCCTGTTTTGGGCGTAAAAAAACCCGCCGAGGCGGGTTGCTCAAGTCGCCTGAGTGGGCTTCACTTGTGCTCAGCCTGTGCCGCTTCAGAAGCTGCGGGTGCGGCCGATGCGGCTTCCGAGGCAGCCTCGGCTGGCGCTGCAGCAGCGGCCACGGGGGCAGCAGGCGCGGCTTTTTTGCTCTTGGCGATACCGAAACCGATGGCCAAGCCCACGGCCAGCACGATCACAGCAACCAAAACGGCCCAAACCACGGGTTGATTGTCATTTTGAGGGGTCGACATGTTTGTTTTCTCCGAAAATAGTGGCGAGATTGTAATGGGGCCATGTTGCACATGACTGACAGCTTCACCCAAGCCCAGACCACGCCGTCGCCACCCTCGTCGGCCACGACTTACGAGCACGTGTTGCTGGACCGTTTCCGCGCCCAGTGCGCCGCAGGTCAGGACTTGTGGGTGTTTGGCTACGCTTCGCTCTTGTGG
The DNA here is from genome assembly GCA_041169105.1 of Pseudomonadota bacterium. Lineage (GTDB taxonomy): Bacteria > Pseudomonadota > Gammaproteobacteria > Burkholderiales > Burkholderiaceae_C > Limnohabitans_A. The sequence continues at coordinate 739 of JBEEJQ010000209.1, read as the reverse complement.
CGTCCCGAATTTGAGGCCAAGGAACAGCACACCACCCGGGTCTGGGGCTGGCACCGTGCCCTGAAAATGTGGAGCCACCTCAATCGGGGCAGCGCGCAATGTCCGGGCCTGGTGTTTGCCCTGTTGCCCGGCGGCAGTTGCCAAGGGGTGGTTTACCGCGTCGCCCGAGACGCCGCCGACACAGTGCTCACCCGACTGTGGGCCCGTGAAATGCCCATGGACGTGTACACCCCCAGATGGTTGACCTGCTCAAGCCCCAAAGGCCCCGTCAAAGCGCTGGCCTTCACCCTGCCCCGCAGCAGCCCCAGCTTCACCGGTGACCTGTCTGCAGACACCTACCGGCAAATCTTTCAGCATGCCAGCGGGCGTTTTGGCAGCACGCTCGACTATGCCTTGCAGACCTACCGCAGCTTGCAAGCCCATGGCATCGAAGACCGGGCCCTGGCGGCCTTGTTGCGCCATGCCCCATGACATGGGCGACCTTCAATGACCTGCGACAAAGTGCGCGTACAAGCCGCTGCCTATACTCGAAGCCATGAACATCGCCGACCTGCGCAAGAGCTACGAAAAAGCCGAGCTCAACGAAAACGCCTCCCACGCCGACCCCTTGAAGCAATTTGAGCAATGGCTGCAAGAAGCCATCGCCGCCGAAGTGCCCGAGCCCAACGCCATGACACTGGCCACGGTGGCCAGCAACCTGCGCCCCAGCACGCGCGTGGTGCTGATCAAGGGTTATGAC
>JBEEJQ010000208.1:0-4087 GCA_041169105.1 Pseudomonadota bacterium | reverse complement strand
GCTGCACCACCGAACTTGGCAGCCAACACGGTGGTGATGGCGGCTGTCAGTGTGGTTTTGCCGTGGTCAACGTGACCAATGGTGCCGACGTTGACGTGCGGTTTGGTCCGTTCGAATTTCTCTTTTGCCATGTCTTCAACTCCGAAAAGTAATGATCAACAACCAAGACAGAGGGGCGCACAACTTGCGTTGCACGCCCCGTAACTGGTGCCCTTGGCGGGAATCGGACCCGCGACCTCTCCCTTACCAAGGGAGTGCTCTACCACTGAGCCACAAGGGCGAAAATCTTGACTAACTCAACTGGATGACTGGAGCGGGAAACGGGAATCGAACCCGTGTCATTAGCTTGGAAGGCTAAGGTTCTACCATTGAACTACTCCCGCATTGTTTGCACTGCATGAGTGGCTGCAGCGCCAATGCTTGGAAACCTTTTCCAATTGCTCAACTTGTCAACCGGCCAAAGCCAGTTTGCTGGTGGAGGAGACTGGATTCGAACCAGTGTAGGCGTAAGCCAACAGATTTACAGTCTGCCCCCTTTAGCCACTCGGGCACCCCTCCAGAAGCGAGTCTTAGATTATGCCATCATTTTTCCGCCGGATGCAAGTTGCGCGCAAAAGTTTTTACCAATCGATGGGCTTTTTTTCGTTTTGGATCCAGAAATCACGCGCCAAAGCGAAATGTCCACACCCCAAAAAAGGCACCGGTGGACGCATGGCCGACAAGGGCGAAGGGTGATTGGCCTGCAAAATCAAATGTCGCGCATCTGCTGCTGCACGCTCAATCAGGTCTTTCTTGGCCTGGGCATGCGCACCCCACAACATGAAGACCACCGGATCAGGGCCTTTCGCCACCGCGCAAACCAGCGCATCGGTCAAAGCCTCCCAGCCCCAACCGGCATGGCTGGCCGCCTGCCCATCCTCGACCGTCAAACAGGTGTTGAGCAAAAGCACACCCTGACGCGCCCATCGCACCAAAGAACCGTGTGCAGGCATGGACACAGCCAAACTTTGCTGCAACTCCTTGAAGATGTTGCGCAAACTCGGTGGGATACGGACACCTTCGGGCACGGAAAAAGCCAAACCCTCGGCCTGTCCTGGACCGTGATACGGGTCTTGGCCCAAGATCACTACACGCACCTGATCCAAAGGCGTCAGTGCCAATGCCCGAAACGGATCAGGGGGATACACCACAACCCCTGCGGCCAGACGCTGGGCCAATTGAGCCGACAGATGCTGCCCCACCTTCGACTCCAGAAAATGCTGCACCAAGGCACGCCAAGCGGGGTCCAGCGCCGCCACATCGGGCGGCCATTTCATCAAACGACCCTCCGGCAAGGGCGCATCATCGAATGGCAGGCCTTGCTGCGACACGCGTCTTAAGCGAACAGTTTGGCCAAGGCCTCGCCAGGCTCAGCGGCACGCATGAAGGCTTCACCCACCAAAAAGGCGTGAACATGGGCGTTGCGCATGCGCTGCACGTCTTCAGTCTTGAGGATGCCGCTTTCCGTGACCAGCAAGCGGTCTGCCGGCACATCGGGCAACATGTCCAAGGTGGTTTGCAAAGTGACTTCAAAGGTCCGCAGATTGCGGTTGTTGATGCCCACCAGTCGGGTCTTGAGCTTCAAGGCACGTTCCAGCTCGGCACGGTCATGCACCTCCACCAGCACCGCCATGTCCAGGCTGCGTGCAATGGCCTCCAGATCGGCCATTTGCGCATCGTCCAGGCATGCTGCAATCAACAAAACAGCATCGGCCCCCATGGCACGAGCTTCATAGACTTGGTACGCATCGACCATGAAGTCTTTGCGCAGCACCGGCAAATCGCAACTGGCACGCGCTTGCTTGAGGTAGTCCACACTGCCCTGAAAAAACTGCTTGTCGGTCAGCACCGACAGACAAGCCGCGCCGTGTTCGGCATAACTTTGGGCGATGTCAGCCGGAATGAAGTCGGCACGCAGCACGCCTTTGGAAGGACTGGCCTTTTTGATCTCGGCGATCACTGCAGCCTTGCCTGCCGCGATCTTGGCGCGCATCGCCCCCTCAAAGTCACGGGTCAGCACACGGCTTTCGGCATCTGCGCGCATGGCGGCCAAAGATTTCTTGGCCAAGGCCGAAGCGACCTCTTCGCGTTTGACCGCAACGATTTTGTTGAGGATGTCACTCATGATGTTTTTCCCGATCAGACGCATCGGCGCCGTTTTTCAAAATACGAACAAAAACGCGGTGCATGACCACGCCAGCCAGCACAAACAAGGCCGAAACGCCCAAAGCAATCCATGCGCCTTCGCCTTGCCACATATCAAGCTGCCGCCTGACTGAAAGCCACAAATTGCGCCAGCTTGGCCTTGGCCGCCCCTGAGGCGATGGCTTCACGGGCACGTTCAATGCCCTCGGCAATGCTGCTGGCCACATTGGCCGCATACAGGGCGGCACCGGCATTGAGCATCACAATGTCACGTGCGGCGCCGGGCTGGTTGTCCAGCACGCCGTGCAAGACGGCCAGAGACTGCTCTGGCGTGTCTACCCGCAAAGCTCGGTTGCTGGCCATTTGCAGACCGAAGTCTTCCGGATGAATTTCATATTCGGTGATCTGGCCATTCTTGAGTTCGCCCACCAAGGTGGATGCCCCCAGACTGATCTCATCCATGCCGTCGCGGCCATACACCACCACGGCATGCTCAGCACCCAGCCGTTGCAAAGCCCGCACCTGAATGCCCACCAGATCGGAATGAAAAACGCCCATCAAGATGTTGGGCGCACCCGCCGGATTGGTCAGCGGCCCCAGGATATTGAAGATGGTGCGAATGCCCAGTTCTTTGCGCACTGGTGCCACATTTTTCATGGCGGGGTGGTGGTTGGGCGCAAACATGAAGCCAATGCCCACCTCTTCAATCGAGCGGGCGATCCGCTCGGGCGTGAGGTTCAAATTGGCACCCAAGGCCTCGACCACATCGGCGCTGCCGGATTTGCTGCTGACGCTGCGGCCGCCGTGCTTGGCCGTTTTGGCCCCCGCTGCAGCGGCCACAAACATGGCGCAGGTCGAAATATTGAAGGTGTGCGCTCCATCACCGCCCGTGCCCACGATGTCCACCAGGTTCGATGGGTTGGCCACCTTCACTTTGGTCGAGAACTCGCGCATTACCTGAGCGGCCGCCGTGATTTCACCGATGGTTTCTTTTTTCACGCGCAAGCCGGTGATGAAGGCCGCCGTCATGACTGGCGACATCTCGCCATTCATGATCATGCGCATGATTTTGAGCATTTCGTCGTGGAAGATTTCACGGTGCTCGATGGTGCGTTGCAATGCTTCTTGAGGCGTGATGGGCATGGGTTTGTCCTTGCAGGAATGCGGTGAACGCGCGACTCAGGGGCGAACGAGGAAATTCTTGAGCATGGCGTGACCATGCTCGGTGAGGATGGATTCCGGGTGGAACTGCACACCCTCGATGTCGAGTTCGGTGTGGCGCACACCCATGATCTCGCCGTCATCGGTCCAGGCGGTCACCTTCAGACACGAGGGGCACGATGCCCGCTCGATGGCCAGGGAGTGGTAGCGGTTGACGGTGAACTGTTCGGGCAAGCCCGCAAACACGCCCTCCTGCGTGGTGGTGATGACGCTGGTCTTGCCATGCATCAACTCTTGGGCCCGCACGATCTTGCCGCCAAAAGCAGCGCCAATGCTTTGGTGCCCCAGGCACACGCCCAAAATGGGCAATTGGCCTGCGAAATGCTGGATGGCCGCCACCGACACGCCCGCCTCGGCAGGCGAGCAAGGTCCGGGCGAGATCACCAAACGGTCTGGCTTTCGCGCTGCAATGCCTTCGAGGGTGATTTCGTCGTTGCGAAAGACTTCGACGTCCGCGCCGAGCTCTCCGAAATACTGAACGATGTTGAAGGTGAACGAATCGTAGTTGTCCACCATGAGCAATTTGATTTTCTGTGTCATGGCGTTCACTCCAAACCTTCTTCAACCAACTCACTGGCACGCAGCAAGGCACGCGCCTTGTGCTCGGTTTCGCGCCACTCCATCTCGGGCACCGAGTCGGCCACCACACCGGCGGCCGCCTGCACATACAGCGTTTGGTCTT
>JBEEJQ010000207.1:0-4095 GCA_041169105.1 Pseudomonadota bacterium | reverse complement strand
CACATCTTTTTTACTTCATGAGCGTTTGTTAGCTAATTAAAGCTAAGTTCCGAAGAACTTGGCAATCACCATCAAACGCCCACGCTTATCGGCTGTATATTTTTAAAGAACCCAGGCAACTTATCGCTACCTGCTCTTGCCTCGCTGCGATCAGCGAAGCCTTGAATTATGACACAGTTTTTATCGCCGCGTCAAGTTTTTGAAAATTTTTTCGATCAGATCGATGTATCAAAAACTTCTTCGTCGCCCTGCTTGTTCTTCCCAAAAAGAACTGCATTGTGAGCAGCGAAGCCCTCGATTATGGCACAGTTTTTCGTCATTCGCCAAGTTTCTGCAAATTTTCGCCAAAGTTTGTGCACCCCACCCGGATAATGCCCCGATGGCTTTACTCACACTCTTAAACGCTTCGCTGGCTTTTGGCCACGTGGCACTCTTGGATCACGCAGACTTCTCTCTGGAGACCTCTGAGCGCATCGGCTTGATCGGCCGCAACGGTACAGGCAAGTCTTCCTTGCTCAAAATTCTGGGGGGGATGGAGCGCCCAGACGATGGCTCACTGCATGTGCAACAGGGCATTCGAATTGCTTATGTGGCACAAGAGCCCATTTTGATCGCCGAGCACACCATATTTGAAGCTGCCCGGGAAGGTTTGGCCGAGGTGGTGCAATGGATCGAGGACTACACACACAGCAGAGGTGACCTCGATACTTTACAAAGCCAAATTGAATCCATGGATGGCTGGGGCTGGGAGCAGCGCGTGGACGAAACACTCCAGCGGCTGCAACTCGACCCTAAAGCGATCGTGCAGTCTCTGTCTGGCGGTATGCGCAAACGTGTCGCCTTGGCACAAGCTTTGGTCACGCGCCCAGACGTTCTCTTATTGGACGAGCCCACCAACCACTTGGACCTGAACGCCATCACCTGGCTGGAAGACCTGTTGATTGACTTCAAGGGCAGCGTGATTGCCATCACCCACGACCGCGCTTTTCTGGACCGCATCGCCACGCGCATCGTCGAGCTGGACCGTGGCAAGCTGCGCCCTTATCCGGGCAACTATGCCCAGTACCAATTACAGAAAGAAGAGCAGCTGGCCCAAGAAGCCGTGATCCAGGCCAAAGCCGACAAGCTGCTGGCCCAGGAGGAAATCTGGATCCGCAAGGGCGTGGAAGCGCGTCGCACCCGCAGTCAAAGCCGCATCAGCCGGCTTCAGAACTTGCGCAGTGAACGCGCCGCACGCCGCGAGAAGGTCGGCAATGTGAAGATGGAAGTCGCCTCAGGCGTGCCCAGCGGCAAGCTGGTGGCCGAGCTGACCGAGGTGAGCAAAAGCTTCGCGCAGCCCGATGGCTCGGTGCGCACCATCATTCAGAACTTCACCGGCACCTTGCTGCGCGGCGACAAGATCGGCTTGCTCGGCCCCAACGGCGCAGGCAAGACCACCTTGCTCAAACTGATCTTGGGCGAACTCGAAGCCGACAGCGGTGAAGTGCGCCGAGGTACCAAGCTCGAAGTGGCTTACTTTGACCAGATGCGCGATGCACTGGACCTGGACGCGACGCTGGAAGACTTCATCAGCCCCGGTAGCGAGTGGATCGAGATCGGCAACAAGCGCCAGCACGTGAAAAGCTATCTGGGCGATTTTCTGTTCTCGCCTGCGCGGGCCACATCGCCCGTGCGCTCACTGTCCGGCGGCGAACGCAACCGCCTGCTCTTGGCCCGCTTGTTTGCACGCCCAGCCAACGTCTTGGTGCTGGACGAACCGACCAACGACCTGGACATCGAAACTCTGGAGCTGCTCGAAGAGCTGCTGCAAACCTACGAGGGCACCGTGTTCCTGGTCAGCCACGACCGCGCCTTCATGGACAACGTGGTCACCGGCATCATCGCCTGCGAAAGCGCACCGAACCAACCGGGCTTCTGGCGCGAATACGAAGGCTCGGTGCAAGACTGGTTGACCCAGTCACAACGCGCTCAGGCCATTGCCGCCCAAGCTGCGCAAAAGCAGGCAGCAGCCACACCTGCAAGCGCACCAACAGTCGCCGCCGCTGTTGCTGCCCCAACGCATGCGACCACTGTCCGCAAGCTCAGCTACAAAGAGCAGCGCGAACTGGATGGCTTACCCGCACTGATTGAATCGCTCGAAAAAGAGCAGGCTGAGGCCCGCAGACAACTGGCCGACGGCAGCATCTACCAGCGCGATGCAGGTTTGGCGCAGCAGCTGTTCAAGCGCGATGCCGAAATCGACGACTTGTTGATGAACGCCCTCGAGCGCTGGGAAATCCTCAGCGCCCGTTGACACACCACACACCATGACCTCCGCTGAACTCAGTGCCCTGTTGGTGCTCGCCACCGTGAGCAGCTTCACGCCGGGGCCCAACACCACCTTGTCAACCGCCATGGCCGCCAACCACGGCCTGCGCCGAGCCATGCGGTTTGTGTGTGCGGTTCCGGTGGGCTGGGGCCTGTTGTTCATGCTGTGTGCCACGGGCTTGGGTGGCTTGGTGGTGGCTTTCCCCCCGATCCGCTGGGCCATCGTTTTGCTGGGCACGGCCTATCTGGTTTGGTTGGCCACCCGTCTGTGGGGCAGCGGCAGTCTGATGCAAGCGGACAGTGCCCAGCTGCAAGTGGGCTTCATGCAAGGGGTGGGGCTGCAATTTCTCAACATCAAAGCCTGGATGCTGGCGTTGGCCATCGTGGCCGGTTGGGTCGCAGGTCGCGAAGATGCTGCCGCACGGACCTTCACCTTGCTGCCCATCATGGTGGCGTATGGCTTCTTCAGCAACCTGAGCTATGCCTTGGTCGGCTCCATGCTGCGTCATTGGCTGGCGCACGGTCGCCGCCTGCTGATGTTCAACCGCTGCATGGCCAGCGCTTTGGTGGGCACCGCCCTCTGGATTCTGCAAGGCTTGTGGAGCGCCAGCGCATGAAGCCAGAAAACAAAGGCTTGTGGCTGGGCTTGCTCGGCGTGTTCATCTTTGCCCTCACATTGCCCATGACCCGCTTGGCCACCGGCACCAGCGATGCACCGCAGTTATCACCCTGGTTTGTCACCTGGGGGCGAGCGGCGCTGGCCGGTGTCCTGTCGGCTGCGTATTTGTACTTCTCTCGGGCACGACTGCCGCATGCGCAAGAGCGAGGCCCTTTGGTCTTGTCTTTGGCCGGCAACGTGGTGGGCTACCCCTTGCTGCTGGGTTGGGCGCTGCGCCACGTGAGCGCCAGCCATGCAGCGGTCATCACCGCTTTGCTGCCACTGGCCACTGCAGCTGCGGCCGCATGGCTCATGCACCAGCGGGCACGCCTGGGGTTTTGGGTCTTTGCATGCCTGGGCAGCGCTCTGGTGGCGCTCTACAGCCTGCTGCGGGCGCACCAAGCAGGGCACGGTTTGGGTCTCAGCTGGACCGATGGCTTGCTGATCGGTGCGGTGGTGGCGGCCTCCTTGGGCTACGTGGCAGGTGCCAAAATCACACCGAGCCTGGGCTCGGAAAAAGTCATCAGCTGGGTGTGTGTGATGGCTTTGCCCATCACCTTGCCTGGCACCTGGTTGACATGGCCAGCACAACCGGTTGCGGCATCATCGTGGCTGGCCCTGCTTTATGTGGGGGTGTTTTCCATGTGGGCAGGCTTTTTCGCTTGGTTTCGCGGCCTGTCTTTGGGCGGCCCCTTGCGGGTCAGCCAAACCCAATTGTTTCAACCTTTCATCAGCATCCTGGCCGCCGTGCCTTTGCTGGGAGAATCGCTGGATGTCATGACCCTGGGCTTTGCCGCTCTGGTGGTGCTGACGGTTTTCATGGGACGCCGCATGGCCAACCCCACAAGCAAATAAAAATTCGACTTCAAGGACCCCTGACATGAACTGGACCCTGGCACAACGCGCCCAAAAGATGAACCCTTCGGTGATCCGCGAGATCCTCAAAGTCACTGAACAGCCAGGCATCATCAGTTTTGCAGGTGGCCTGCCTTCTCCGCTGACCTTTCCGATCGACGCCATGCGCGAAGCCAGCGAGCGCGTGCTCAAAGATGACGGCAAGGCCGCCTTGCAATACGCAGCGAGCGAAGGCTACGCCCCCTTGCGCGAATGGGTGGCGCAAGACCTGCTCA
>JBEEJQ010000206.1:0-4098 GCA_041169105.1 Pseudomonadota bacterium | reverse complement strand
CACATACAGGTCATCGCCCACTTGAGCACCGGAGCGCAAAATGGCTTGACTGCGAGGCACCTCCCCCATCACGGTGATCGATATGTTGAGCGGGCCCTGTGTGGTGTCGCCCCCAATCAATTCGCAGTCATGCACATCGGCCAGTGCCAGCAAACCCTGTGAAAACCCCGCCAGCCATGCTTCATCGGCACGCGGCAAGGACAGGGACAGCAGGAACACTTTTGGGGTGGCACCGCAAGCGGCCAAATCACTCAGGTTCACGGCCAGTGCCTTGTGCCCCAAACGTGCAGGATCCACGGTGGACAGGAAATGACGGCCTTCAACGAGCATGTCGGTCGAAATGGCCAATTGGTGCCCCGCTGCAGGCGTCCAGATGGCGCAGTCGTCGCCGATGCCCACATCGGCCTGCCGTGTGGGGCGCTTGAAATAGCGTTCAATCAGGTCAAATTCACCCATGGCGCAAGCTTAACCGCAAGCGCAAGGCCTCCAGCCCGCGCTCAGTGCAAAGTGCGGCCTGGAGCACCCGGGCCAGAGGTTTCCAACACAAAGGTGTCAATTGGCACATCGAAGCGATGGCCATCCTCGGCCACAAAGAAAAAACTGCCGTGCATCGTGCCGCTGGAAGTTTGCAAGCGGCAGCCGCTGGTGTACTGGAACGATGCGCCAGGGGGTAACAGCGGCTGCTGGCCCACCACCCCCAGGCCCTTGACTTCCTCGGTGTGACCGCGATCGTTTTGAATGATCCAGTGACGTGAGATCAATTGCGCGGGGATGGTGCCCGTGTTGGTCACGGTGACCGTGTAAGCAAAGGCGAACACATCGTGCAAAGGATCGCTTTGTTCAGGCACGTATTGGGGCGAGACATCAATTTGGATGGCGTAGGCGGACATAAACCCATGTTAACTGCGACAATCCAAAGATGACGACCACTTACCGAATTGCCCCTTCCATCCTCTCGGCTGATTTCGCCCGTCTTGGCGAGGAAGTCAAGCGCGTCATTGACGCCGGTGCTGACTGGATCCACTTTGATGTGATGGACAACCATTACGTGCCGAACCTGACCTTTGGTCCCATGATTTGCCAAGCTTTGAAGCCGCATGCCCAAACCGCAGCGGGCGTGGCAGTGCCGATCGATGTGCATTTGATGATTTCGCCGGTCGATGCACTGGCCGCCTCCTTTGCCGAAGCGGGTGCCGACCTGATCAGCTTCCATCCTGACGCGAGTGCGCATGTGCACCGCAGCATTCAGGCGATCAAGAGCAAGGGCGTGAAAGCGGGCCTGGTGTTCAATCCGGCAGAGCCTTTGGACGTGCTGGAATGGACGATTGACGAGATCGATTTGATCCTGATCATGAGTGTCAACCCGGGCTTTGGTGGCCAAAGCTTCATCGATTCGGCCTTGCGCAAGATTGAGCAGGCCCGCAAACTGATCGATGCCAGCGGCAAGGACATTCGCCTCGAAGTGGATGGCGGCATCAAGGCCGACAACATCCGACGTGTGGCCGATGCCGGTGCCGACACCTTTGTGGCGGGCAGCGCCATTTTCGGTAAACCCGATTACAAAGGCGTGATCGATCAAATGCGTGTGGCGTTGGGCTGATGCTGTCGACGATCCAAGCGGCCATCATCGATCTGGACGGTACGATGGTGGACACGCTGGGCGACTTTGAAGTCGCCCTCAACCGCACATTGGCTGACCTGGATTTGCCGCCCGTGACACGGCCCTTGGTCGAGCGCACCGTGGGCAAAGGCTCGGAGCACCTGATCCGCTCCGTGCTGGCCCATCAGCTGGCCTTGCCCGAGGCGGGCGCGAGCGCCTGTGTGACGGTGGATGCGCTGTACGAGCCCGCTTGGCAGCGTTACCAGCACCATTATCTGCGCTGCAATGGCCAGCATTCTGAGGTCTACCCTGGCGTGCTGGAGGCTTTGGGGGCTCTGACACAGGCCGGCGTGACGTTGGCTTGCCTGACCAACAAGCCTTTGTCGTTTGCCAGGCCATTGCTGGCAGCCAAAGGTCTTGACGGCTTTTTCACGCAGGTGTTTGGTGGTGACAGCTTCGAGCGCAAAAAACCGGACCCTTTGCCCATCCTCAAGACCTGCGAAGCGCTTGGCGCCGAGGTGGGCAACACCCTGATGGTGGGGGATTCCAGCAACGATGCGCAGGCTGCCCACGCCGCGGGTTGTCCGGTGGTCCTGGTGACCTACGGCTACAACCATGGGCAACCCGTACAGGCCACACCTGCGGCAGCTTGGCTGGATTCTTTGGCCCACTTGCCGCTGTGGCTGCGAACCCGCCAAGGCTGAGTCAGAAAATGCCCGGTGGGCTTTGCTACACTTGTCTTCATCATGTTCATCATCCCTAGCCACTCCTGTGCAGCCTGCCTGCCGAGCCATTCCCAAGCGGAAGGCCGGGGAGCCTGGCCCTGGCGTCAGCCAGCCTGACATCGCCTGAACCGTGCGGCCCCCGCCGCCACCCGCGCCCAGCATTGGCTGGGCATTTGGATGAATGAAATGCATCCTCTGCTGAGGTTGCCGAGCTGTTGGAGGCTCTTGCCCGTGATCACCGAACTTGAATTCAAAAGCCTGGCCAGCCAAGGCTACAACCGCATCCCGCTCATGCTGGAGGCCTTTGCGGACCTGGAAACCCCTTTGTCGCTGTATCTGAAACTGGCGCACACCAAGGACAACGGCAAATACAGCTTCTTGCTGGAGTCGGTGGTCGGTGGCGAGCGCTTTGGGCGCTACAGCTTCATCGGTCTGCCGGCCCGCAGCTTCATTCGCGCCAGTGGCTTTGGCGATCTGGCCAAAACCGAGGTGGTGCGCGATGGCGCGGTCATCGAGACCGCATCCGGCAATCCGCTGGATTTCATCGAGCAATACCAAAAGCGATTCAAAGTGGCCTTGCGCCCAGGCTTGCCGCGTTTTTGCGGCGGTTTGGCGGGGTACTTTGGCTACGACGCGGTGCGCTACATCGAGAAAAAGCTCGAGCAATCTTGCCCGCCCGACACGCTGGGCACGCCCGACATCATGTTGCTGCAGTGCGAAGAGCTGGCGGTGATCGACAACCTGTCGGGCAAGCTTTACCTGATTGTGTATGCGGACCCCGCGCAGCCCGAGGCCTATGCGGGTGCCAAAAAGCGCTTACGTGACCTGAAAGAGCAGCTCAAGTATTCGGTGAGCGCCCCCGTGGTCAAGGCCAGCGAGTCGCATCCTGCCGAGCGAGATTTCGCCAAGGCCGATTACATTGCCGCTGTTGAAAAGGCCAAGGAGCTGATCGCTGCGGGTGACTTCATGCAGGTGCAGGTCGGTCAACGCATCAAGAAGCGCTACACCGAGAGCCCCTTGTCGCTCTACCGTGCGCTGCGCTCACTCAACCCCAGCCCCTACATGTACTTCTACAACCTGGGTGATTTTCATGTGGTGGGGGCCAGTCCCGAAATTTTGGTGCGCCAAGAGCAAACAGAAGAGGGGGCCAAGGTCATCATCCGTCCGCTGGCGGGCACACGCCCACGCGGCGCAACGCCCGAAAAAGACAAGGCGGCCGAACAAGAACTGATCAACGACCCGAAGGAGCGTGCTGAGCACGTGATGCTGATCGATCTGGCCCGCAACGACATCGGGCGCATCGCCAAAATTGGTTCCGTCAAAGTCACAGAGGCCTTCGTGGTGGAGCGTTACAGCCACGTGATGCACATCGTGAGCAATGTGGAAGGCTTGCTCAACGAAGGCATGACCAATATGGACGTGCTCAAGGCCACCTTCCCTGCGGGCACCTTGACGGGCGCACCCAAAGTGCATGCGATGGAGTTGATTGACCAGCTCGAGCCCGTCAAGCGCGGCCTATATGGCGGTGCCTGTGGCTACATCAGCTATGCGGGCGACATGGACGTGGCCATCGCGATTCGCACGGCGGTCATCAAAGACCAAACGCTGTATGTGCAGGCGGCCGCAGGTGTGGTGGCCGACTCGGTGCCCGAAATGGAGTGGCGCGAAACCGAGCACAAGGCGCGTGCCTTGCTGCGTGCCAGTGAGTTGGTCGAAGAAGGTTTGGAGTGAACGCCATGACACAGAAAATCAAATTGCTCATGGTGGACAACT
>JBEEJQ010000205.1:0-4099 GCA_041169105.1 Pseudomonadota bacterium | reverse complement strand
GGGCCCGGGGTGAAATCGAAGTCCGACAAATCGGCCCCTGCGCAGAAGCCACGCCCTGCGCCCGTGATGACGGCGGCGCGGATGGCGGGGTTGGCTTCGGCCTGGTCCAGCGCCGCCCACAGGTCGTGGTGCATCTGGCGGGTGAAGCTGTTGAGCGCTGTGGGCCGGTTGAAGGTGATCAGGGCGACAGCGCCGCGCTCTTCGTACAGGACAGTGGGGGTCACGGATTCGGTCATGGAATTTCTCCTCAGCTTGCGAATCTACCATTAACCGACCGATCGGTTGGTTAATGTTTTCCCCTAGTTCCAGAATTTTCCTGCGCTTTGATTGACAGCCTGGCGGCAGGCGTCTTGGTTATAGTGGTTCTTGAATTTCACCCCCCTTTTGGAGAAGTCCTTGAGCTACGAGAACATCGAAGTCCGCACCGAAGGCGGCAAAGTCGGCATCATCACCTTGAACCGCCCCAAGGCGCTCAACGCCCTGAACGGCCCCCTCATGGACGAGCTGGGCGCTGCGCTCAAAGCCTTTGACGCCGATGAAGCCATTGGCTGCATGGTCATCACCGGCAGCGAAAAAGCCTTTGCTGCGGGTGCCGACATCGCCGCCATGGCCAAGTACAACTTCCACGAGGTCTACAAAAACGACTTCATCACCCGCAACTGGGAAACCATCCGCACCATCCGCAAGCCCGTGATCGCCGCAGTGGCCGGTTTTGCGCTGGGTGGCGGGTGCGAATTGGCCATGATGTGCGACTTCATCATCGCCGCCGACAACGCCAAATTCGGTCAGCCTGAAATCAAGATCGGCATCATCCCCGGCGCAGGCGGCACGCAGCGCTTGCCCCGAGCCATGGGCAAATCCAAAGCCATGGACCTGGTGCTGACCGGCCGCATGATGGACGCCGCCGAAGCCGAACGCGGCGGACTGGTCAGCCGCGTGGTGCCGCTGGACAAGCTGATGGACGAAGCCTTGGGCGCAGCGCTGATGATCTGCGGCTACGGCCAGCTGGCCACCATGGCCGCCAAAGAAAGCGTCAACCGTGCTTTTGAAAGCGGCCTGTCGGATGGCGTGATGTTTGAGCGCCGCATCTTCCACGGCCTGTTTGCCACTGCCGACCAAAAAGAAGGCATGGACGCTTTCCTGAACAAGCGTGCGCCGAATTTTGTGAACGGCTGAGTCATTGAGCCCAACAAAAAGCCCACGCGCACAAGCGCGTGGGCTTTTTGTTGCCCCTGCGGGGCCTGTCAGTGCTCAGTCCTGCTTTTGCGCATCGGCTTCGTCCGCCAAAGCTTGCTTGCGCGCTTGCAGCAAACTCTTGGCCTGGGACAGGCAAATTTCCAGGTCCTGGATGGCAATTTCATAAGCGCCATAGCTGATCGCGATGTTGCCCTGATCTTCAAACACCACACGCCCGTCATCCTGAACTTCTTTGATGAATCCAATGCACAGGTGAAAGCCGTTGTCGTCCTGGAAAGGCACCAGTCGTGCTTCGCGGGTGTTTTGATTTTCTGCAGTCGTCATGAGCGGTCTCCGTCTTGGATGTAAAAAACCAAAAAGCCCGCAGACTTGCGACTGCGGGCTTTGTATTTGGTGGTGGTACCGGGATTTGAACCTGGGACATCAGCATTATGAATGCTGCGCTCTAACCAGCTGAGCTATACCACCGAAAAACCAGATGCTTCAAAACTAGAAGTTTTTAGCAGACGACTTGCGGCGTCAAGCCAAAAATTATACACAAAATTTGCTGAGGCTCTCAAGTTGACGAACAATCTGCCCATGCACAACCCCAACACCTCACCCCAGCCGCCTACCCAGCCTTACGAGCACGCCGCCCAGCTGATTTGGTCACACTGGCAAACCGGCCAAGTGCTGACCGCATTGCCCGAAGCCTGCCGCCCGACCACCGCTGAGGAAGGCTATGCCGCACAGGCCCAACTGCCGGTCGTGTCGGGTCGCTCCGTGGTGGGCTGGAAAATCGCCGCCACCAGCACCAACGGCCAGGCCCACATCAACGTCAGCGGCCCTTTGGCGGGGCGTTTGCTGTCGGGTCAGGTGTTTGACAGCGGGGCCACGGTCCCCTCCGCAGGCAACCGCATGCGGGTGGCCGAGCCCGAGTTCGCTTTTGTCATGGGGCAAGACCTGCCGCCGCAAGCAGCCGCTTACACCCCCGAACAAGTCATGGCCGCAGTGGCCACCCTGCACCCGGCCATCGAAGTGCCGGACTCCCGCATGGCACCTTTCACCGCAGCAGGCGAAGCCCAACTGCTGGCCGACAACGCCTGCGCCCGGCACTTTGTGCAAGGCCCCGCCGCCCCCGATCTGTGGCGCGAACTGGACTTGAGCACCTACGCCGTGCAAGCCCATGTGGCGCACGATGCGCAGACGCGCTACAGCCGCGAAGGCACGGGCGGCAATGTGCTGGGCGATCCACGCATCGCCCTGACCTGGCTGGCCAACCAGCTGTCCAGACTGGGCATCACCTTGCAACAAGGCCAGGTGGTCACCACCGGCACCTGCATGGTGCCGCTGGCCATCGAACCAGGCGACACCGTTGTGGCCGACTATGGCGCGCTGGGCCGTGTCAGCATGACGTTTGATCACTGAACGCAAGCCCGGCATGCCCCGACCTGGAGGCATCACGGCCACAGTCGTGCACAGGAACGCACCATGCACCATCACCATGCGCCCAAAGCCTGCTGACGCGGCGAAAAGGCTGGCACACGGTTTGCAATGACTCCAGGGAGGCCTCTTGGCCTCGCACCCAAGGAGTACCGCATGCTGGACAAAACCGAAACCCTGTTCTCCCACGTCAAACCCGCCGACAAAGACTATGTCAGCGGCGGTCTGCGTGATTTCTTTCTGTACCGCGATTTAGGCATCGCCGAAGCCACCCACGGCCAGGTGATCGCCCACCTGGTCAAGGCCAATATGGCCCCCGAAAAAGGCACCGGCTGGCATCGCCATGAGGCGGACTTCCAGATCGTGATCATGGTCAAGGGCTGGGCCAAATTCATGTACGAAGACAAAGTCACACTGGTCGAGGCCGGCGACTGCGTGCACCAGCGCCCGGGCATTCGCCACTACCTGTTCGACTACTCGCCCGACATGGAATACCTGGAGATCGTCTCGCCTGCGGACTTCAAAACCATCGAGGTCGATCCCGTGTGCGAGATCCCGGCTCCCACGCCCTGGAATTGATGCATTCAGGCCCGCTGCGTGCGGGCCTGAATGGCGCTCAAAGCCATCTCAAAACTCGGCGTCAAGCTCGTCGATTTCATCGGGCTCGCCCTGCGCTGCAGCCACCCACTCCTGCATGGCAGGCAAGGCCATGATGGTTTGGCAGTAGGCCTGACAGGCCTCGTCAAGCGCCACATCGTAGGTCAGAAAACGCGTCACCACCGGTGCAAACATGGCGTCGGCCAGACAAGGCTTTTTGCCAAACAAATAAGGGCCACCATAAGTCCCCAAACACTCATGCCAAATGCTCACAATGCGGTCGATGTCGCTTTGCGCACGCGACCACAGCTTGAAGCCCGCAAAGTGCGCCTTGATGTTCATGGGCAAAGATGCGCGCAAGGCGGTGAAGCCCGAATGCATCTCGCCACAAATGGCGCGACAGTGGGTGCGGGCCTCCAACTCAGCCGGTAGCAAACCGGCTCGCGGCTTGATCTCGTGCAAGTACTCGCCAATGGCCAACGTGTCCCAAACATGAATGCCGTTGTGCGCCAAAGCGGGCACCCGCATCGAGGCCGACAGAAGCAGCATCTCGGCTTTCATGTTCGGATCATCCGGCGAGATGGTGTGCTCCTCGAAGTCGAGCTTGACCAGCTTGGCCATGAGCCAGCCGCGCAAGGCCCAGGCACCGTAGTTCTTGCTGCTGATGGTGAGGACAGTTTTCGTCATGGGGTTCTCCTGTGTCAGCCGATGACGCAAGGGCCGTGCCAAATCTGCAGCGCTGTTCAGCACCATGGCAGTGCACCACATCTGGCCCGCAACTTGCGTGAGGTCAAGCACCTCCTCCAACAAAGTCCGACATGCTGTACCAGGCCTACCAACTCCAGTCCGACTTCACGTCACCGCTTCGCCTGATGGCCCAGCA
>JBEEJQ010000204.1:0-4168 GCA_041169105.1 Pseudomonadota bacterium | reverse complement strand
GGCTCAAATTGCAGGCCGGTCTGGGCGAGCTGGACCTTGAGGTGCCGGTCAGCGGCACAGTGAACGTGTCACAGCTGAGCACGCTGGAGCGGGATTTGCTCAAGGATGCGCTGGCCGTGGTGCGGCAGTTCAAGGCCTTCGTGCATCAGCACTTCAGGCTGGACGTGTTGTGATGTTTTCGCCCCTGCAAGCCCTGTGGCGCACCGTGCGTGAGCGATGGTTGCGCTACCACCTGGCGCTGCCCGAGTTCGCCTTTGTGCTCGATGCCGCGCCACCAGGCGAATGGGTCTCGCTCGACTGCGAAACCACCGGCCTCAAAGTCGGAACCGACGAAATCGTGTCCATCGGTGCAGTGCGTATCGTGGGCGATCGCATCCTGGCCAGCGAACGTTTTGAAGTCCTGGTTCGGCCGCAGGGCCGGGTGTCTGCACAAAGCATCCGCATCCACCGCTTGCGCCAAATGGATGTGGCCCGGGGACTGCCGGTCGACGATGCCGTCAAACGCTTGCTGCATTTCATCGGGTCGAGGCCGTTGGTGGGCTACTACCTGGAGTTTGATGTGGCCATGCTCAACCGTGTGGTGTTTCCCTTGCTGGGCTTTGGATTGCCGCAAGCCAAGATCGAAGTCTCGGCGCTGTACCATGCGCACAAGATGCGCCAGCTGCCCGCGCACCAGCGCCAGTCACCGCCCGAGATCGACCTGCGCCTGGTCACCATGATGCAAGACCTGGGGCTACCCATGCGCGCAGCACATGACCCGGTCAACGACGCAGTCATGGCCGCCTTGGCTTTCATCAAATTGCGGCATTTGCGGTAGATCAATGTTTGACTTGCCGCAGGGTGGTTTTTGAGTGTTGACGTCTCGCAATTGATTTTTCGCAACGGGCTGAGAAAAGTCTTCAATACATTGGACTCAACGTATTGAAAGGACCTTGAATGTTGACCCCTCGCCTGATTGTTGCCACCTTGTCGACTTGCCTCCTGGCTGCAGCGCATGCCCAGTCGCCTGCATCAGGAAGCGCTGGATTTCAGATCAAGCCATCGGAGGCCTACGATGTCTCCAAGCTCCCTGATGACCATTACGGGAAATTGGTGAAATACGGCAAGGAATTGACCGACCGCACTTTTGCCCACATAGGTCCCGAGGTCAAGAATTCGAAGATGCGGTACGCGGGCAATAACCTCGCCTGTGCGTCTTGCCATCAGGAGTCGGCCACCAAGAAATTTGCCATGCCATGGGTGGGTGTTCACGCCACATTCCCGCAATACCGTGCACGTGAAGACGAAGTCAGCACGGTTGAAGAGCGCATCAATGGTTGCATGGAACGCAGCATGGCGGGCAAGCCCATTCCGCTGGATAGTCGCGAGATGAAAGCCTTCATGAGTTACATGCACTTTTTGTCCAGAGATGTGCCTGTTGGCGGCAAGGTTGACGGCCAGGGATTGCCCCCATTCAAAGCGCCTGACCGCCGTGCAGACACGGCTGTCGGTGCCAAGGTGTATCAGGAAAAATGTGCAAGTTGTCATGGTGCCGAAGGTGCAGGCCTGCGTGCGGGCACGCCAGGAAGTGCCAGTGGCTACACCTTTCCGTCTTTGTGGGGCAAAGACTCCTTCAACCATGGCGCGGGCATGAGCCGCTTGTTGTTTGCCTCGGCTTTCATCAAGACCAATATGCCTTTGGGGACGTCTCATGGACAACCGCAGCTGAGCGATGATGTGGCTTACGATGTGGCCGCCTTCATGCTGAGCCATTCACGCCCACTCAAGGCGCACACCGAGCGCGATTTTCCTGCGCGCTGGAACAAGCCCGTGGATGCAGCCTTTCCGCCATATGTGGACGGCGCATCTGCCGATCAGCACAAATATGGGCCATTTGCACCTTTGCAGGCCAATATGAAAAGCCTCAAAGACAGCCTTCTCAAAGCATCGGGTCGATGAGCCTTGTTCAGTCTTGAGCCCAGCGCCGGGCTTCTTGCATCAAGTGGGTGCGGAAGACCGCAGCGATGGGCGAGATCTGCCGTGCTTTGGGGTACACCAGGTGCCATTGCGACGGGATCGGGGTACCGCTGACTGGCAGAACGAAGAGGTCTTTGGTCAGCTCGGCTTTCTTGAGCGCGTGCCGTGAAATCACGGCCACCCCCAAATGCCCGGCGACAGCTTCCTTGATGGCTTCGTTGCTGCCGAGTTCCAGCCGTGACGCGGGGTCGAAATTCTGCGATTCAAAAAAACGATCGGTCGCCAGGCGTGTGCCTGAGCCTTCTTCGCGCAGCAAAAAACGCTCGCCTTGCAGTGCGCTCAACGTCAAGCGCTTGCGACTCGACAGAGGATGCCCCTTGGGCGCAATCAGCACCAAGGGGTTGGCCAGAAACACCTGGTCCTCCAGCGCCATGTCGTCGGGGGGCATGCTCATCACATACAGGTCATCGCGGTTGTCCCGCAAGCGCTGCACCACGCCATCGCGGTTGAGCACTTCGAGCGAAATGTCGATGTGCGGATGGCTCTCGCAAAAGCGCCCCAGCAAGCGCGGCACAAAGTATTTGGCGGTGCTGACCACCGCCACGCGCAGGCGGCCTTGTGTGAGGCCCTGCATGGCATGGATGCGCTGCTCAAAGCGTTCCCACTCGTCCACGATCTGGCGCGCCGTCTGGGCCAGCGCTTGCCCAGCATCGGTCAGGTACAACTTGCGCCCAATGATGTCGTACAGCGGCATGCCCACCGACTCGGTGATCTCGCGCAATTGCATTGAGGCGGTGGGCTGCGTCACATGCAGGGCGCGAGCGGCGGCGCTCACGCTGCCTGTTTCCGCCGTGGCCAGAAACAGGCGCAATTGACGGAAAGTGATGTTCATAGACTTTTGCTGATGTTTGTGTGCTTAAAAATCGATTTTACGTGATGGTTTTATTTAGCCAAAATCCCAGGCAATACAAACCATGAGAACGTCCCATGCCCGCCCTTGTTGATCCCGCGATTTTGTTTTTTGTGTTCGGTGTGTTTGCCGGACTGGTCAAATCCAATCTGGAAATTCCCCCCGCCATTTCCCGCTTTTTATCGCTGTACCTGCTCATGGCCTTGGGTCTCAAAGGTGGCTTTGCCCTGGCCCAGTCGGGCCTGACGGCCCAGGTCGCCATCAGCCTGAGTCTGGCGGTGGGACTGGCCATGGTCGTGCCCTGGGTGAGCTACACCGTGCTGCGCCGGTTCTTGGGCGGCTTTGATGCCGCGGCCTTGGCGGCCACTTATGGCTCGGTCAGTGCCGTGACCTTCATCACGGCCATGAACCACCTCGAAAGCCACGGCCTGAGCTATGGCGGGCACATGGCCGCCGCCATGGCCTTGATGGAGTCACCGGCCATCATCTTTGCGGTGCTGATGGCCAACCGCTTGCGCAAGCAGGCCGAGCCTGGATATGCGGCGCATGCCAAGCCCGCCACCAGCCATGTCTCGATGGGCAAGATCCTGCACGAGTCCTTCACCGACGGGGCGCAACTGCTGCTCTTGGGCGCCATGCTGATTGGCATCTTCAGTGGCGAGTCCGGCCGGGCTGCCATGCAACCTTTTTCGGTGGACCTGTTCAAAGGCATGTTGTCCTTTTTCTTGCTCGACATGGGTCTGATGGCCGCCCGCAACCTGCCTGGCCTGCGCGGGCAGTCGGTGTGGCTGGTGGCCTATGGCCTGCTGGCCCCGCTGTGCCATGCGGCTGTGGCGCTGGGTTTGTGCTGGCTTCTGGCTGTGCCGGTGGGCGATGCGGTGCTGCTCATGGTGCTGGCCGCCAGTGCGTCTTACATCGCGGTGCCCGCCGTGCTGCGCTACGCCATCCCCGAGGCCAACCCGTCCTTGTACGTGGGCCTGTCTTTGGGGTTGACGTTCCCCTTCAACATTTTGTTGGGCATTCCGCTGTACGCCCGGCTGACGACGCAGGTGCTGGGCTGAGCGACACACGGCTCAGTGTCCAGGTGCTTCTTTATGGATTCGACGCGCTGAAGTTTGAATTTGTTGCACCGTCACCCCGTAGGTCGGTGGCTTCAGCCCCGACATGGCGAGCTTGGGCATAGGCGACATGTCGGGGCTGAAGCCACCGACCTACAACTGACATGATGCACCTGCTCAAGACTGTCGGTGCAGCGCTGCGGCTTGCTCGATGGCCTCGCGTTGCTCTGTGGACAGCCGCCCC
>JBEEJQ010000203.1:0-4180 GCA_041169105.1 Pseudomonadota bacterium | reverse complement strand
TGCACCACGATGCAGTTGATCGCGCCCATGCGCTGGGCCACCGGGTCCACCACGTCCATGAGCTTGAGCGCCTCCACCTTGTGCGGCAACGAGATGTTGCAACCTGCCAGGCCCAGAGCAGACAGGCCACGGATGGCCGCTTCCAGGTTTTGAGGCTCGACCTGAAAGTGACCGTAAGCGCCCTTCAGGCCGTAGTGGGCCAGCCAGTGGTTGTGCAAGATGGGGGAGCGCGACTGGAGGATGGGAAAGCCCATCACCCCGGCCAGTTTGAACTTCGTGTGGTCCATGGATGTGTGATTGACGGTTTACTTCTTGTTGACGGGCGGCAGGATGTCGGTCACGACCTGTTTGCCACCCACCACTTTGGTCATGTAGCTTTCGCGGTCCAGATCGCCATTGGTGTCATAGCTGACATCCAGCAGCAAGCCGGGGGTGGTTTTGGCCGAAAGGCTGATGTTTTTCATGGCGGCAGCAAAGGCCTTCGAGTCGAACTTGCCGATTTTCTCGGTCACAGCCTTGACGGTGTAGATGCCGATGTAGCCCTTGAGGCCGTTGTGGTCGGTGCGTGACTTGAACTCGCGCTGGTAGGCCTCATCAAACTTCTTGACAGTGGCTTGCGGTGCGTCTGCCGTCAGGCCCACATGGGCCACAGCGCCGTTGGCCGCGTCGCCGGCCAGCTCGATCACTTTCTGGCTGGTCAGCACCGTCTCACCGATCACGGGTTTGTTGTAGCCCTGCTTTTTGAGTTCGCGCAGCAGGCGGGCCGACTCTTCTTCGTTGGAATACACAAACACAGCATCGCCGTTGGATTGTTTGACCTTGATGACCGCGCTGCTGAAGTCCACCTGACCGGGTTCGGTGGACACGTCGGCACCGACCTTGATGCCACGGGCTTCGAGGGCCTTGTTGATGAGGTCGCGGCCGCCTTTGCCAAAGTCGTTGTTCACATAAATCACATCGACCACTTTGGCCTTGACGGTGTCCTTGATGTAGCCCGCGATCTTGGGCATGGCGGTGGACTGGGTGAACGAGGTGCGGAACACATAGGGGTTGCCCTGCTGCGTGATGGCCGCCGCTTCACCACCGGTGAAGTTGGGGATCTCGGCGCGGCGCGTGGCCGCCATGCTCACCAAAATGGAGCCCGAAAACACCGGGCCCATGACCACATAGGCGCCATCGTCGGCGGCTTTTTCGGCCAGGCCCTTGGCCACACCGGGGTTGGACTGGGTGTCGCTGGAGGTGTAGTCGATCTTGCGCCCCAAAATGCCGCCTGCGGCGTTGATCTCTTTGACGGCCAACTTCATGCCGTTGTCAAAGTTGGTGCCCGAGGTGGCGCCGGTGCCGGTCAGCTCGACCAGGCCAACGATCTTGACCGTCTGGGCCTGCACGCAGGCCGATGCGAACAGTGCGCTGATCAGCGCGGATTTCAAAAATGCTTTCATGCTTGTCTCCTGTTTGTGCGGGCGGCGTACCGCCCTTGTGTTGAACCGATGTCTTCTCGCATCTTGCGTGATGGGTCTGTGAATCGCCATCAGGGATTACCTGACAACAGTAGCCTTGGCGACGCAACAGCCCGTGGGCGGGTCAGGTGGCTTTGTCCATGGCTTTGACTTTATCGCCCCCCGCCACCGAATAGCGCATGGACACCTTGCGGGTGGCCTGGAACTGCTCGATGGTCTCACCTCTGAAAGCGGCATAGACCTCGGGATTGGACACCCCCAAAACCGCCGCCATTTTTTCGAGCACGAAGAAGATCACGCCACGGCGGATCATCTCGATCCACTTTCGGCCCCGGATCAGGTCTTTTTCTTCTTCGCTCAGGCCGTGTTCGCTGGCCAATGCCTCAAAGTCGCTCACAAAACGGGCGCGGTGCTCGGGCCGGGTCAAGCCATGCAAAAAGCGGTTGATGCGCAGGTTGGCGTGGCTGCGGGCATGGGTGAAGGGGTAGGTGCCTTGCAAAGCGCCTGCGCCTTCGAGCTCATGATCGATGTGCTGGCGGTGCGCCTGGACTGCTGCGGCATCGGGCTCGCCGCCCAGGTCTTCAAACACCAGCGTGGCGATGTTGGTCATGGAGGGTGCGTAGGTCTGTTTGTGCACCAGCTGGACCTGATGGGACAGCGCCCCGCGCATGATGAGCCACATGATGACCTCGGCGCCTTCCATGCCGCCCTTGGCCGCGTACTCGGCGATGCGCATGTTCACCAGCTGCTCAGGGGCTTTTTCGAGCAGATCAAGGAATTCGTTGTCCCAGGCTTCGTTGAGGAAGCCCGCACGCTCGCCATGCACCTGGTGCGACAAGCCGCCCGTGGCCATGATGGCCACGTTCAGGTCTTCGGGGTAGCTCTCAATGGCGCGGCGCAGCGCCTGACCCAGCTTCCACATGCGTTTGGCACTGGGCACGGGCAGTTGCAGCACGCCCACTTGCAGCGGCACGACCTGGCCCGGCCAGGGGCCGCGCTCGTCGCCCAGCATGGACAACGGGGACAAAAAGCCGTGGTCCACCGGCTTGCCCTGAAAGAAGGACATGTCGAACTCGTCAGCCACCAGCGACATGCCAATGTGCTGCGACAGGCCCAAGTGGCCGATGGCCGGCGCGACTTCTCGCGGGCCACCGCCTTCGTCGGCCGCCACATAACGGTCGTCAATGCCCAGCACAAAGGCCGAGTAATGGTCGAGGAAGAACGAGGTGATGTGGTCGTTGTAGATCATGAAGATCACGTCGATCTTCTTGGCGTGCACCCAGCTGCGGATGGCATCGAAGCCGTCAAAGATCGGCTTCCACGCCGGGTCGTTTTGCTTGCCGGTGTCTTTGGCAAAGCCGATGGTGGGGGAGTGCGAGGCGCCAATGCCGCCAACGATGCGTGCCATGTGTTGTCCTTGGTTTGAAATCAATCGAGCGCCGCTTTGGCCTTGACGATCACGCCCGCCAACTTGGCCGATTCGGCCTGGATGTAGGCGTTGAACTGATCACGTGTGGGCGTGAAAGGCTCGTAGCCGAAGGAGACGAACTTCTCGCGCACATCGGGCTCGGCCAGGGCTTTGGCGATGTCGGCGTTGATCTTGTCGGCCACGGCTTTGGGCAGGCCCTTGGGCGCGGCGATCGCGGTCCAGCCGCTGACTTCAAAGTCCTTGGGGCCACCGGCCTCGGCCACGGTGGGCACGTCCTTGTAGGCGGGCAGGCGTTTGGGCGCGGCAATGGCCAGGAACTTGAGCTTGCCCGCGCGGTACAGCGGGCCTGCGGTGGCGCTGGTGCCCATGGCGAAGGCCAATTCGCCAGTGGCCACACCGGTGTAGAGCTGGGTGGTTTCTTTGTAAACCACGTGCTGCATCTCGGTGCCGGTCACGGTCTCAAACAGGGCCGAGCCCAGGTGCACCGGGTTGCCGACCGACCAGGAGCCGTAATTGAGCTTGCCGGGATTGGCTTTGGCGTCTGCCACGATGTCGGCCACGTTTTTGTATTTGCTGTCGGTGGCGGCGGTGAAGAAGAAGTAGGTCTTGAACAGGGGCAGCAGCACATCAAAGTCGCTTGCTGCGTTGTAGGGCAGCTTTTTGAAGAGGTGCGGGTAGGCCGTCAGGTGCACATTGTCGAGCTGGATCAGGTCGGTGCCGTCGGTCGCGCCACGCTTGAAGGCGTCAATGGCGATGAAGCCGTTGCCGCCCGGACGGTTTTCCACCGTGACAGGCTGGCCCCAGGTCTTGGAGAGCTTGTCGGCCACCAGGCGAGCCACACCTTCGGGGCCGCTGCCGACCGGGAAGGGGGTGATGATGCGCACGGGCTTGGTCGGGAAGGTCTGGGCGTGGGCGGCCAGAGCCAGGCCCAAGGTCATTGCGACGGTCAGGGTGGTGAGGACACGTTTGAGCATAGGGGTCTCCGGTGGTTGATGCGGGTCAATTCGCAAGGTGTGAATGGGTGGCGATTTTGAGAAGTCCGCCCCTCGCTGCAAAGATGCCGGGATCGCGACCGCGATAACATGGCGTTATCACAAAACCGGATTTGCGCCATGAAACTCAACGCCCTGCAGGCCCTGGTGGCCGCCATCGAAGAAGGCAGCATGCGCGCTGCGGCGCGCCGCATCGGGGTGTCGCAACCGGCCCTGACCAAGCTGGTGCGCGAGCTGGAGATCGAGCTGGCCGCGCCGCTGCTGGAGCGCCATTCGCAGGGCGTGCGCCCCACGCCGCA
>JBEEJQ010000202.1:0-4189 GCA_041169105.1 Pseudomonadota bacterium | reverse complement strand
ACCCATCAGATGCGGTGCAATGGTTTGTGCACCGATGGTGGTGTGCAACACGGTGTGGCCATCTGCCGCAGCCTTGGCCACAACGGCACCACCGATGGTGCCGGTTGCGCCTGGCTTGTTGTCCACGACCACGGTGGCGTTCATGGAGACCGCGAGGCGTTGTGCCAAAGTTCGACCCAACACATCGGTGCTGCCTGCGGCTGGGTAAGGAATCACCCAGCTGATGGGGCGTGTGCTTGGCCAGTCGGTTTGAGCCAAGGCTGCGGGCAATGCGAAAGACAAGGCCAAACTGGCGAGCCAATCGCGGCGTGAGAGGTGTGAGCGAATGTTCATCGTGTAAATCCGTAAAGTTGTTCAGGGTTGGTGACCAAGATTTGTTTGAGTTGATGGGCATCTCCGGCCCAACGTGCCAGCGCATCCACTTGCGCCGCATCGTTGGGCATGGGCTGCCGTCCTGCCGATGCTGTGGCGTGCGGCCAATCGCTGCCCCAGATCACGCGGTCACTGGCTGCGTGGATGAAGCTGTGTGCCAGCGGTTGCAATTGCGGGTCATCGCTGCTGCCTGTGGGGCTCACCAAGTAGCCGCCAGATAACTTGATCCAAGCACGCCGTTCATGCAGCAACGCCAGCAGAAGTTCATGCGCGGGGTGCTGGCCACACAAGTTGGGTGGGATGCGACCGAAATGGTCAAACACCACATCTACCGGCAGTGAGCGCAGCAGGCTGGCCAGCGGTGCCAAGGTGTCGAGAGGCATCAGCAGTTGCAGATGCCAGCCCATGGGGGCAATGCACTGCGCCACTTTGTCAATGTCGCTGGTTTGGTGTTGCACGCCCAGGGACAGGTTGATGCGCGCGCCACGCACGCCAAGCGCATGCAATGCGCGCAGCTCGTCGATGGTTTCATTGCCAGTCAAGACCGCCACGCCGCGCCCGTCTTCTCCCAATTGCGCAAGCCCCGCCAACATGGGTTGGTTGTTCGTGCCGTAGGTGGACGGTGTGACCACCACGGCGCGACGTGTGCCCATGCGTTGTTGCACATGTTTGTAGTCGGCAATCGATGCTGCAGGAGGATGCAGGCTTGCGCCTGCGACCGCAGGCGTGCTCGCATCGTAGACATGGATATGGCAGTCACAGGCCCCCGCCGGCAGTGGCGTGTTGGCCGAATCCGTGCCTGCAGAAAATGGGCTCAGCATCGACATGAAACGTCTTAGCGTTAATGCAGATGTCTTTAGTCCGCCTTAGCGCCAGAGTCTTTGACGACCGGTGCCCATTTGGCGATGTCAGCTTTGATGAGCTTGGCGAACTCTTCCGATGAACTGGAGGTGACGTTGAGCCCTTGGTCTTCCAGCTTTTTACGCAAGTCGGGCGAGTTCAGTGCTTTGTTCAGTTCGGTGTTGGCTGTGCGAACCACAGAGGCGGGGAGCTTGGCTGGACCCAAGAGACCAAACCAAGTCACGGCTTCAAAGCCTTTGTAGCCAGACTCGGCCACGGTGGGGGTTTGGGGTAAGTCGTCGGTGCGTTTGGCGGCGGTCACAGCCAAGGGGCGGAGCTTGCCGTTTTTGATATGGCCTAGCAGTGTGGGCACCGATGACATGTAGAGCTGGACTTGCCCCCCGATCACGTCGTTGATGCCTTGTGTGGCGCCTTTGTAGGGAATGTGGGTGAGCTTGATGCCCGCTTCGCGCTGCAACAACTCAGTGGCCAAGTGCGCCACTGTGCCGTTGCCTGAGGTTGCGTAGTTGATGAAGCCGGGTTGTGCTTTGGCGGCTTTGATCACATCGCCCAAGGTTTTGAAGGGGGAGTCCGTGGGAACCACCAAGACCAAGGGGGCGTTGCCGATCAAACCAATGGGCGTCAAATCCTTGATGGGGTCGTAGGGCAGCTTGCTGTAAAGCGATGGGTTGATGGCCAGGTTGCTGGTTTGGCCAATCACCAAGCTGTAACCGTCCGCAGGGGCTTTGGCGGCGGTGTCAATGCCGAGGTTGCCGCCCGAGCCTGGTTTGTTGTCAATCACGAAGGTCCATTTGGTGGTGACGGACATCTTCTGGGTCACATCACGTGCCACGATGTCTGTGCCGCCGCCTGCTGGAAACGGCACGATGAGACGAAGGGGTTTGCTAGGCCATGCATCGGTCTGAGCGATGGCGGGCACGAGGGCGAGGCTGCTGAGCAGGCTGATCATCCAGCGGCGTGAAGTTGTCGATGTCTGCATGTATGTCTCCATGTGTTTCGTTGTTTTGTGCCGCGGACTATAAATATGTGTTTCATTCAATACAATACCGTTTCGTACAACGAAAGATGTTTCATGCCACGATATTCCGGAACCACCGCTGTTGAAGGCCATGACAAGGGCGGCGAAGGCGGGGTGATCTCTGTGAGCCGAGCCTTGCTCATCATGGAAGCGTTTCGCATTGGCGAGCGCCACCTCACCCTGGCTGAACTCAGCCGCCGTACCGGCTTGCACAACAGCACGGTGTTGCGATTGGCGCGCACGTTGGCGCAGGCGGGCTATATGGTTCAGCGTGAAGAGGGGGAGTGGCGATTGGGGCCCGCTGCCGGCTGGCTAGGCGCGCGTTACCAAGCGGGTTTTGATATCAACAATGTGGTGGAGCCGACGCTGCGCGAGTTGTCGCAATCCACGCAAGAGAGCGCTTCTTTTTATGTGCGTGAAGGCAATGAGCGCGCTTGCATTGCCCGTGTGGAGGGGCCTCAGTCGGTGCGCCACCATGTGCGCATTGGCATGCGTTTGCCGCTGAATTTAGGCGCGCCAGGCCGTGTGATTTTGGGGTTTTCAGGCGAAGCTGGCGCGGTGTACGAAGACATTCGACGCTGTGGCTATCACGTCTCGATGGGTGAACGTGAATCGCAAGTGTCCAGTGTGGCTGCGCCCGTGTTTGGGTTGAATTGGCGCTTGTTGGGATCCATGTGTATTTCTGGTCCCACCTCTCGCTTGACCGAGGCGGTGCTGAAAAAACATGCGCAGACCGTGATGGATGCTGCCAACCGCTTGTCCTATGCCTTAGCAGGCGCACGTTCTGACGAGACCCCCAAGGTGGTCTCTACCTGGCATCCTTAAAGTCGGGCGTCACGCGCCTCTTCTTTGAGCCATTCCACAAAGCTCTTCACCTCGGGTCGCGACGCGTGCCGCGCGGGATAGACCATGAAGTGCGCTTGCACTTCGAGGCTGAGTTGTTCTTCAAACACGGGTTGCAACTTGCCGCTGTCAATGAGGGACTGGCCCACGCTTGAACTCTCCAGTGCCACGCCGAGTTTTTGCACGGCTGCGTCCAAGCTCATCATGGCGCGGTCAAAGCGCAGGCCCATGCGCTCAGGGCGCAACTCGCCCCCAAAGCGGGTGAACCAATCGGGCCATTGCACCACGCTCACACTGGACTGAATCAGTGGCACGCGCATCAAGTCAGCGGGTTCGTGCAGGGCATGGGTGCGGATGAACTCTGGGCTGGCCAGCGGCATGATGCGCTCGGTGAAGATGGCCTCGACTTCGAGGTTGGGCCAGTTGGGCATGCCATAGCGGATGTCGATGTCCATTTGCCCGAGCTGAAAGTCTGAATGCACATGCGAGGCCGACAGCATGAGCGAAATATTGGGATGCCGCTCGGCAAAACGGGCAATGCGCGGCATCAGCCACAGGCTGGCAAAGCTGGGGCTGCTGTGCACATAGAGCGTGTCTTGCACACCGTGGCGCAAGTCTTCGGTGGCGGCGTTGATGGCGCCCAAGGCGCTGGCCACGCGCTGCAGGTATTGCTGGCCTGCGGGCGTCATTTCCACGCCACGGGCCGAGCGCTCAAACAAGCGCACATGCAGCAGGCCTTCGAGCTTGGCGACTTGGTGGCTGACGGCTGAAGGCGTCAGGTGGAGCTCTTCGGCAGCCAGCGCAAAGCTCTTGCGGCGGGCGATGGTTTCAAAGGCTTGCAGGGCGGCGAGTGGGGGGATCATGGTTGAATGAAATTAAATCATGAGTGAGTTTATATCGTTTGCGCTCAAGTGCTTGCCTGTCAAACAATCGCGCCACTCGATCAACGCAATGCAATCAAACAAGGAGACAAGCATGCTACTCAAGGACAAAGTTGCCGTCGTCACAGGCGGCGCAGGTTTAAACGGTTTGGGCTTTGCCACGGCACGCATGATGGCGGCACAAGGCGCCAAAGTGGTGATCCTCGATTTGGAA
>JBEEJQ010000201.1:0-4193 GCA_041169105.1 Pseudomonadota bacterium | reverse complement strand
CGCGAGGTGCTGCGGGCGCGCTGCAGGCCGCCCGTACCGCCGCTCAGGCTGGCCGCATGCACGGCCACGCCGCAGGAGTCATAGCCCCGGTACTCCAGGCGCTGCAAACCTTGCACGAGAACGGGAACGATGTTGCGGGAAGAAACGGCGCCGACGATGCCACACATGGGGTGCTCCTGGGGGTGTTGTTCAAACTGGAGCGATGTTAGGCTTCGGGTTGAAAAATTTCAGATCAATATATGTCGATATTTTTATAGAAATTTCATCACACAACCAAAGCGGAATAAAATTTCAAAATCCGACATAAATTTATCGAAAAAAATTAATTGGGGTCAGACCCCCATTCAATCCACCACGCTTTTATGTACGCCATGCCACTCGACAACATTGACCTTCAGCTGCTCGACAGCCTGCAACGCGACGCCAGTTTGAGCAATGTGGCGCTGGCGGAGAGGGTCAATGTGTCGCCGCCTACCTGCCTGCGCCGCGTCAAGCGCCTGGTCGAAGGCGGTTGGATCGAACGCCAGATTGCCGTGCTCAATGCCGATCAGCTCGGGGCGGCTCTGGGTCATGGCCTGACGGCCTTGGTAGAGGTGTCGCTCGACCAACAAGGCAGCGAACACCTCGACGCCTTTGAAGCCCGCGCCGTCGCGCACGACGCGGTGCAGCAATGCTGGCGCGTCTCGCCCGGGCCGGACTTCATGCTCGTCGTGCAAGCGGCCGACATGCCGCACTACCTGAGCATCAGCCAGAGTCTGTTCACCCAAGACGCCAACGTACGCAACGTCAAGGCCTTCTTCTCCACCAAACGCGCCAAGTTCACCACCACCTTGCCGGTGCTGCGGCCAACAGGTCGGAATTAATCGGGATCTGACCCCAATTAAAAGGGCACGGCCATGAGGAGGCCGACGCGCAGGTTGGTGCGTTTGTTGGCACCTTGGTCTTCGCCTTCGGCCAAGTGGGTGTAGGCCAGCTCGGGGGTCAGCGTCATGCCCATCCAGTGCAGGGTCTGGCTGGCACTCAGGCCCCACATGCGGCCGTGGGGGGCGTTCAGGGTTGGACTGTAAGCGCCCAAGCTGGTATTGATCGTCCCCGAATGCAATTTGAATTGACGTTGTTGCTCTGCATCCATCCACCCCACGGTCAACACACGTGAGCCAGAACCCTGCGCAGGCCCCACCCAACGTGCGCCTTGCGTGTAGCCCTGGCTGTAGACCCCATTCACATAGCCCGGAAAAGTCGGCTTGGTGTCCCACGGCAAGCTGTAAGCATTGGAGTTGGCCCACTCAGCAAACACCCGATAACGGCCATTGTCATAAGTCTTTTCTGCACCCCAGAGGCTCATGAACTTGAACGGCAAAGGAACGGTTCCTGCTGCGTCCTCACCCATCCACTGCCCATAAACAGCGCAAGTTCCCCAGCTGGTGGGACAACGGGCACGTACGTCATAGCCGGCAATCTGGCCGCTCGAATCCGGCGGATCACCCGGATTTTGATTGACCTGTTGTCCCAAAAATGCCTTCACAAAATTGCTTGCCCCACCGGGACGCCCTTGGCCACCGACCTGCATCCCACGGCTCAAGCCCAGCTCCAGCCAAGGCTGAGGCTTCATCGTCAAACGCGCCCCTGAAAACAAAAAACCGCTCGGCTGGTTTTGCACCACGATCGGGTCTTGCGCCTTGGCCACAAACACATCCAGGCTCCACGGCCCCATCCACGACAACCACGCGCTGTCAGACGCCTTGACCGAGCCACGCTGAATGCCTACGCCTTGCCACGCAGGGTTGTTGTGCCCATTGATCAAACTGCTCTGCCAACCCGGGCCCCACCAGTTCTGACGAGAAAACGCCTGCACATTCCAGCCATTCCAGCTCACCACTGCCTCACTGCCCTGCAAACGCATCTGGTACTGGGCCTCGTGCGGCGCCCCCGGCAAGTTGGCCGGCATGCTGTTGGCATTGGCCTCCAGCTTGGCCCCCAAGCGCCCAGCGACCGACAAGGCATCGCCCGCCCAACGGCCCTCGGCCGTCGAAATCTGCCCACTGCTGCCCGGCGTGTAGTTCTCGCCATAACCCGCCAAGCCCT
This sequence comes from Pseudomonadota bacterium, assembly GCA_041169105.1. GTDB lineage: Bacteria > Pseudomonadota > Gammaproteobacteria > Burkholderiales > Burkholderiaceae_C > Limnohabitans_A. The sequence continues at coordinate 2,108 of JBEEJQ010000201.1, read as the reverse complement.
CCGACTCCGAACGCAAATGCAACTGAATGCGCCCACGCGAACGCAAAGCCTCCAACTCCTTGAGCACAAAATCTCGGGACGCCTTGACCACCTCGGCATCGGCCTGCGCGGGCAAGCTCACCTGATCCAAAGCCTGCTGCACAGCGGCTGCCGGCAAAGGCCAATGCGACACCGGCAAAGCCAAAGCCGCGTTGTCGGCCAACCACTGCAAATGATGGCGCGCCTGCCACGTCGGCGTGTACGACACACTGGCCGGCGCATCACTGGCCGCATGAGCCCCCCACAGCCCCCCGGCTGCTCCCAACAACAAGATGATTTTTTTCATCCGAGGAATATAACGGCTCTTTTCAAAACAATGAGAACATAACAATGGGGATCTGACCCCGATTAACACAACAAGCTTGGCGCAAGGGGGCGACTCCTACAATACCGACATGCAAAAAACGATCTTGATCACGGGCGGCGCCGGTTACATCGGCTCTCATACCGCGGTGGAACTCATGGCCGCAGGTCACCATGTGGTGATCGTGGACAACCTCTGCAACAGCAGCGTCAAAGTGCTCGACCGCCTCGAAGCACTGGCCGGCAAGAATTTCAGCTTTGTGCAGGCCGATGTGCGCGATGGCGCGGCGCTCGACCAAATCTTCAATACGCACCAGATTGAAGGCGTCATTCACTTCGCAGGTCTCAAAGCCGTAGGCGAATCAGTCGCTCAGCCTGTCCGTTACTTCGACAACAACCTCGGCAGCACACTCACCCTGCTGCAAGCCATGGATCGGGCAGGCGTGCGCCGCATCGTGTTCAGCTCATCGGCCACCGTGTATGGCGACCCTGAACAAGTACCCATCACCGAATCCAGCAAGCTCCAGGTCACCAATCCCTACGGCCGCACCAAGCTCATGTGCGAAGACATCCTGCGCGACCTGCAGGCCTCCGACCCGCGCTGGCATGTGGCCATCCTTCGTTACTTCAACCCCGTGGGCGCCCACATCAGTGGCACCATCGGTGAGCATCCCAACGGCATCCCCAACAACCTCATGCCCTTCATCACCCAAGTGGCAGTGGGCAAACGCGAGTTCTTGAGCATCTTCGGCAACGACTACCCCACGCCCGACGGCACCGGCGTGCGCGACTACATCCACGTGGTCGACCTGTCCCTGGGCCACCTGGCGGCGCTGCGCTACCTGCAAGACAAACAAGCCAGCATCACCGTCAACCTCGGCACCGGCCGTGGCGTGAGCGTGAAAGAACTGGCCGACACCTTTGCCCAAGTGACCGGCGTGCCCGTGCCGTACCAGTTTGTGGCCCGCCGCCCCGGCGATGTGGCCGCCTGCTACGCCAACACGCGTCTGGCCCAAGAAGCCCTGGGCTGGAAAGCAGAGCTGGGCGTGGACCGCATGTGCCAAGACGCCTGGCGCTGGCAATCACAAAACCCCAACGGCTATTGACTTGAGCTGCTCTCGCCCACATGTCATGTGGGTGATCACCAAAGGCGAAGCCGGTGGGGCGCAACACGCTCCCGCGATGAATGCCCGGCCCGATCGGTCGTAAAGCGCCCCCATAAACGACAAAAGAGCCAAAGGCTCTTTTGTTGGAGGAGGTTTTCAACCTTGATCAGATAAAACACTCCACCTCGGAGAGGGGCTTGCCCGCAGCATCCTTGGCCGCCAACAAAGGCTGGCCGTCCAATGGCCAAGTGATGCCCACTGCGGCATCGTTCCACAGCAAGCTGCGTTCGTGTTCGGGGTACCAATAGTCTGTGGTCTTGTACAAAAACTCCGCACTCTCGCTGAGCACCACAAAACCATGCGCAAAACCCGGCGGAATCCACAGCTGGCGGTGATTGTCGTCGCTCAACGTCACACCCACCCACCGCCCAAACGTGGCCGATGACTTGCGCAAATCCACCGCCACATCAAACACCTCGCCCTGCACCACGCGCACCAACTTGCCTTGCGCGTGCTCGATCTGGTAATGCAAACCACGCAACACCCCCTTGGCCGACTTGCTGTGGTTGTCCTGCACAAAGCTCACATCCAGCCCCGTGGCCTGCGCGAAATCGCGTGCATTGAAACTCTCGAAGAAAAATCCCCGCGCATCGCCAAACA
>JBEEJQ010000200.1:0-4222 GCA_041169105.1 Pseudomonadota bacterium | reverse complement strand
GCGCTCGTCACCACATAGGTGTCGCTCTCGAAATGGTCATCGTGTTTCTCGAACTTGCCCGCCACAGGGGTCAGGGCCCGAACGATGTCTTGAGCCACCGAAGGCTTCTCTGCAATCACCAAAGTTTTCATGTCTATACAATCCCGTTGTCTCGCGTGCGCACGCGCGCTCGCACACATGCACGCCTGGGCGCGCTCACGCGCACGCCCACATGAATTCACCATAACAAATTTTTGAACGCCGTGGCCAAAACTCCTGTTTCTCCTTCCGGTTCGTCATCCAACCGACGCATCCAGGTTCGCCGCTCCGGTGTGCATGGCAAAGGCGTGTTTGCCCTGCAAGACATTGCCGAAGGCGAGACACTGATTGAATACGTGGGCGAGGTCATCAGCTGGGACGAGGCGCAAGACCGCCACCCCCACGACCCCAATGACCCGAACCACACCTTCTACTTCCATGTGAATGAAGACAAGGTGATCGACGCGCTGCACGGCGGCAACTCCTCGCGCTGGATCAACCACAGCTGCGACCCCAACTGCGAAGCCGACGAGCAAAACGAACGCATCTTCATCAAAGCCTTGCGTAACATTAAAGCCGGTGAAGAGCTGAACTACGACTACGGCCTGATCATCGACGAGCCCTACACCAAGAAGCTCTTGGCCGAGTACCCCTGCTGGTGCGGTGCCAAGAACTGCCGAGGCACGCTGCTGTCACCCAAAGACCGCGAAGACACGCCCAAGATCCCCAGCCAGAAAAAGGCCAAGGCCAAGGCCAAGGGCAAGGGCAAGGGCAAATCCAAAGCGGACACCCAGCCCAAGGTGAAAGCCGAAGCCCCCAAAAAGGCCAAGGCAAACACCAAAGCTGACAGCAAAGACAAGAAGTCGGCCGACAAGGCCAAAAAGGTCAGCAAGAAGACCCACAAAAAGGGCTGAGCGCTCATGCCCACGGCTTGGCCCGCTGAAGCCATCTGGGAGCAGGTCTATCCCTGGCTGCCCAACTTCACCGTCGAGATCCTGCCCGAGGTGGACTCGACCAACTCCGAACTCATGCGCCGCGCACGGGCGGGCCAAACCGAGCCCACACTGCTGGTGGCCGAGCGCCAGACCGCAGGCCGTGGCCGCATGGGCCGTGTGTGGCAAAGCCAGCCCGGTGACTCGCTGACCTTTTCCTTGAGCCTGCCGATCGCGCCCAAAGATTGGTCGGGCCTGTCGCTGGCCGTGGGCCTGAGCCTGGCCGAGAGCCTGCACCCACAGGTGGGCCTGAAGTGGCCCAACGATTTGTGGGTGCAAGAGCGCAAGCTGGGCGGCATTTTGGTGGAGGCCGCCAGCATGGGCGGGCGCAGCCAGGTGGTGATCGGCGTGGGCCTGAACATCCGTCCCCGCCCTGCCGAGGGCATGAACACCCCGCCTGCGGCCTTGACCGAGTGGTTGCCCGACATCAGCGCCCCGGCGGCGTTGGCCTTGGTGGCGGCACCCTTGATTCAAACTGCTTTGGCATTTGAGCAAAGCGGCTTTGCGCCTTTGCAACAACGCTTTGAAGCACGGGATGTGCTCAAGGGTCGGCGCGTGCACACCAGCGATGGCGCTCAAGGCACATCGCTGGGGGTGAGCAGCAGCGGTGCGCTACGATTGCAAACAGATGCGGGCGTGCTGGACATCCACAGCTCCGAAGTCAGTGTCAGGCCCTTTGCCGAGGACAAACCATGAAGATGCGTTGGTGGATTGGAATATTGCTGCTGCTCAACGTGGTCGCGCTGGCTTGGCAATGGGATGCCTTCGCACGCTGGGGCTGGGGCCCCAATGTGCAACGCGAGCCCGAGCGTCTGCAGCAGCAGATCAAGCCCGAAGCACTGCAAGTGACCGTGCCAGGGCAAGAGGCTTCTGCCCCTGCCGTGCCCGCTTCTGAAGCAATGGCTCCTGTCAGTCAAGCCGCCGCGTCTGAGGCCATGCCTGCCGCTGCGGCACCGTCCAAACCCGCTTCCCCATAATCCCCAGTCGGAGATCCTCATGAGTCTGAAACTGTATTTCGCCCCCGGTGCTTGTTCTTTTGTGCCCCACGTGCTGCTGGAAATGAGCGGTGCCGAGTTCGAGCCCAGCATGGTCAAGCTGCACAAGGGCGAGCAAAACAGCGAGGAGTACAAAGCCATCAACCCACGCGGCCAAGTGCCCGTGCTGGTGAACAACGGCCAGGTCATCACCCAGATCGTGGCCATTGCGCTGCACCTGGATCAGATTTTTCCGCAAGCGGGCTTTTTGCCTACCGAGCCTGTGGCACGCGCCCAAGCCATCTCCACTTTGGCCTGGATGAACAACACGGTGCACCCGACTTTCACGCACATCTTCATGCCGCAAAAGTTTTCGGACTTGCCTGAAGTTCAGGCGGCGCTCAAGCCCTACAACACGCAACTCTTCCGCCAACAATTGGGCGAGTTGCAGGCGCTGGTGCAAGCCGCTGCGGCCAAAGGCCAGGCTTGGCTCAGCGGTGCGCAGTTTGGCGTGCTCGACGCCTACAGCCTGACCCTGACCCGCTGGGGCACGATTGCCGGCATCACGCCCGAAGAGCACCCCGATCTGTGGTCCTTTGTGCAAAAGGTCGCCGCCGTGCCCGCCGTGGCCCGCGTGATGGAACGCGAGCGCCTTCAGCTGAACATGGGCAAACCGGCCTGATCAGGCCGGTGGGGCAAAGCGCAGCGTAAAGCACGCGCCAGGCGGCGTCTGGTGCTCGAAGGTGGCGTCGATGCTGACCGTGGCACCGTGTTGCTGGGCGATCTCTTTGACGATCGGCAGGCCCAGGCCCGAGCCGTCCACGTTGGTGCCCAAGGCCCTGTAAAACGGCTGGAACACCAGATCGCGCTCGGCCATGGGGATGCCCGGGCCGTTGTCTTCGACCTGCATGACCAGCGCTTTGCTGTAGGGGTCCACCAGCACACGCACCGTGATCACCCCCGGCCGCTCCGTTGTGGAGGGCGTGTAGTGGATCGCGTTTTCCACCAGGTTACGCACCATTTCCTTGAGCAAGATCGGGTTGCCCATGACCTTGACACCGGGGGTGTCCGCGTCCACGCCTTCGTAACCCAGGTCCAGGCCCTTGTCCATGGCCCGGGGCAAGCAGTCTTGCAACACATCGCTGACCAAACGCACCATGTCACAGGCTTGCTGCGGCACGCTGCTGGCACCACCGCCTTCTGCGCGGGCCAACGACAAGAGCTGGTTCACGGTGTGCGTGGCCTGCACGCTGGCGCGACCAATTTGCTGGAGTGATTTTTTAAGGTCTTCCTCACTGGAGCCCGAACGCTGCGCCAAATCGGCCTGCATGCGCAGGCCTGCTAGGGGCGTTTTGAGCTGGTGCGCTGCATCGGCCAAAAAGCGTTTTTGCGTGACGATGGAGTCTTTCAGGCGGTCCAGCAGGTCGTTCACCGACAGCACCAGTGGTGCCACTTCCATGGGCACGGCCTTGTCGTCGAGAGGACTCAGGTCGTCGGGCTTGCGGGCACGGATGCGCTCTTCGAGCTCGGACAGGGGCTTGATGCCGCGCACCAGCGCCAGCCACACCAGCAACACCGCCAAGGGCAACAAGGCGAACTGGGGCAGCATCACCCCCTTGATGATCTCGGCGGCCAGCACCGAGCGTTTTTCGCGGGTCTCGGCCACCTGCACCAGCGCGGGCCGTTTGCCATCGGCATCCAAGCGGATCCAGGTGTAGGCCACGCGCACTTCGAGGCCGCGCATTTCGTCGTCGCGGATGTGCACTTCGTAGCTGCTGCCTTTGTCCTCATCGGCGGGCGGTGCAGGCAAGTCGCGGTCGCCGCTCAGGTGTTCGTTGTTGGCCCCGCGCACCTGGTAATAGACCAGGTCGGTTTCATCGGCCCGCAGCAACTCGCTGGCGGGCTGGGGCAGGCTGAATTGGACTTTTTTGTCGGGCCCGAGCTTGACCTGTTGCGCCAGCGCCTGCACGTTGTAGACCATGGCACGGTCAAAGGGTTTGTTGGCCAGGCCCTGCGCCACCAGCCAGGTCAGCGCCAGACTGATGGGCCACAGCAGCAGCAGCGGGGTCAGCATCCAGTCGAGGATTTCCCCAAACAGCGAGCGCTGTTCACGTTTGAAAAACTTGACGCTCCAGCCCTTGGATTTCATCGCTTCGACTTCACCGCGTGGTGGCGCTCAGGCCAAGCCGTGTGCAGGCACACTCAACCCGGGATTTTTTCGAGGCAATAGCCCAGGCC
>JBEEJQ010000199.1:0-4239 GCA_041169105.1 Pseudomonadota bacterium | reverse complement strand
CGAGAACAAGTTGCTTTGAGGTTTGGGGCCAAGCCGTTTGGGTGGTTGCCCAAGATGCTTTTGTGCCTGTTTCTCGTTAAACCTTTGGTTAAGCGCATGGCTTTGTGGGGTCATCACGTACACTCGCTCCATTCCCCCAGAAAGAATGTTCATGTTTTTCGGTATTTCGGATTACGGTTCGTTTGTCGCCGCCATCGTTCTGTTTTTAGCCATTCCCGGCCCAGGTAATTTGGCGCTCATCACTTCGACGAGCAAGGGCGGCATGGCGGGTGGGCTGGCTGCCACCATGGGGGTGATTGCCGGTGACCAGGTTTTGATGTGGTTGGCGGTGGCAGGCGTGGCCACGGTGCTGGCGACATACCCGGCAGCCTTTGCAGCGGTGCAGTGGCTGGGCGCGGTGTATTTGGCCTGGCTGGGCTGGAAAATGCTCAGTGCCAAGCCCGGCGATGCACCGGTCCTCAACATCCGTCCAAGCCATTACTTCCAACAAGCCATGGCCATCACCTTGCTCAACCCCAAGGCCATTGTTTTTTACATGGCCTTCTTCCCGTTGTTTGTTGATCCGAAGCACCATCAGGGTGTCTTCAGTTTTGGTGTCATGGCCACCACCATCGCGGTGCTGACATTTCTGTATGGTTTGGGCATGACCTTGTTGACCCACCACCTGGCTGAGCGCATGCGAGCCAATCCCTCGATCGGTCGCTGGTTCGAAAAGCTGGCAGGCATTTTTCTCATTGGCTTTGGCGTCAAGCTGGCCATTTCCAAATAAACCGGACGCGTTGTCATGGCCAAAATTTTCTGTATTGCCAATCAAAAAGGTGGCGTTGGCAAAACCACCACCACGGTCAACCTGGCTGCAGGACTGGCCAAAGTGGGGCAGCGTGTGCTGCTGGTGGACCTGGACCCGCAAGGCAACGCCACCATGGGCTCGGGCATCGACAAGCGCAGTTTGGAGTTGAGCGTTTACGACGTGTTGCTCGAGTCGGCGTCGATCAAGGAAGCGGCCGTCAGGGCTGACAAGTGTGGCTACGATGTGCTCAGCGCTAACCGCGAGTTGGCCGGTGCCGAAGTGGAACTGGTGGACCTGGAGCACCGTGACCAGCGCCTCAAGATCGCTTTGGCCGCAGTGGATGCAGACTACGACTTTGTCCTGATCGATTGCCCGCCATCGCTGTCGATGTTGACCTTGAACGGCTTGTGCTCGGCCCATGGTGTGATCGTGCCCATGCAGTGCGAGTACTTTGCCCTGGAAGGCCTGACGGACCTGGTCAACACCATCAAACAGGTGCACGCCAACCTCAACAAGGACCTCAAGATCATCGGTTTGTTGCGCGTCATGTTCGACCCGCGCATCACCTTGCAACAGCAGGTCAGCGAGCAGCTCAAGACGCACTTTGGCGACAAGGTTTTTAATGCCGTGATCCCACGCAATGTGCGCCTGGCCGAAGCGCCCAGTTATGGCTTGCCGGGGGTGGTGTTTGACCCTTCGGCCAAGGGCAGCCAAGCCTATGTGGATTTCGCCCGCGAACTGGTGCAACGCGCACCCACCCTTTGAGCATGAGCGCCACGGTGTTGATCTTGCCGGGTTGGCAGGGCAGTGGTCCTGAGCACTGGCAAATGCGTTGGGCAGACCGCCATGGCTATGCCGTGGTGGAGCAAAACGACTGGCAGCGCCCCCGTCGCGGAGACTGGCTGGCCAGACTGGACGAGGTTGTCATTGACACGCCGGGCCCGCTGGTGCTGGCCGCCCACAGCCTGGGATGCATCCAAGTTGCGGTTTGGGCTGCAGTGTCGCAGCAAACCTCACGGATCCGGGGTGCTTTGTTGGTGGCCCCCGGCGACGTGGAAACGCCTGAGATGAAAGAGCTCTTGCCCGGGTGGCCGCCCATCATGCGGCAGCCTTTGCCATTTAAAAGCACCGTGGTGGGCAGCCAGAACGACCCTTTTTGCAGCGTTGAACGTGCCCAAGGCCTGGCACAAGACTGGGGTGCCCAGTGGGTGGACCTGGGCCTGGCCGGACACATCAATGCCGAATCATCGCTGGGCGATTGGCCAGAGGGCCATGCGCTTTTGCAAACACTGTTGAAGGAATGACCATGGTCACTAAAAAACCCAAAGGCCTCGGCCGCGGACTCGAAGCCCTTTTGGGCCCCAAAGTGGCCGACGTGCCTGCTGCGGCCAACGCCGAATCGGGCCAACCCAGTCAGCTCAATGTGGACCAGATGGTCGCTGGCATGTACCAGCCGCGCACCCGCATGGACGAGGGCGCTTTGTACGAGTTGGCCGAATCCATCAAGGCGCAAGGCATCATGCAACCAATTTTGGTGCGCCAGCTCAGCGACGGCCCCAATGCCGGCAAATACGAGATCATCGCGGGTGAGCGGCGCTTTCGCGCCTCCAAGCTCGCCGGCCTGACCACCGTCCCCGTGCTGGTGCGCGACGTGCCCAACGAGGCGGCTGCGGCCATGGCGCTGATTGAAAACATCCAGCGCGAAGACCTCAACCCACTCGAAGAGGCCCAGGGCCTGCAACGATTGATACGAGAGTTTGGGCTCACTCACGAAACGGCCGCCCAAGCCGTGGGCCGCTCACGCAGTGCCGCCAGCAACCTCTTGCGCCTGCTCAACCTGGCCGAGCCTGTGCAGACCATGCTCATGGCGGGTGACCTCGACATGGGCCATGCACGCGCTTTGCTGGCTTTGGACAAAGCGGCTCAAATCACGGCGGGCAATCAGATCGCTGCCAAGAAGCTGTCGGTGCGCGAGGCCGAAAGCCTGGTCAAAAAACTCAGTGCCGAGTTCAACCTGGTCCACCAAAAACCCAAAAAGGAAAAGTCCCGTGACATCCGCCGTGTGGAAGAGGAACTGTCCGACTTGCTCATGGCCGAGGTCGAGGTGCGCGTCAAGAAACGCGTCAAACGTTTGGGCAAGATCGAGGAAATGGGCGAGTTGAGCATCCAGTTTGGCTCGCTCGACGAGCTCAACGGCCTGATCGACAAGCTCCGGGCTTGAGCCGTTCGCAAGTCTGAAAACCGTTGAGCCTTTGCCGGACATGAGTCGCACGATCCTGATGCGCATGCAGGAGCGTTTGAGGAATTGGCATTTCAGCCGACCTCAAATGCTGGGGATTGCGCTGTTCGTGATTGGCGCTGACTCTCTGTTTTTCAGCGTTTTGGTTGATCTGCCTTATGACGCTCGCCCCAATTTCTGGTTGGGCGTGATCTTGCTGGCGGCCATTCCGCTGGTGCGTTGGCGTCAGGCGTTTGCTTACCTGGTCAACCTGATGCTGGGTTCGGGCCTGTTTGTCATCACTTACCTGGCGATACATTCCGGCGGCATCAATTCGCCCACACTGGTGTGGATCGCGGTCATGCCCATGCTGGCTTTGCTCCTCATGGGGCGTAAAACCACATTCGTCTGGATGGGCCTGACCCTCATAGCGTATTTCTCCTTGTATATGGCCTGCAAGTCGGGCTGGATTGCCAGTGTGAACCCGCACACCACCCACGATGTTTGGTGGGCATTCTTGAACCATGCCTTTGCCGCTGCGGGCCTGATCATGGGCGTGCAGATGTACGACTACCTGCACAAACAGCAGATGGATTTGCTCGACCGTCGCAACGGCGAATTGATGGCCACCCACGAGAGCATGCGCCAAGCCCAGGCCCACAAGGACGAATTTCTTGCCGCCGTGGGGCACGAGTTGCGCACCCCGATGAACGCCATCCTGGGCTTCAACGGCGTTTTGCGCGACCAGGTGGCCCGCGATCCGGAACAAGTCGAGATCGTCGACCACATTCGCCGGGCAACCCAGCAATTGCTCGGCCTGGTCAATGACATTCTGGATTTTTCGCAACTGCAAGCCGGGCGCATGTTGCTCAACCCCCAGGCCTGCGATGTGCCGCATGTGTTGCGCCATCTGGCCCCCGCTTATGCGGCCCGAGCCCAGGCCAAAGGCCTGACCTGGGATTTGCACATCCCTGCAGACTTTCCTGTACGGGTCATGCTGGATGTCCAGAAATTTCAACAAGTCGTGCGCAACCTGCTGGACAACGCCTTGAAGTTCACGGCCGAGGGACGGGTTCAACTTGCGCTCACCATGATGTCCGGTGCCTTGCGGCTGGAAATCCAGGACACGGGCAAAGGCATTGCCAAGAACCGGCAGCAACAGATCTTCACCCGCTTTGAGCAAGCCGACATTCAAACCAACCGCACATATGGCGGCACCGGTTTGGGGCTG
>JBEEJQ010000198.1:0-4253 GCA_041169105.1 Pseudomonadota bacterium | reverse complement strand
ATTGCCCATTGAATACGTCACTGAGCCGGATCCCTGCAGTCTGCATCAAAGCGCCCGCTGGATGATGATTTTTTGCACGTCGCTGGTGCCTTCGTAGATCTGGCACACACGCACGTCGCGGTAAATGCGCTCGACCGGGAAGTCGCTCACATAGCCATAACCACCCAAGGTCTGGATGGCGGCAGAGCACACTTTTTCTGCCACTTCGCTGGCGAACAGCTTGGCCATGGCGGCTTCTTTCAGGCAAGGGCGACCGGCATCGCGCAGGCTGGCCGCGTGCCAGATCAGCTGGCGTGCGGCTTCGAGCTGTGTGGCGCATTCGGCCAGCCGGAAGCCCACGGCCTGGTGGTTGAAGATGGCGGTACCAAAGCTCTCGCGCTGCTTGGCGTAGTCGATCGCCACATCGAGGGCGCTGCGGGCCATGCCCAGGCTTTGCGCGGCGATGCCGATGCGACCGCCTTCCAGACCGCCGAGGGCAATGCCATAGCCTTCGCCTTCTTTGCCAATCAGGTTTTCAGCCGGTATGCGGCAGTTGTCAAAGTTGATCTGTGCGGTGTCGCTGCTGTGCTGGCCGAGCTTGTCTTCGAGGCGCGCCACCACATAGCCGGGGGCGTTGGTGGGCACCAAAAAGGCGCTCATGCCTTTTTTGCCTGCGCCCTTGTCGGTGACGGCAATGACAATGGCCACGTCACCATTCTTGCCACTGGTGATGAACTGCTTGACGCCGTTGATGACGTAGCTGTCGCCGTCTTTCACCGCCGTTGTGCGCAAAGACGAAGCATCGCTGCCCACATGGGGCTCGGTCAGGCAAAACGCGCCCAACATGTCGCCACGCGCCAGAGGTTCGAGCCACTGCTTCTTTTGCTGCGCGTTGCCAAACTTCATCAAGATCGCATTAACGGGGCAGTTGGTCACGCTGATCACGGTGCTGGTGCCGCCGTCACCGGCGGCGATCTCTTCGAGCACCAGCGCCAGCGTCACATAGTCGAGACCTGCGCCGCCCAGCTCTTCAGGCACGCAAATGCCATAGGCTCCCAACTCGGCCAGGCCTTTGTGCACGTCTTTGGGGAAATGGTGCTTCTTGTCCCACTCGGCGGCATGGGGCCAGAGTTCGCGTTGTGCAAAGTCGCGCACGGCGTCGCGGATCATTTCCTGGTCGGAGGTCAGCAGCATGGGGTTCTTTCTTTATCGGCTCACCACGGGAGGGGCTGGCCATCGTGGTTCAAAAATGCGCCCCGGTGTTTCGGGTCGCGTTGTTCAAGGATGCGGTTCAGCGTCTGGCGCAGGCTGCTCGCGCTTTGCTCAGGCGTGAGCGGGGCTTGGGCACCGCCCATGTCGGTCTGCACCCAGCCGGGGTGGATGGCCAGCACGGTCACATCGGGCTGTTCGGCTTGCGTACAGCGCACCACCATGTTGAGCGCGGCCTTGCTCACGCGGTACAGCGCCGCATTGCCGCTGCTGGTCTCTTGCAGGCTGCCCATGACCGAGCTGATGCAGGCGATCACGCCTTTTGTCTCTTGCACCATGGGCGCGATTTGCGGAATGACCTGCATCGCGCCCATCACGTTGGTGTGCATGACAGCGTCAAAGCTGTCGCGGGTGGGCGGGGTGCTGGCGCTGGCGCGGTCCATGGCGCCCGCCACGTAAATGGCCAGGTCGATCTTCTCGCCATCGAGCTGCCAGGACAGGCCCGAGTTGCTGGCCGGCTTGGCCACATCGAGGCGCAGGGTTTGTACGCCCAGGGCCTTCAAACTCGCGATGCCGTCGTCTGAGCGGGCCGTGGCGATCACGCGCCAGCCGTCCGCCAGGTACTGGCGGGCCAGTTCATGGCCGATGCCGCGCGATGCGCCGATCAGGAGGACGGTGTTCACAGCTCAATACCTCGTAGGTCGGGGGCTGTAGGTCGGTGCTTCAGCGCCGACAGCTTGAGACTGTTGTTCCATGTCGGGGCTGAAGCCACCGACCTACAGCTCCGACCTACAGGGAACATCACACGAGTTCCAGCGCTACAGCCGTACCTTCACCACCGCCGATGCACAAGGTGGCCAGTCCTTTTTTGAGGCCTCGGGCTTTGAGCGCGTGGATCAGCGTGACCATGATGCGGGCACCGGATGCGCCAATGGGGTGACCCAAAGCGCAAGCGCCACCATTGACGTTGACTTTGTCGTGCGGCACGTTCAGCTCTTTCATGAGCGCCATGGGCACCACGGCAAAGGCTTCGTTGACTTCCCACAGGTCCACGTCTTCGACCTTCCAGCCGGCTTTGGCCAAGGCTTTTTGCGTCGCGCCCACGGGGGCAGTGGCAAACCACTCGGGCTCTTGCGCGTGGGTGGCGTGGCTGACGATGCGGGCCAGGGGCTTGCAGCCGAGCTTGGCGGCGGTGCTCTCGCGCATCATGACCAGGGCCGCGGCGCCGTCGTTGATGGACGAGCTGCTGGCGGCGGTGATGGTGCCGTCTTTCTTAAAGGCGGGCTTGAGTGAAGTGATCTTGTCGAGCTTGACTTTGCCGGGGCCTTCGTCGATGGACACAACGCGTTCGCCGCTGCGGTCTTTCACAGTGACGGGCGTGATCTCGGCGGCAAAGGCGCCCGACTCGGTGGCCGCCTTGGCGCGCTGCACGCTGGTGGTGGCAAAGTGGTCTTGCTCGGCGCGGGTGAAGCTGTATTTGGCGGCGCAGTCTTCGCCAAAGGTGCCCATGCTGCGGCCGGGCTCGTAAGCGTCTTCCAGGCCGTCGAGCATCATGTGGTCAAAGATGCGGTCATGGCCCATGCGGTAACCACCACGGCCTTTGAGCATGAGGTAGGGCGCATTGGTCATGCTTTCCATGCCACCGGCCACCAGCACGTCGTGCGTGCCTGCGAGCAGCATGTCGTGTGCAAACATGGCCGCACGCATGCCCGAGCCGCACATCTTGGACAGGGTCACAGCACCGGCGCTCTTGGGCAAGCCGCCCTTGAAAGCCGCTTGGCGTGCGGGCGCTTGGCCTTGGCCGGCCATCAGGCAATTGCCAAACAAGACTTCGGTGACCAGCTCAGGGCTGACACCTGCACGCTCCACGGCGGCCTTGATGGCCGCGCCACCCAGGTCGTGTGCAGACAGGCTGGCGAAGTCGCTTTGAAAGCTGCCCATGGGGGTGCGGGCGGCGCTGACGATGACGATGGGGTCGGACATGGTTTTCTCCAATCAGTAAAAAAATCGCCACGCCACCCCACAGGGTCACGCGGCCGGAAGCATGCCACCACGGGGGTAGCGTTTGAAAGCGTTGCGGAACACATCGACCACCTCACCGGCGTGGCTCATGCTCACGCCGAGGTCTTTGACCAGACCGTTGTCCAGGCCATAAATCCAGCCATGCACCGTGACCTTCTGGCCCCGGCTCCAGGCGTCTTGCATGACGTTGGACAGTGCGACGTTGCCCACTTGCTCGATGACGTTCATCTCGCACAGCGCGGTTTCCAGATCGGCTTGTGGCAGGTGGTTCAGGCGCTGGCGGTGGCGCAGGTGCACGTCCTGCACATGGCGCAGCCAATTGTCGGCCAGGCCCACGCGCATGCCCCGTGCGGCAGCCAACACACCGCCGCAGCCATAGTGGCCCACCACCATGATGTGCTCGACCTTGAGGGCATCGACCGCGTACTGGATGACCGACAGCGCATTCAGGTCAGAGTGCACCACCAGATTGGCCACGTTGCGGTGGACAAACACTTCGCCGGGATCCAGGCCCGTGATCTGGTTGGCGGGCACGCGGCTGTCCGAGCAGCCGATCCACAAATACTTGGGGTTTTGCTGGCTGGCCAGGCGCGAGAAATACGCAGGGTCCTGCCGGACCATGCTTTGCGCCCAGGCGCGGTTGTTGTCAAAAAGGTGCTGAAGGGATTCGCTCATGCGTCGATTGTCGCAGCGCAGCAAACTCGTGGGTGATCAGCAGGTTTCAGCGAACAACTCGCGGCCGATCAGCATGCGACGGATCTCGCTGGTGCCCGCGCCGATTTCGTACAACTTGGCGTCGCGCCACAAACGGCCCAGCGGGTATTCGTTGATGTAGCCGTTGCCGCCAAAGATCTGAACGCCCTCGCCCGCCATCCAGGTGGCTTTCTCGGCGGTCCACAAAATGACGCTGGCGCAGTCCTTGCGCACCTGACGCACGTGCTCGGCACCCAGCAGATCTAGGTTCTTGGCCACGGTGTAGGCGAAACTGCGACCGGCTTGCAGCACGGTGTACATGTCGGCGACCTTGCCCTGGATCAGCTGGA
>JBEEJQ010000197.1:0-4260 GCA_041169105.1 Pseudomonadota bacterium | reverse complement strand
CCTTGCCTGCGTATGAGCAAGTGCTCAAGGCCGCGCACACCTTCAACCTGCTGGACGCGCGTGGCGCGATCAGCGTGACCGAGCGCGCCGCCTACATCGGCCGCATCCGCAACCTGGCCCGCAGCGTGGCCCAGAGTTATTACGAAAGCCGCGAACGTCTCGGATTCCCGATGGCCCCGCGTGAATGGGTTGCGCAAATGCCCAAGAAAGCCGCGTGAGGGAGAACGACATGACGACACAAAATCTGCTGGTGGAACTGTTTGTGGAAGAGCTGCCGCCCAAGGCGCTCAACAAACTCGGCGCTGCTTTCTCGGGCGTGCTGGCCGAACAACTCAAGGCCCAGGGCTTGGCCGCTGCCGACGCGGCTGTGACCGCTTTTGCATCGCCCCGCCGCCTGGCCGCCCATGTGACCGGTGTGCTGGCGCAGGGTGCCGACAAGGCGGTGCAACAAAAGCTGATGCCCGTGACCGTGGGCCTGGACGCTGCGGGCAACGCCACACCCGCTTTGCTCAAAAAACTGCAAGCCCTGGGTGCCGATGTGAGCGACCCAGCCGCTGCCGTGGCCGCGCTCAAGCGCCAGCCTGATGGCAAAGCCGAAGCCCTGTTTTACGACAGCGTGGTCAAAGGCGCTTCGCTGCAAGCGGGCTTGCAAAAAGCTTTGGAAGAAGCGCTGGCCAAGCTGCCGATCCCCAAGGTCATGCAGTACCAGCTGGAAACCGACTGTGAGCTGCCTGGCTGGAGCAGTGTCAACTTCGTGCGCCCCGCGCACAGCCTGATTGCCTTGCATGGCTCAACCGTGGTGCCGGTCAAGGCGCTGGGCCTGACCGCGGGCAACAGCACGCAAGGCCACCGCTTTGAAGCCAAGGTTTCGCCCGTGGTGTTGCAGCATGCCGACCAGTACGCCGAGACCTTGAAGAACGACGGCTCGGTCATCGCCAGCTTTGCCGAGCGCCGCGCCGAGATCGTGCGCCAGCTGCAAGCAGCCGCCGCCAAGGTGGGCAACGGTGCCCGTCCGATCGAAGACGAGGCACTGCTCGACGAAGTGACCGCGCTGGTCGAGCGCCCCAATGTGCTGACCTGCCAGTTCGAGACCGAGTTCCTGGACGTGCCGCAGGAGTGCCTGATCCTCACGATGAAGGCCAACCAGAAATACTTCCCCTTGATCGATGCTTCGGGCAAGTTGACGAACCGGTTTTTGGTGGTGAGCAACATCACGCCAGACGATGCGTCGTTTGTGATCGGCGGCAACGAGCGCGTGGTGCGCCCGCGCCTGGCCGATGCCAAATTCTTCTTTGACCAGGACCGCAAAAAGACGCTCGAGTCGCGTGTCGATGGCCTGTCCAAAGTGGTTTATCACAACAAGCTGGGCACGCAAGGCGAGCGCATGGCGCGTGTTTGCGCCATCGCCAAGGCGATTGGCCAGCAAGTCGGTGGCGATCTTCTGGCCAAGCAAGCCGAGCAGGCCGCCCGCCTGGCCAAGACCGATTTGCTGACCGACATGGTCGGCGAGTTTCCGGAGCTGCAAGGCATCATGGGCGGCTACTACGCCCGCCACGATGGCCTGAGCAGCGATGTGGCCGAAGCGATTGAAGACCACTACAAGCCCCGCTTTGCCGGTGACGAGTTGCCTCGCAACAATGTGGGCCTGGTGGTGGCGCTGGCCGACAAGCTCGAAACCCTGGTCGGCATGTTCGGCATTGGCAACGTGCCCACTGGCGACAAAGACCCGTTCGCGCTGCGCCGTCATGCCTTGGGCGTGATCCGCATGCTGATCGAAAAAGACGTGGCGCTCGGTTTGCCCGAGTTGCTGGCGCTGTCTGCGCCCGTGTTTGGCGACAAGATCACAGGCGGTGCAGACGCCTTGATCGACTTCATCTACGACCGCCTGTCCGGCAGCCTGCGCGAGCAAGGCTTCAGTGCGCAAGAGGTCGACGCCGTCATGGCCCTGCGCCCCGCCCGTTTGGGTCAGGTCAGCCAGTTCCTGTCGGCTGTGCGCGCCTTTGCCGCCTTGCCCGAGAGCCCCGCTCTGGCCGCTGCCAACAAACGCATCGGCAACATCTTGAAGAAAGCCGGTGAGGTGGACGCTCACGTCAACACCGCATTGCTGCAAGAAGACGCCGAGAAGAACCTCTACGCCGTCATGCAAAAGCTGCTGCCCGAGTCCGAGGCGCAGTTCAAGGCCGGTGACTACACCGCCAGCCTGCAGACCCTGGCCGCGCTGCGTGCGCCCGTGGATGCCTTCTTTGACGACGTGATGGTCAACGCCGAAGAAATGGACCTGCGCCTGAACCGCCAGGGCCTGCTGAAAAGCCTGCATGTGGCCATGAACCGCGTGGCCGATTTGTCGCGACTGGCGGCCTGACCGAGCCATGAACGTCAACTTGAAGCTCGTCATTCTGGACCGTGATGGCACCATCAACCGGGCCAGCGAAGAGTTCGTCAAGTCGCCCGAGGAATGGCAGCCGTTGCCCGGCTCACTCGAGGCGATCAGCCGGCTCAACCATGCGGGCTTTCATGTGGTGCTGGCCACCAACCAGTCGGGGTTGGGGAGGGGTCTGTTCGACATGGCCGCGCTCAATGCCGTTCACAGCCACATGCTCAAAACGCTGGCCGCAGCCGGTGGGCGCATCGATGCGATTTTTTATTGCCCGCATGCGCCCGATGAAGGTTGTACCTGTCGCAAGCCCGCACCCGGTTTGCTGCACCAGATCCAGGAGCGCTACGGGATTGACCTCAAGGGCGTGCCCTATGTGGGTGACAGCCTGCGCGACATGCAGGCTGCCCAAGCGGCGGGCTGTGCGCCGCACCTGGTGCTGACCGGCCGCCACCCCGACGTGCAGGGCCAGGCGCTGCCGGCCACCTTCCCGGCCGACACCCAGGTGCATGCCGATTTGGCCGCTTTTGTCGATCACCTGCTGGGTGAAACCTCCTCTTCGAACTGAGTCTGCACCCCATGAATTTCATCCGCGCTGTTCTTCACATGCTCTGGATGGCCGTCACGGTCATCCCCTGGGCGCTGTTTGTGGTGGTCATTTCTTACTTCGTGAGCAGCACACGCTTGTACTGGATTTGCGCGGCCTGGCTGCGCCTGTCGGTCAATGCGGGCACGGTGATTTTGGGCATCCAAAACCGCATCCAAGGCATGGAAAACTTGCCCCAGGGCGCGAAAGATCCCGCCGTGTTGCTGGTCAAACACCAGTCCACCTGGGAGACCTTTGTGATGCCGGCGATCATGCCGCACCCCTTGGCCTATGTGTTCAAGAAAGAGCTTTTGAACGTGCCGTTTTTTGGTTGGGCCATGGGCCGTCTGGACATGATCCACATCGACCGCAGCCAGCGTGCACGTGCCTTTGCCAAGGTGGTGCAGCAAGGCCGCCGCCTGATGCAAGAAGGCGTTTGGGTCATCATGTTCCCTGAAGGCACGCGCATCCCGCGCGGCCAAAAAGGCGAGTACAAAACCGGTGGCACCCGCCTGGCCATTGCCGCCGGTGTGCCGGTGATCCCGATCGCGGTAACGTCCGCCCGTTGCTGGCCAACCAAGGCCTTCATCAAAAAGCCCGGCGTGGTGGACATCTCGATCGGCCAAGCCATTCCCAGCGTAGGGCGCGATGCCGATGAGCTGATGCGCGAAGTCGAAAACTGGATCGAAGCCGAAATGCACCGGCTCGATCCCGAGGCCTACCCCGCCTCGCGCTGAACGAAGACGGGGCGAACCATGCGCGCGCCTTTGCAGTTCGTGCTGGACTTCTTCACCGGAGGAGATCCGGTGGTGCCTGCTGCGCCGCAGGCCTCACTGCCTGCCCAACAGCTTCGTGAAGCAGAGGCCACGCCGTCGTCACTGCCATCGCCTGTCACGCCTCAGCGCGATCCAGTTGCGGCACACGTTTTTCCCGAGCCCTCAGGCTTCACCCACCCCGCCGCCAACCGCCATGCCGTTTTGCATGGCATGACCGTCTCGTTTTTGTTCGAGCGCTCGCGCCGCCGCAGCATCGGCTTCATGGTTGGGGCTGAAGGGCTTGTGGTCCGTGCGCCCAGCTGGGTCACGCTGCGTGAGGTGGACGCGGCGGTGCAAGAAAAAGGCGCTTGGATCGTGGCCAAACTGCAGCAGGCCAAGCAGCGACAGACCGAGCAATTCCAGCAAGCCATCGAATGGACGCATGGGGCGCAGGTGCCCTTTTTGGGGGGCACGGTGCAGCTGTGTGTGCTGGAGCGCGGCACGCCGCAAGCCGCGCCTGCCGATTTGCAGCGCTTGCCCGTCAG
>JBEEJQ010000196.1:0-4269 GCA_041169105.1 Pseudomonadota bacterium | reverse complement strand
GCTGGCACTGCGCAGGGGATGCACCGTGGTCCTGGTGCAGCACCACCGGGATGTCCGGGTGGGTTTCGATGGCCGCCAGCACCAGATGGCGCAAATAAGCCTCACCCGCGTATTTGCGCGCCCCGGCCGAGGCCTGCAAGATGACCGGGCTGTCGGTGGCCTGGGCGGCCTCCATGATGGCCTGCACCTGTTCGAGGTTGTTGACGTTGAAGGCGGGCACGCCGTAGCCGAATTCGGCGGCGTGGTCGAGAACTTGGCGCAATGAAACCAATGCCATGGTGGATGTCCTTGTGAATTAAAAAATGGAATGAAAGAAGGGTCAAAGACCCACGGCCGAACGCTGGGTCAAAATTTCAATGGCCGGCAAAGTCTTGCCTTCCAGGATTTCGAGGAAGGCGCCGCCGCCGGTCGAGATGTAGCCCACCTGTTCTTCGATGCCGTATTTGGCAATCGCGGCCAGGGTGTCACCACCGCCTGCGATGCTGAAGGCGCTCGATTTAGCAATGGCTTGCGCAATGACTTTGGTGCCATTTTCAAAGGCCGCAAACTCGAACACGCCCACCGGGCCGTTCCACACAATCGTGCCCGCTTGCTTGAGCTGGGTGGCCAGCTTGGCAGCGGTCTCTGGGCCAATGTCCAGGATCAGGTCATCATCGGCGACTTCTGTGGCTTTCTTGATCGTGGCCACGGCATCTGCCGAGAAGGTCTTGGCCGTCACCACATCGGTCGGGATGGGGACTTCTGCTCCCCTGGCTTTCATGGCCTCGATCACGGCTTTGGCCTCACCCACCAGATCGGCTTCAGCCAGGCTTTTGCCAATCGACAGACCCGCTGCCAACATGAAGGTGTTGGCAATACCGCCCCCCACGATCAACTGATCCACGTTTTTGGACAGGCTCTTCAAAATGGTCAGCTTGGTCGAGACTTTGCTGCCCGCCACGATGGCCACCAGCGGACGCTTGGGCCCGGTCAGCGCCTTGCTGATCGCATCGATCTCGGCCGCCAGCAAGGGGCCCGCGCAAGCAATGGGTGCAAACTGGGCAATGCCGTAGGTGGTGCCTTCGGCACGGTGGGCGGTGCCAAAGGCGTCGTTCACGTAGATGTCGCACAGCTGCGCCATCTTGCGGGCCAGGTCTTCGTTGTTTTTCTTCTCGCCCTTGTTGACGCGGCAGTTTTCAAGCAGCACGACCTGACCGGGGGCGATGGACACGCCATCCACCCAGTTGGCGACCAGAGGTACTTCGCGACCGAGCAACTCGCCCAGGCGCTTGGCCACAGGTGCGAGCGAGTCTTCTGGCTTGAATTCGCCTTCGGTCGGGCGACCCAGGTGCGATGTCACCATGACGGCGGCACCTGCGGCCAAGGCCATCTGGATGCAGGGCACGCTGGCGCGGATGCGGGTGTCTTCGGTGATGCGGCCGTCATCGGCTTGGGGCACGTTCAGGTCAGCGCGGATGAAGACACGTTTTTTTTCGGCAAAGCCACTGGCGCACACATCGGCAAATCGCAGTACATTCATTTTGAGGCTCCCACCACACGGACCATCTCTAGGCACTGCTTGGCGTAACCCCATTCATTGTCGTACCAGGCGACGATCTTGACGAAGCTCTTGTCCAGCGCAATGCCGGCGGTCGCGTCGAACACACTGGGACAACGCTCACCGCGGAAGTCGGTCGATACCACTTTTTCGTCGGTGTAGCCCAGCACGCCTTGGAGAACACCTTCGCTTTGTGCTTTCATTTCGGCGCAGATCTCGGCGTAGCTGGCGTCACTGCTCAGTTCAACCGTCAAGTCCACCACCGACACGTCAGAAGTGGGCACGCGCAGAGCCATGCCGGTGATCTTGCCTTTCATTTCGGGGATCACCACGCCCACGGCCTTGGCCGCGCCCGTGCTGCTGGGGATGATGTTTTCCAGGATGCCACGGCCACCGCGCCAGTCTTTGCGCGAGGAGCTGTCCACGGTCATTTGGCTGGCTGTCGCGGCATGCACGGTGGTCATCAGGCCGCGCTTGATGCCCCATTTGTCGTTGAGCACTTTCACCACAGGCGCCAGACAGTTGGTGGTGCAGCTGGCATTCGACACGATGGCTTCGCCTGCGTACTTTTTGTGGTTCACGCCATAGACGAACATGGGAATGCTGTCTTTGGACGGCGCCGAGATCACGACCTTTTTGGCTCCTGCCGCCAGGTGCATTTGGCTGGTGGGCTCGGTCAGGTAGTGGCCGGTGCATTCGAGCACGGTGTGCACGCCCATCTGGCCCCACTTGAGGCTGTGCGCGTCGCGCTCGTGCGAGAGCTTGATCTTTTTGCCGTTGACGATCAACGTGTCCTCGGTGAAATTCACCGTGCCATCAAAGCGGCCATGCACGCTGTCGTACTTGAGCATGTAAGCCAAGTAGTCGGCGGGCTTGGGGTCGTTGATGCCGACGATCTGAATGTCGTCGTAGCCATGCTTGAGTGCGGCGCGCAGTGCCAGACGGCCAATGCGGCCAAATCCGTTGATGCCCAGCTTGATGGTCATGAATGTATCTCTTTATCGGAAAATTAAAAGATTGGGTGTCAGATGACGTGGTTTACAACAGCGCAGAAAAATCGTCGATCACCCGATCCGGTGAACAGGTGTGCACCGACTCGCCCATGTTGTAGCCATAGGGCAAGAGCCAGACCGGAACCCCGGCGTTGCGTGCGGTGGCCGCGTCAATCGACGAGTCGCCCACAAAC
This sequence comes from Pseudomonadota bacterium, assembly GCA_041169105.1. Lineage (GTDB taxonomy): Bacteria > Pseudomonadota > Gammaproteobacteria > Burkholderiales > Burkholderiaceae_C > Limnohabitans_A. The sequence continues at coordinate 1,546 of JBEEJQ010000196.1, read as the reverse complement.
AGCGCATCAGACGCATTGATCTGCCAACGCGCCAGGCAATCGACCACGCTGGTGGGATTGGGTTTCTTGACCGGAAAAGTGTCGCCGCTCACCACCACATCAAACGCTGCATGCAGGTCGTGCACGCGCAACACGGTGTCGGTGTAACGGCCTTCCTTGTTGGTCACCACCGCCAGCTTGCAGCCGCGTGCGCGCAAAGCGGCCAGCACTTCGCGCACCTGCGGGTACAGGTGGCTGCGCGTGCCGCAGCGGGCCTGGTAATAGCGGTCAAAAATCGGCAGCGCCTGTTTCAGGTCGGGGCCTTGGCGCACGGCTTCGACCGTGGTATCGGTCACGCTGGCCAAAGCCTGGATCAGCAGCTCTTTGGTGCCGTGCCCGATCCAGTCATTGACCTGCGTTTGCGACACCTCGGGCCAGTCGAAATAGCGCAAGGTGTCGTTCACCGCATCGGCAATTTCCGGGGCCGTCTCGACCAAGGTGCCGTCAAGGTCAAAAAAGTAGGCTTTCTGGTCTGAAGACACGTTCGCTCCTCAGTTGTCCGACGGGACGATATGCTCAGGCAGTGCCTGCGCCTGACGGTGCTGGTGGCGGTGCACCAACGTGCGCACGGCCTCGCACACGCGCTCGCGGGTGATGCCAAAGTGCGCATACAGCGCTGGGGCCGGAGCCGACTCGCCAAAGCTGGCGATGCCAATCACCATGCCCGTTCGACCCACGTATTTGCGCCAGAAGTCGGGGTGTGCCGCCTCCACCGCCACCGTAGGCAAACCCAACGGCAAGACCATTGCCTGGTAGGCCTCACTTTGCCGGTCAAACACATTGGTGCAGGGCATGGACACCACCCGAGTGGCCAGGCCTTGGGTGGCCAGGTCCGCTTGTGCCTGCATGGCCAACGAAGTTTCAGAGCCTGTGGCCACGATGATGGCTTGCGCGCCTGGCATGTCGCTCAAAATGTAACCGCCGTGGCGCACCTTGTCGGCATCGGCAACGCTGCTGAGCAGCTGGGGCAGATTCTGGCGCGACAAAGCCAAAGCGCTGGGCCCATCGCGCCGCTCCACCGCACAGGCCCAAGCCACAGCGGTCTCCAGCCCGTCGGCCGGACGCCACACGTCCAAGCCCGGGATGATGCGCAAGCTGGGCACATGCTCCACGCTTTGGTGCGTGGGACCGTCTTCGCCCAAACCAATCGAGTCGTGTGTGAACACGTGGATGACGCGTTTTTTCATCAGCGCCGCCATGCGGATGGCGTTGCGCGAATAGTCCGAAAACGTCAGGAAAGTGCCGCCGTAGGGGATGTAACCCCCGTGCAGCGCCATGCCGTTCATGATGGCGGCCATGCCGAACTCGCGCACGCCATACGACAGGTGGTTGCCCCAGGTGTCGCGGCCTGCTTTGGTGCAAGTTTTGAAGTTGGTCAGGTTGGAGCCGGTGAGGTCGGCGCTGCCGCCAAAAAATTCGGGCAACAAGGGGGCCAACACGTCCAGCGCGTTTTGGCTGGCTTTGCGGGTGGCCACCGCATCGGACTTGGCCACGATGGCGGCCAGTG
>JBEEJQ010000195.1:0-4270 GCA_041169105.1 Pseudomonadota bacterium | reverse complement strand
GGCCGCCCCCAGCATGCGGCACTGCATGACGCCGGGCTCCTGCGGCAGCTCGCGGTGGCCGCCCACAAAAGCGCCCGCAAAGTCGGTGCCGCCCGAGATGTTGCACCACCAGATGTCGGTGCCGATGGCCTTGAACTGTTCGACTCCCCAGGTCTGCGTCTCGGGCGACAAGGGCGAGCCGGTGGTGCCCAGGGCGCGGATCAGCGACAGGTCGCCGCAGCGTGACAGGTCGACCCCGGCCTTTTGGCAGTTGGCAAAAAAGGCCGCGCCCGCACCAAAGAAGGTAACTTTCTCTTCGGATGCCATGCGCCACAAAATGCCCCAGTCGGGGTTGTCTTTGCTGCCGCCGGGGTTGCCGTCGTAAATCACGCAGGTCACGCCGTTGAGCAGGCCCGCGACCTGCGCGTTCCACATGACCCAGCCTGTGGAGCTGTACCAGTGAAAGCGCTCGCCAAAGCTGTTGGGGTGGTAGCTGCAACCCACGTCGTTGTGCAGGATTTTGTTGGCCAGCGCCACGATGACGGTGCCGCCGTGGCCATGCACGATGGGCTTGGGCAGGCCGGTGGTGCCACTGGAATAAACAATCCACAGCGGGTGGTCAAAAGGCAGCCACAAGGGCTCGAAGGCCTGCACCTCGGCGTCGTCGCGCGCCGTGACCACCGACATGGGCACACTGGCGGCCACATCGCACTGGGCAATGTCCACCGTGCCCAGGTTGTCGTGGATGATGACGTGCTGCAGGCTGGGCAGTGCGTCCCGGAGTTCCTGAACGACGGTCATGCGGTCAAAGTCGCGGCCGCCGTAGCTCACGCCATCCACCGCAATCAGCACCTTGGGCTCGATTTGCTTGAAGCGATCCAGTACGGCGTTGGTGCCCATGTCGGGCGCGCAAATGCTCCACACGCCGCCCACGCTGACGGTGGCCAAAAAAGCCACCATGGCCTCGGGAATATTGGGCAGGTAGGCGGCCACGCGGTCGCCGGGCTGCACGCCTTGCGCCTGCAGGTGCAAGGCCAATGCGGCGACCTGGCGGCGCAGCTCGGGCCAGCTCATCTCGCGGCGCAGGCCTTTTTCGTTGAGGCTGATGACCGCCGGAAAGCCGGCTGCATGTGCGGGCTGCACATGGCGCAACACCTGGTGGGCGTAATTGGTTTTGGCCCCTTCAAACCACACGGCACCGGGCATGGCATTTTTGGACAAGGCCGCCTTGTGGGGCGTGGGGGACTCCATCTCGAAGTAGTCCCAAATGCTTTGCCAAAAGCCTTCCAGATCGGACACCGACCATTTCCAAAGGTCCTTGTACTGTTCAAAGCTCAGGCCACGCTGGTCGCACAGCCAGTTTTGGTACAGACGGATCTGAGGGACGTAAGGGGCGGGGGTCGAAAGAGCGGTAGTCATGGCAATGAGCGTATCAGCGCCCATGCCCGGCTGTCACGCCCGACAACCCTCAAAACACGCACCTTGGTGACAGGTGCGGCGTCACGCTCAGCTGGAGCCTCAGGCTTTCATGCGCTGGCTTTTCCAGTACACATCGTCGCCGCCGTTCATGCGGTTGAGCACGCGGGCGAGCACAAACATCAAGTCCGACAAACGGTTGAGGTACTGGCGCGGGGTGTCGTTCAGGGCTTCTTCATTGCCCAAGGCCACGCAGGCACGCTCGGCACGGCGTGCCACGGTGCGGCACACATGCGCCTGGGCGGCCCCACGGGTTCCCGCTGGAAGAATGAACTCTTCCAGCTTGGGCAATTGGGCGTTGTACTTGGACAATGCATCGTCCAGCGCCGCCACGGCTTCTTCTTTGAGCAGTTCAAAACCGGGAATGGACAGCTCGCCACCCAAATTGAACAGTTGGTGCTGCACCTCGACCAAGACCTCGCGCACGTCGGCGGGCATGTCCTCGCACAGCAGCACGCCGATGTTGGAGTTGAGCTCGTCCACTTCGCCCATGGCGTGCACACGCAAGCTGTTTTTGGACACGCGCTGGTTGTTGCCCAAGCCGGTGGTGCCGTTGTCGCCGGTGCGGGTGGCGATTTGTGTGAGTCGGTTGCCCATGAAGCTGTCCTCTTGATCGATCGCGTCAAATATAAAGCGATTGTCGACCATGTCGCCGTGACTTGTCTGACACAAGACAGCGGCGGCGGGGGCATGGGCGTAAACTGCTTGCGTATGTGACCCCGGTGGCTTCGCCACCGCCCAGGAGACCCCCATGAACGCCCCCACCCCCGCCGCCCACCTGGCCCCCGAAGTCGCGCAACGCGCAGTACCCGAAGCCTTTTTGACAGCTCTGAAGGCCCGTTTTGGCGACAACTGCTCCACCGCCCTGGTGGTGCGCGAACAGCATGGCCGCGACGAGTCGGCCTTCACCCATGTGCCGCCCCCAGCGGCCGTGGTGTTTGCCGAATGCACGCAGGACGTGGCCGATGCGGTCAAGCTGTGCACTGAATACAAAGTGCCCGTGATTCCCTTTGGCGTGGGTTCGTCACTTGAAGGCCATTTGCTGGCGGTGCAAGGCGGCATCAGCATCGATCTGATGCGCATGAACAAGGTGCTGTCCATCAACGCCGAAGACCTGACGGTGACGGTGCAGCCCGGCGTGACGCGCAAGCAGCTCAATGATGAGATCAAGTCCACCGGCCTGTTCTTCCCGATCGATCCGGGCGCGGACGCGACGATTGGCGGCATGAGCGCCACACGCGCCAGCGGCACCAACGCCGTGCGCTACGGCACCATGCGCGAAAACGTGCTGGCGCTCGAAGTGGTGACCTCGGCTGGCGAGATCATCCGCACCGGCACCCGCGCCAAGAAGTCGAGCGCCGGTTACGACCTCACGCGCCTGATGGTGGGCAGCGAAGGCACGCTGGGCGTGATGACCGAAATCACCGTGCGCCTGTACCCCTTGCCCGAAGCTATCTCGGCCGCCATTTGCTCCTTCCCCAGCATCGAAGCCGCTGTGCGCACCGTCATCCAGACCATCCAGCTTGGCGTGCCGATTGCCCGCGTGGAGCTGATCGACCACAACACGGTGCGCATGGTCAATGCCTACGCCAAATTGGGCCTGCGCGAAGAAGCGCTGCTCTTGATGGAGTTCCACGGCTCGCCTGCGGGCGTGAAAGAACAAGCCGAGACGGTGCAAGAAATCGCCAGCGAGTTCGGCGGCAACGCCTTTGAATGGGCGACCACACCCGAAGAACGCACCCGCCTGTGGACCGCCCGGCACAACGCTTACTTTGCCGCCGTGCAAAGCAAGCCTGGCTGCCGCGCCATCAGCACCGACACCTGCGTGCCCATCAGCCGCCTGGCCGACTGCCTGCTCGACTCGGTGACCGAAACCGATGCCAGCGGCATTCCTTACTTCCTGGTCGGCCATGTGGGCGACGGCAACTTCCACTTCGGCTATTTGATCGACCCGAACAACCAGCACGAGTGCGAAACCGCCGAGGCCTTGAACCAACAACTGGTCAACCGCGCCCTGCGCCTGGGCGGCACCTGCACGGGCGAGCACGGCATCGGTCTGCACAAGATGGACTTCTTGCGCACCGAAACCGGCGAAGGCGCGGTGGACATGATGCGCACCATCAAGCGGGCGCTGGACCCGCACAACATCATGAATCCAGGGAAAATTTTCTCGATATAACGACGGAGTTGGCTTCCGAAGAGCCGCGACGGTTCTCCGGCGCCCAGACCCGCGTCACGAAAGGTCTTGCAGCAAAGCTTCCAGCTTGGCGCAAAGCAAAGCCGGCTCAAACGGTTTGAGCATGTACGCATCCAGACCCGCGGCCCGAAATGTTTCCAGGTCGAGCGGATTGACGTTGGCGGTCAAACCCAGAATCAACCAGGGCTTGCGGCCATGGGTCAGTTCACGAATGGCACGCGTGGCCGCAATGCCGTCCATGACCGGCATGACCATGTCCATCAAGACGGCGTCAAAGTCTTTGTGACGCACCAGGTCCAGTGCTTGTGCGCCGTTTTCTGCTTCGATCACTTCGCTGTTGGGCCAAGCGTTCTGGAGTACCTGTCGAACCAGCAAGCGGTTGATGCGGTGGTCATCGACCACCAGAAAGCGCCAGGGGCGTTGGGCACTCAACACCGCCAAAACCTGTTTTTGCTGGGGCATTGTTTCCGGCGGCTCCACCGCAAACAACGGTAGATTGAACCAGAAGGCACTGCCCTGGCCGGGGGTGCTGTCAAAGCCAATGTCGCCGCCCAGCAGCTCCACCAATTTCTGAGAAATGGCCAGGCCCAAACCGTTGCCGCCATAGCGTGTTTGAAT
>JBEEJQ010000194.1:0-4293 GCA_041169105.1 Pseudomonadota bacterium | reverse complement strand
CAGCCCCGACATGGCGAGCTTTGGCATAGGCGACATGTCGGGGCTGAAGCCACCGACCTACAACTGACATGATGCACCTGCTCAAGACTGTCGGTGCAGCGCTGCGGCTTGCTCGATGGCCTCGCGTTGCTCTGTGGACAGCCGCCCCAAGTTTTTCAGCTGCATCGCCATGCGCGGGTTGGTCTTGAGCATCGCCTCGTGCCGCATCAAAAAATCCCAATACAGCGTGGTGTAGGGGCAAGCATTCGGCCCAGTCGATTGCGCCGGATCAAACTTGCAGCCTTGGCAGTGGTTGCTCATGCGCTGGATGTATTTGCCCGTGGCCACATAGGGCTTGCTGGCCATCAGGCCGCCATCGCCAAACTGCGACATGCCCAGCGTGTTGGGCAGCTCCACCCATTCCACCGCGTCCACATACACACTCAAAAACCAGCTGTGCATCTGCTGCGGGTGCACGCCGCGCAACAAGCCATAAAGCCCCAACACCATCAGCCGCTGGATGTGATGCGCATAGCCGTAGCGCAGTGTTTGCTGAACGGCATCGCGCAGACAGGCCATGTCGGTCTCGCCGGTCCAGAAAAATTCGGGCAGGTCTTCGTGCGCGTCCAGCGCATTGAGGTCGAGGTAGCGGGGCATCTGCGTCCAGTACATGCCGCGCACGTATTCGCGCCAGCCCAGGATTTGCCGCACAAAACCTTCCACCGCGGGCAATGGCGCATGGCCACGCACCCAGGCTTGTTCGGCCGCTTGCACCACCTCCTGCGCTGACAGCAGTTTCAGGTTCAGGCAAACCGACAGCAGCGAGTGGTACAGCCAGGGCTCGCCCGCCCACATGGCGTCTTCGTATTGGCCAAAGAGCGGCAGCCGGTGGGTGATGAAGTTGTCCAAAGCTTGCAGCGCTTGAGTGCGCGTGACGGGCCAGGCAAAGTCGTCCAACTGCCCTGGGGCCTTGGGCAAGACCCGTGACACCAGTGCCAGCACCTCTTGCGTGGTTTCGTCGGGCGCAAAGCGTTGCGGTGCGGGCAGATTTTGTGGGCCTTGCTTGCCGAAGGACTCGCGGTTGTCCGCGTCGAAATTCCACTGCCCGCCCACCGGCTTGCCGCCGTCCATCAACACGCCAAAGCGTTGGCGTTGTTCGCGGTACCAATACTCCATGCGCAGCTGCTTGCGGCCTTTGGCGTGCGCCGCAAAATCGCGCACCGTGGTGAAAAAGCTCAGATCGTCCCTCAGCAGCAGGGGCTTGCCGTGTGCCTTGGCTGTGGCCTGCAGGGCTTGCAGCACGCGCCAGTCGCCCGGCGCGCTCATGCACAGCGCATCGGGTTGCCATTGGGTCATGGCCCGGGCCAACTCACCGGCCAAGCTGCCTGTGTTGTCCGCATTGTCCAGCTCGGTGTAATGCACGGTCCAGCCTTGTTCGCTCAGGGCCTGTGCAAAGTGCCGCATCGCACTCAAAAACACGGCCGTGCGCTGCTTGGACGAAGGCACATGGGTGGACTCTTCCATGACCTCGGCCATCCAGACCACATCGCGCTGCGCATCAAAATCTTGCAGCGCACTGGCGTTCAGGTCGAGCTGGTCGCCCAGTACCAGGACCAGGTGCCGAATCGGCGGGGCAGGGTGTTGCATCTTAAAAATCCAGTGAAGTTTGTGCGCTGGGCGCAGGGGGTGCGCGGCGTTGGCGCTTGCCCTCGGGCCGTTTGCGAGAAGCGTGTTTGTCGACGACGGCTTGCTTGGCCTGGCGCACGGGTGCGGTGTTGCGCCGTGCGTGCAGCAGGGCCTTGGCTTGGCGTGTGGCCTCGGCCAGGTCGATCACAGGCAGGGGCCAGTCGCGGCCCACCACCACGCCGCACTGCGCCTGCACAGAGGGCGGCATTTTCCAGGGCTCGAACAACCAGCTGTCGGGCACTTGTCGCAGCACCGGCAGCCAGCGCCGCACAAAGATGCCTTGCGGGTCCTGGTCTTGCGCTTGCTTGATCGGGTTGTACACGCGGGTGGTGTTGATGCCGGTGGTGCCCGACTGCATTTGCATCTGGCTCCAGTGGATGCCCGGTTCGTAATCCACAAACTGCGAGGCCAGCCAATGGCCCACCTTGTCCCAGTGCAACCACAAGGGATAGGCCGCCACCGACACCAGCATGGCCCGCATCCTGAAATTGAGCCAGCCGGTTTGCTGCAGCATGGTCACGCAAGCATCGACCAGCGGCCAGCCGGTGGTGGCGCTGCGCAGGCGTTCAAAGTGCACATCGTTCCAGTCGTTTTCGCGCAGGCCGTCATAGCCCCGGTGCATGTTGCGCGTTTCGATGTCGGGTTCGCTTTCCAGCTTTTGCATGAAGTGGCAATGCCAATGCAGCCGGCTCATGAAGGCGCTCAGCCCTTTGCGTGTCCAGCTGTCCATGTGGGGCTGACGCAAGGTCGCCTCGGTGGCTTGCACCACCTCGCGCAGGCTCAGGCATCCCCAGCTCAAATAGGGCGAGAGCCTGGAGCAAGCGCTCGCGGCGCTCAGCGGTGATGAAATCCCGCCCCTGTATTGGCTGCTGCGATCGCGCAAAAAGCTGTGCAGCGTGCGCAAGCCTTCGCTGCGGCCACCGGTTTGGCGCTCAGGCGCTTCGTCGGTCGGCAGCCCCCAGGCTTGCCACTCGGGAAAGGTTTGCGCAGCCCAAGGCCAGTCGGCGCTTTGCAGATCGGGTGCGGGCACTTGCGGCGCGTCCATCAGCTGCTGCCAGTGCTCACTCCACAGGTCGCGGCTTTGCAGGCGGCGCACCACGCCGTGTTGGCGCTGCTCTTGCCACACCACGCCATGTGTTTTGCACCACTGCGCCACCGCCAAGTCGCGCTGGTAGGTCAGGCCATTGCCGGTTTCCTGATGCGAGTGCAGGTGGCTAAAGGGCTGCTGCTGGTGCAGTTGCGCCAGCACCTCCGTCACTTCACCGGTCAGCACATGCAGCACCTGCCCGCAGGCCTTGAGTTGCCGGTACAGGTCGCGCAGGCATTCACGTACAAAGTCAAACTGTCTTTGCGAAGCATCGGGCGCACACCAATACGAAGGCTCGATGATGTACACGCACAGCACCGGCCCTTGCGCAGCAGCCTGTGCCAAGGCCGCGTGGTCGTGCACGCGCAAATCCCGTTTGAACCAAACCAGTTGGGTGCCCATGGCGCGTGTGCTGCTCAATGCACCAGCTGGGGCTCAAAGCAGGCCAGCAGTGCGGTCGGTGCCGTGGGCACTTTTTGCGCCAAATAGCTGCGGATCAAAGGTGCGGCACGCCATGGGTGAGTCTCTCCGCTCCAGATGCCTTGCTGCTCGATCTGCAACTGCCCCGCCACATCGCGCATCAGCACGACCGAGGGCAGCAAGGTATCAAACTGCGCCTCCACCAGCAGCCATGGGCCCGAGCGCCATGCCGCCTTCAAGCGTGCCGAGTTTGAAGCCGGTGGGCTGTAGGCCCGCACCGCGGCCAGGGCATGCGCCGCGTCTTGTTCGTTCAATGCTTGCACCGATGTGCAGTCACGTTGCAACTGGTTGGCGGTGTCGGCCAGCCAACCGTGCACGTCCACCGCACGCCCGTCGATGGCCAGCAAGTGGCCGTTGTCGGTGGGCAGCCACTGCACATGGCTCAGTCCCACCAGCACAGCGGTGATCGCGAGCAGGGGCAAGGCTACGTGGGGTTTCATGGTGTCAAATGCCCGCCATCAAGCCGTGGGCGTGCCCCACGAAGGGATTTGCGGCAGCGTGATGTTTTCGTGCTGCGCCACCATCTCCAGAGCCTTTTCAAACAGGGCGCGGGCCGAGCCCGACACCGAGCTCAGGTAAGCGTGCAAATGCGCATCCTCGGCGCTTTTGTTCAGGCACTCCTGGCTGTACTGCTCAAAACTGGCCAGTTGCGCAATCAGCTCGGCCACATGGCGGGGGCATTCGCACAGCACCTTGTTGGGGCTGTTGGCCACGCGGTGCAAGGTCTCGTCGCTGTACTTGCGCGGCGGCACCAGGCCGCTGCGCTGCACATCGCTGGCTTCGGGGTTGTGGTCCAGCCACAAAACAGAGTTGATCAACTCGGCCAGCTCGGCATTCGAGATCGGCTCCCTGCGCACCTTGATGCCCGCCAGCTTCAGGCCCGCAATCACGGGCTCTTGGCCAAAGTTGTAGAGCACGATCGCCTGCTGAAACGGGTGCGCATGCACCAAGCGCTGGATGTCATTGCCCGCCAGCACATGCAAGGAATTCACCCGCACCAGCAAGACCTGGGGCCGAGAGGGCATCGGAGCCTTGGCCGCCTCGTCCAGGTCTTCCAGGAT
>JBEEJQ010000193.1:0-4317 GCA_041169105.1 Pseudomonadota bacterium | reverse complement strand
CAGAGCTTTCACTGCGAAGTGCCTGCCGAGCGCATGGCGCAGGCACAAGCCACTGCGGCGATTTTGGGCGACGAACTCTACAAGCGCTTCCCATGGGCGCACTACGATTGCGGCGGCTCCACCAGCTTTGCACTGCCCACCACCACCGACCCTGTGCAGGCCCTGCTCAACCGCACCTGGGCACCCACTTTGAGTGTGACGGGAGCCGATGGCTTTCCGGCCCTCAAAGACGCGGGCAATGTGCTGCGGCCCTACACCGCCTTCAAACTCAGCCTGCGCTTGCCGCCGCTGATCGATGCGGCCACCGCGGTGCAAGAACTCAAGACCTTGCTGGAAGACAACGCGCCCTACCAAGCGCAAGTGACGTTTGAAAGCGGGGGCGGTGCCACCGGCTGGAACGCGCCCGACACACAGCCCTGGTTTGAACAAGCGCTCAACCATGCGAGCCAATCGCACTTTGGCGCATCGGTGGGCTACATCGGGCAGGGCGGCACCATTCCGCTCATGAACATGCTCAGCGCGGGCTTTCCCAAAGCGCAGATGATGGTCTGCGGCGTGCTGGGCCCCAAGAGCAATGCACACGGACCCAACGAGTTTTTGCACGTGCCTTATGCCAAAAAACTCACCGCTGCCGTGGCCGAAGTCATCGCCCGCATGCCATGAAACACGTCAAACGCAGCACCTTGCCAGGCCAAGCCGGACAGCTGGCCGTGTACGACTGGCCCATGCCCCAGCGGCAAATGCGCGGCACGGTGCTGCTGGTCCACGGACTGGGTGAACACATGGGACGCTATGCCGAGGTGGCCCAGTTGCTGAACGATTGGGGCTTTGCCGTGCGCGGGTATGACCACCAGGGCCATGGCCATTCAGAGGGCCGTCGTGGCACCTTGCACAGCCCGGACGGCTTTCTGCAAGACCTGGCCACCGTCATCGACGACACCCGCGAACGGCCAGGCACCCACGATGCGCCACTGATTTTGCTGGGCCACAGCATGGGCGGTTTGGTGGTGGCGCGTGCGGTGGCCGAACAACTGCGCTATGTGGACGCGGTGATCATGTCTTCACCCGCCTTGGGCACTTGGGCCAATCCCTTGCAAAAACTGCTGTTGGCCACCTTGCCCAAGTACTGGCCCCATTTGTGTGTGGGCAACGGGCTCAACCCCAAGTTGATCGCCCGCGATGCGCAAACCGTGCAGCGCTACACGCTGGACCCGCTGGTGCACGACCGCATCTCAGCACGACTGGGCGCCTGGATCTACACCGAAGGCCCCAAGACGGTGGCACTGGCCGCCGATTGGAAAGTGCCCAGCTTGCTGATCTATGCCGGGCAAGACCGTCTGGTGCACCCGGATGCCACAGCGGCCTTTGCCGCGAAGGCACCGGCCTCGGTGGTGCATTCGCACTGCTTTGCGCCGATGTACCACGAGATCTTCAACGACACCCAGCGCCAGCAGGTGTTCCAAGTGCTCAAGCGCTGGCTGGACGATCGCTTCGCTGCTTGAGGCCCAACCAGGCTAACGACAAACCCGCCAGCGCCACTGGCACCAAAGAGCCCACGTTCAACCAGGTCCAACCGCCGGTGGTGACCAAAGCGCCCGAGGCAAACGAAGTGACCGCCATGGTGGCGAACACAAAGAAATTGATGGCCGCTTGAGCGCGGTCTTTTTCTTCGGGTCGCCAGGCCCGCATGGCCAAGGTGGTGCTGCCGGTGAACAAGAAATTCCAGCCCAGCCCCAACAAGAACAGGGCGACGATGAACTGGTGCAACTCGATGCCCGACAAGGCCACCGCGATGCACACGAAGTTGAGCAACACACCCACCGACATGATGGTCAAGGTGCCGAATTTTTTGATCAGGTGGCCAGTGAAAAAGCCCGGCGCGAACATGCCGATCACGTGCCACTCGAGCACCAGCGCGGCATCGCTGAAACCAAAACCGCAGACCTGCATGGCCAAGGGCGTAGCAGCCATGAGCAAGTTCATCACGCCGTAGCTCAAAGCCGCCGTGGCTGCCGCCACGATGAAGATCGGCTGACGCATGATCTCTGACAAGGGACGCCCAACGGCATCGCCGGCTTTTTTGGCTGGCACGGCGGGAAAGCGGATGAAGCTGATCACCACCAGCCCCAAGACGGCCACAGCGGCCAAAGCCAGGTAAGCGCCCATGAAGGGCGTCTCCAGAATGCTCTTGGTGCGCGAGGCCAGATTGGGCCCTGCGATGGCCCCGATCAAGCCACCGGCCATGACCAGCGAGACGGCTTTCTCGCGAAAGCTCTCGACCGACAGTTCAGCCGCAGCAAACCGGTAGAGCTGCCCATTGGCGCTGTAGTAACCCGCGATCACCGTCGCGCAAACCAGCAGCCAGAAGTTGTGGCTCCAGGCCGCATAAGCGGCGAGCAAAGCTGAAAAGATGGCCACCACCAAACCCAGCTGAAACGAGATGCGCCGCCCAAACCGCGACTGCGTCTTGGCCACCAGTCCGGTGGACAAAGCGCCGCCCACCACATAGCCCATGACGGGCAAGGTGGCCATCCAGCCCAGCGGGGCCATGGACAGACCCACCAGGCCGTTGATGGCGATGAAGGTGACATTGTTCGTGAAGAACAGGCCCTGGCACAGGGTCAAGAGGATGAGGTTGGCGTTCATACCCTGCAGTGTATCGGTGCACTGGCCAAGCCCCTGTCACCTTGGACGGGAGGGCCTCAGCGCAAAGTCAATGCTGCCAACACCGCCAGGGGCGCAGTTTCGGCCCGCAACACACGCGACCCCAAGGTCGCGGGCACAAAGCCGGCCGCCAAGGCCTGCGCTTCTTCGGCGGGCGTGAGGCCGCCTTCCGGGCCGCTGAGCAAGGTGACCGAGGTCTGGCCTTGCACCGCCTCATTCAAGGGGCGCGTGCCTTCTGACAGGGACAGCACCAATCGAACACCCTTTTCAGCAGCGGGGTGCTGCGCCACCCACTGGGCCACGGTGCTGGCCGCATCGATGCGCGTGACGCGGTTGCGGCCGCACTGCTCGGCAGCGGCCACGGCCACGCCTTGCCAGTGCGCCAGTTTCTTGTCAGCCCGCTCGCCCTTGAGCTTGAGAACGCTGCGCTCAGCGGTGATGGGGGTGATGCTGGCAGCGCCCAGTTCGGTGGCTTTTTCGACCAGCCAATCCATGCGCTCGTTGGCGGTGATGCCGGCCAGCAAATGCACGGCGCAGGGCGCTTCACGCTCCACAGCGTGGTGCGTGCCGACCTCCACGTCCACATCGCTGCGGCCCATGCGGGTGACGGTGGCTTCAAACTCGCCGCCTTCGCCATTGAACAAGGTGATGACGTCGCCCGGCTGCATGCGCAAAACCTGCACATGACGTGCCGCACCGGGCGGCAAGCTCAAGGCCAGGCCGGTTTGCAAGGGAGTGGGGCAATGAAAGCGCGGCATGCTCACATGCGCCCGTAGGCAAAACCGACCAAGGGAGTGGTGCCCTCGATCTCATCGATCACCTTGAGCAGGGGGCCCAGTTCGCGGTAGCGGTCACAGGCCTTGCGGATGTAGTGGATGAAGCGCGGTGCATCGGCCAAATATTTGGGCTTGCCGTCGCGCAGGGTCAGCCGCGCAAAAATGCCAGCCACTTTCAAGTGACGTTGCAAGCCCATCCATTCGACGGCGCGGTAGAACGCACCAAAGTCGCTGTGCCAGTCTTCAAAGTCCATCAGCCCAGCCTTGCGGGCTTTTTCCCAGTAGCGGATGGTGATGTCGAGCACAAAGTCTTCGTCCCAGGTCAGGAAAGCGTCGCGCATCAGGCTGGCGATGTCGTAGGTGACGGGGCCATAGACCGCATCCTGAAAGTCGAGCACGCCCAACTGCTCACTTTGGTGCGGCATCATCAAATTGCGCGGCATGAAATCGCGGTGCACATACACGCTGGGCGCAGCCAAGTTGCGTTGCACGATCAGGGCAAAAGCTTTGTCCACCGTCTCTTTGTCCTGGCCTTGCAGTTGCACGCCTTTGTGCTGGGCCAAGTACCAATCGGGGAACAGGCTCAACTCACGGTTGAGCAAGGCCGCATCGTACGGTGGCAAAACACCGGGGCGCGACGCCAGTTGCCACTGGATCAGCGTGTCCACCGCCTGCATGTACAGGCCATGGTTGGCTTGCGGGCGCTCGGCGTCGATGGCCGACATCATGGTGGCGCTGCCCAGGTCGTTCAAGAGCATGAAGCCATGGGCCTCGTCCCAGTCGAGCACTTCCGGTGCACGCAGCCCCGCGTCTTTCATCAGGGCGGCGATCTGCACAAAGGGTTTGGAGTTTTCCTTGTCGGGCGGCGCATCCATCA
>JBEEJQ010000192.1:0-4352 GCA_041169105.1 Pseudomonadota bacterium | reverse complement strand
CCTTCTGCTTTGAACAAACTCGGCCTGGGCTGGAAAACACTGCACAAGCAATACCCCACGCTCAGTCTGATTGAGGTGGTCGGTGCGCCCGGTCCGCTGGCCGAGATCCCTGGTCACGACCTCACATACCAAGCTGAAGTCGGCTTGGTCAATGGCATGGACCTGCCCCCAAGTTTGTTTGCCGACATGGGCGGCGCGCTCATGGCCAGCGAAGCCACGCTCAAGGCACTGATCACCCGCCAAAGCACCGGCAAAGGCAGCCGCCACGAAGTGGCCCTGTCCACCGCCGCCGAGTGGCTGGCCCTGCCTCGCCAACTGCGCATGACCACCCCCGACGGTGCTGTCGGCGGCGCACACGCCGGTTACCGGGTTTATGCCTGCAAAAACGGCCGCGTGGCCGTGGCAGCCCTGGAGCCGCACTTTGCCGTCAGGCTCTGCGAAGCTGCAGGCGTCCCGCTGACGCACCCCGTCAAGGACCTGTTCAAGCCCGCCACGCGCAAGGCCATCGAAGCTTTCCTGGCCAGCCAGACCCGCGCCCAACTGGACAAGCTGGCCACGGCCAAAGACATCCCGCTGCTGACGCTGCCGCGCTGAGCCTGCTGCCCTGACGCGCTTCAGACCTCGATCGCCCCACGGCGAATCTGATCGCGCTCCAGACTCTCAAACAGCGCCTTGAAGTTGCCTTCGCCAAAGCCCTCGTCGGCCTTGCGCTGGATGAACTCAAAGAACACCGGACCCAACAAGGTCTGGCTGAAGATCTGCAAAAGCAAACGCTTTTCGCCGCCAGCGGTGGAGCCGTCCATCAAAATGCCCCGCGCCTGCAACTCGGGCACCGGCTCGCCGTGGCCTTTCAGGCGTTCTTCGAGCATCTCGTAATAAATGTCGTTGGGCGCGGTCATGAGCGGAATGCCGGCCATCTGCAAAGCATCGACGCTCTTGAAAATGTCATCGGTCAGCAAGGCGATGTGCTGAATGCCTTCGCCGTTGAACTGCATGAGGAACTCTTCGATCTGACCACCCGTCTTGCCCGACTCTTCGTTGAGCGGGATGCGGATCAGGCCATCGGGCGCGGTCATGGCGCGGCTGGTCAGGCCCGTGTACTCGCCCTTGATGTCAAAGTAGCGGATCTCACGGAAATTGAAAATTTTCTCGTAAAAACCGCCCCAAAACGCCATGCGACCCTTGTACACGTTGTGCGTCAAGTGGTCGATCAACTTGAAGCCATGGCCGGGTGGGTGGCGGTCCACGCCCTCGATGAATTCAAAGTCGATGTCGTAGATGCTCTTGCCGTCTTCGAATCGGTCGATCAAATACAGCGGCGCACCGCCAATGCCCTTGATGGCTGGCAAGCGCAACTCCATCGGGCCGGTGGGTACGTCCACTGGCTGTGCGCCCATCTCCAATGCGCGGGCGTAGGCTTGGTGTGAATCCTTCACGCGAAAAGCCAGCGCACAGGCACATGGCCCATGCTCCGACGCGAAGTAACCCGCCAAGCTCTTGGGCTCGCGGTTGACGATGAAGTTGATGTCGCCCTGGCGGTACAGCACCACGTCTTTGGACCGGTGCTTGGCCACCAGCGAAAAACCCATTTTTTCAAACAAGGGCTCCAGCAAACCCGGCACCGGCGAGGCGAACTCGACAAACTCAAAACCGCACAAACCCATGGGGTTCTCAAACAAATCAGCCATGAAAAATCTCCAGCCATCAACAGGCCCATGCTGCGTGGAGCATACGACCCGAATTGAAATTGATCGAACAAAAAAGGATTTTGTAGGTCGGACCTTCAGGTCCGACAGGTGTCAAAAAGACAAAGCATGTCGGGGCTGAAGCCGCCGACCTACAGGAGAAAATTCACACCCACTGCGGCGGCGCGCAGGGCTTGCCCCGCGTGCTGCGCGCGAGGTGAATGCCAACGATCAAGACTTGAATGCTCATGGATGAGTGGTGAACAGCAGACCTTCAGTGTGCCTTGAAACCATGCATCAGTCCAGCCCGCAGGACTGACACACCCCACAAAACCCCGCACAGCACAGGCCGGGCGAGATGAGGGCAAAGCAGCGGCCACTCGGCCGCACTCGTCAGGCGATCTTCAGCACACGGGCCTGACCACTGGGTTTTTTGGGCAAGGTCAGTTGCAGCACGCCATCTTCGTACTTGGCTTGTGCAGCCGCCTGGTCCACGTTTTCATCGAGGGTGAAGCTGCGCGACACGCTGCCGTAATAGCGCTCGCCGCGGATCACTTTGGCCCCCTCCTTCTCTTCTTTTTCTTTTTTAACTTCGGCACTCAAACACACCTGATTGCCGTCCACCGAGACCTTGATGTCGTCCTTGCTGACGCCGGGGATCTCGGCCTTCACAAAGAAATTCTTGTCGTCCTCGGTCAAGTCCAGCCGCATCTGCGGCTCGCCCTCCAGCATGCGGTAAACCGGGCGCATGGCAAAGCCTTTGAAAAAGTCATCGCCAAATGGATCGCGCAATTCGCTGAATGGATTGAAACGTGTCAAGCTGTTCATGTTCATTACTCCTGGGGTTGAAAACCCTCACTGTCCAACTTCTGCGACGTGAGGTCTGTTGGCTGATTCACAAAAATGTTGTGCATCACGATTTGCCCGCACTGAAACCACCGTCCACCAGCCAATGCGCGCCCGTCACAAAGGCGGCTTCATCGCTGAGCAAAAACACCGCCACATGGGCGATCTCTTCGGGCTTGCCCAATCGACCCAGCGGATGAAGGCTCACCAGGAATTGGCGTTGCGCCTCGTCAAAGCCCGCCAACATGGGCGTTTCGATGTAGCCCGGGCAGATGGCATTGACCCGCACGCCGTGGCTGGCCGCCTCCAGCGCCAAGGTGTGTGTCAGGTTGACCACGCCACCTTTGGCCGCGCTGTAGGCCGCTGTCTGGCTTTGCCCCAGCAGACCCAAAATCGACGCACAGTTGAGGATGCTGTAGTGCCCCTGGCCCTGCGCATACATCTGTCGCAAAGCCGCACGCGCCACGCGAAAAACGCCGACCAGGTCGATGTCCAACACGCGCTCAAACGCTTCATCGCTGTAGTGATCGGCAGCATCCATGTCACCCACACCGGCGTTGTTGAACACACCGTCCAAACGCCCAAAGGTCTGCACTGTGCGGTCCACCATCTTGTTGACCTCGGCACTCGAGCGCACATCGACCGGCACAAAGATGCAGCGCCCCGGGTACATCAAAGCCAAGTCCGCCACCCGATCAGCCCCCGCCGATGTGGGCACATCGGCCAGCGCCACGCGGGCACCTTCTTGCAAACAGCGCACCGCGGTGGCCAGGCCAATGCCGCTGGCCGCGCCGGTGATGAGGATGTTTTTCAAAGCAAGTCGCATGTCCATCTCCAATCGTCCACGCCTGACCGCCAGGCGCTCCGGGACTGCGGAACATTGCAACGCAAAGCTGCGCTCGGGGCAGTACGCCAAACCGGGTAAAGGACCCGCAAACGCACACAGGCGTGCACCAAGGCACACCCAAGCGCTCATGCCCTGCAGCGATTTGCGACAATCGAGCGCATGAATTCGGAACCTTGGATGGAACACCTGACGCTGCTGGCCTACCGCCTGGCCAACTACGCCAGCACCAACCTCATCGACGACCCGGCCATGCTGGCCTTGATTTTTTGCTGACCCTCTGACTCACCCAGACCGTCAACTGCCGCACTGAAGCCGCAGCCGCGCTTGACTAAGCTGGCTTGACATCCCGCCACTTCTTTTCGAGGCATGTCATGACCCCAGTATTTCAACGATGGGCAACCCTGCTCCTGATGCTTGCAACCCTGAGCCTGAGCCTGAGCGCCTGCGGCTACAACCAGTTCCAAAGCGGCAACGAACAAGTCAAGGCCAGCTGGTCCGAAGTGCTCAGCCAATACCAGCGCCGCGCAGACCTGATTCCCAACCTGGTCAATGTGGTCAAAGGCCAAGCCGACTTTGAGAGCGGCACCCTGCAAGCCGTGGTCGATGCGCGGGCCAAAGCCACCGCGATCCAGGCCACGCCCGAGTTGGTCAATGATGCGCAAGCCTTTCAAAAATTCCAGCAGGCCCAAAGAGAGCTGTCGGGCTCCCTGTCGCGGCTTTTGGTGGTCGCTGAAAACTACCCCACCTTGCGTGCCAACGAGGGCTTCATGGAGCTGCAGGCCCAACTCGAAGGCACTGAGAACCGCATCGCCGTGGCCCGCAAGCGCTACATCCAGTCGGTGCAGGACTACAACGTCACCGTGCATTCCTTCCCCTCGAACCTGACCGCCTGGGCGCTGGGCTACAAGGAAAAACCCAACTTCACGGTGGACAACGAACAGGCCATCGCCAAGCCGCCCACCGTCACCTTTGAC
>JBEEJQ010000191.1:0-4362 GCA_041169105.1 Pseudomonadota bacterium | reverse complement strand
ATTGTTCGTGCACGGCGCGCGAACCGCCCCTGCTGGTTTTGTCTTTCAGCACGCCCAGCAGGTACCGGTGGCGTTCGCTGCTGTCATTGGCCAAAGAGTAGCTGCGCACCAGACCGCCGGGCAGATGTAGGTCAATGTGGGCGCCGGCCTCGAATGCGGGCAAGGTTTCACCCGGCATGGGGCTAAGCTCGACGCTGATGATGTCTTGCGCTTGGTGACGCAGGGTGTGGACCCATACCTTCAAGGTGCTCATGTCAGGCGGCGTTTGGGGCCAGTTGTTCAGTGGCCAGTTTGCGCAGGTGGCGGCGCAGCCGCACGATGCCCATGTCGTGGGCGTAGAGGTGCTCGCGCTTGTTGGCGTCGGGCTCCATGTTTTCGACGGCCACGCGGTCTTGCTCCAAGACGTTCCAGTGGCGCTGCTCTAGGCGGTTTTTGTAAAGGAAGCGCCAGGTGTTGCGTTGCCAACCGTCCACCTTGCGGCAGCGCCAGTGGAAGACCCCTGCGACGCGGTTGGTGATCGGGGTGTAGCTGCCGATGATGGTGAAGTTGCCGCCAGGCCCGCCGGTCTTTGGGTAGGGAATTTCCAGTCGCATCAGGTGGATGCCGGTGTCCAGCCATTCGGTCCAGTCAAAGTTCACATCGCGCTGGTGCTTCTTTTCGAAGATGAAGCCGTTGTCGAGTTCACGGATCTGGAACTCGGCGGTCATGTCGCCTTCGGCCATGGTGTGCGACTGCTTGTGCAGGTAGGCCCCGTGCATGGGGTCCATCACGTTGTCGATCACATAGCGGTAGTCGCCACCCCATTCGGTGTAGCACAGGAAAGACGACCACTCAGGCGAGGTCAGTTGTTCGGGCAGGCGCAGCGGTGGCGCTTCGTCGAGTGCCGGGTTGCTGGCGTTGTACAAGAAGATCGCGCCATTCGATTCTGCGGTGTGGAAACTGCGGGTGGGGCGTGAGCCTTCGAGCTTGCAACCCGGGCTGCCGGGCACGCGCATCACGGTGCCGTCGTGGTGCACTTCCACACCGTGGTACGGACAGGCGATGCGGTCACCCAGGATGACGCCCAGCGACAGCGGAGCGCCCCGGTGCGGGCAATGGTCTTCCAGCGCGTGGACTTGACCTGTGGCATCGCGCCACAGCACGATTTTGTAGCCCAGTCGGCGCAGGGAAATCGGGTTGTCTTTGACAAAGCCGGAGGGGCACACCGGAAACCACAGGTCTTTCAAACCCACTTCAAGCGCGGCGTCGACGGGGTCCAGCTGAACGTTGATGACTTGGGCGTTCATGATCTTCCTTGGTTTGTGCTTCAGGCGGCGGCCAGGCGGGCCATCTCTTGCTGATAGGTCTCGGCTGTCCAGGCTTGGCCGTTTGGGCCCGAAGGGCCTGTGGTGTTCAGGTACTGGACCAGCTCGTCCAGGTCAAGAATGCCGCTGCCAAAAGCCCGCTCGATGGCGTCGCCCAGCAAGCTCTCATAGCTGGTAGGGGCCTTAGAGCGGGCCTGGTGTGTGTCGTTGTAAAGGGCAGCAGGGTGGTGTGACATGCAAGAAACTCTGGTTGGCTGAATTGAAGGCGGCGCTGTTCAGGCCTTGGGTTTGTCGGTCATGAAGCGTCCACTGGGTGCGTCTGCATCTTTTTGGCGTCGTGTTTGGCCATCGATACCGCCTTTGATTGCCCATTCAGCAAACACCGTCGGCCCAGGCGTGAATTCGCGCGGCTGCCAGTCTTCGGTCAGCTCGTCCTCGTCGGTGTAGTACTCGACCAAGGCTCCAGCGGGGCTCACGAAGTACCAGAAGATGGCAGAGGAAATCGGGTGCCGTCCAGGGCCCAGTTCGGTGTCCCAGCCGCAGCGCGACATGTGCAAGCCGCCACCAAAGACTTCGTGCACATCGCGCACTGTGAAGGCCACATGGTTCAAGCCATTGCGCGCCTCAGGCAGTTGAAGAAGGAAAAGGTCGTGGTGACCGCCACGTGCAGCGCAACGCAGAAAGTGACCGCGACCGGGGTATTTGTCTGACACGACAAAGCCCAAGAGGGTTTGGTAAAAACGCGACACCTTTTCGAGCTCGTTGACGAAGAACACCACATGGCCAACTTCAATGGGTTGGGCGCGGTCATAGGCTTGGCTGGGCTGGTTGACGCGGGGGCGAGCTGACCAGGTGTTGAGTTGAGCGCAATCGAGGTCCAGCGTCTTTTTCTGACTGATTTGCAGTCGCACGGCCAAACCGCTGGGGTCCGTACAACCGATGCGCTGGTCTTGCTGCACAAAGTCGGCTTGAGTTTGCAGGGCTGCTGCATAGCGCACCATGTCTTCTTCGGAGGCTACGCCCCAGACGACTTCGCGCAAGGTCGGGTCGGCCTCGACCCCAGGCGGCAGGCCGGGTGTATCAGAGTGCGCCACGATCACGCGGCAGCCATTGAGTGAGGCAAAGACAAGGCGTGCATGCGTTTCTTCGACCAGGGACAAGCCCCAGTCCAGAAAGAATTGCCTGCAACGGCCAACGTCTTGGGCCCCGAAGGTGATTTCGTCAATACCGAGAACGCTCATTTGTTTCTTTAGTAAAACAACGTTTCAATATTGAAACGTTTGAATATTATTTGCATTGTCGCCATGCGGGTCAATAGAAATCCGACTGATGAAGTGGGTTTTGGCTTTAACCAGGAAACACCCAGAGCAGGCCCGCGGTCATCGTTAAGTAACGCGCGAATTTGCCAATGGCCATGTAGAGCGCGCAGGGCCACAGTGGCATTTGCAGCCAACCTGCCACGGCACACAGCGGATCGCCCACGCCCGGCAGCCAAGACAGCAGGCAGGCCTTGGGACCCAGCTTTTCCAGCCAGGCCAGCGCCCTGATGTGGCTGGAGGAGTCTTTCCAGCGCTTGGACATCTTGCGCGAACCCCAGCCCATCCACCAACTGAGCACACCGCCCAGCGTGTTGCCAGCCGTGGCCACCGCGATGGCCGGCCAGAACAAGTCCGGGTTGAGCTTGACCAGACCAAACACCGCAGGCTCTGAGCCAAGAGGCAGCAAGGTGGCCGAGATGAAGGACACGACAAACACCGTGCTCAGCCCGAATTGCGGCAATGCCAGCCATTGCAAGAGTTGATTGAGCCAAAGTTCCATGCAAGTCAGTGTAGCGAGATCCAAATGTGGCCACTGTTCGCGTAACACGGGGCTTGTGATGGTGAATACAGTCGATCAGGATTTCTTAGCACATCCACCTTTCATTTGCTGAAATATTAAGCAATTACAATCGTGCCTCCTTTTTAGGCATTCCCTTTTCCAGCGCACCTTCCAGTCATGCAGATTGGCCCTTACCTATTGCCGAACAACTTGTTCGTTGCCCCCATGGCGGGGGTGACGGATCGGCCTTTTCGCCAACTGTGCAGACAGTTCGGGGCGGGCTATGCCGTGAGCGAAATGGTGACCTCGCGGCCCGACCTGTGGAAGTCACTCAAGACCTCACGGCGCGCCAACCATGAGGGTGAGCCCGGACCGATTGCGGTGCAGATCGCGGGCACCGAAGCGCAGATGATGGCCGACGCCGCGCGCTACAACATCGACCGGGGTGCGCAGATTATCGACATCAACATGGGCTGCCCCGCCAAGAAGGTCTGCAACAAATGGGCGGGTTCTGCCCTGATGCAAGACGAGCCGCTGGCACTCGAGATCATCAGCGCGGTGGTCGAGGCCGCTTTGCCGCATGGCGTGCCCGTCACGCTCAAAATGCGCACTGGCTGGTGCGATGCCGAAAAGAACGCCCTGAGCCTGGCCTGCGCCGCTGAAGCCGCAGGCGTGCAGATGGTCACCGTGCACGGTCGCACCCGCGAGCAAGGCTACAAAGGCTTGGCCGAATACGACACCGTGGCCGCCGTCAAGGCTGCACTCAAGATTCCGGTGGTGGCCAACGGCGACATCGACTCCCCCGAAAAAGCACGCGATGTGCTGCGCATCACTGGTGCCGATGCGGTGATGATCGGCCGTGCCGCGCAAGGCAGCCCCTGGATCTTCCGCGAGATCGGCCACTTCTTGGCCACGGGAGAACACCTGGCCCCGCCACTGGTGGCCGAAGTGCG
Organism: Pseudomonadota bacterium; assembly: GCA_041169105.1. Lineage (GTDB taxonomy): Bacteria > Pseudomonadota > Gammaproteobacteria > Burkholderiales > Burkholderiaceae_C > Limnohabitans_A. Next base: position 287 of record JBEEJQ010000191.1, on the reverse strand, counting down.
TCGCGCCTTGCTGGAGCACCTGCAAGACCACTATGGCTTGTACGGCGAATACACCGGCGTGCGCTCGGCCCGCAAGCACATCGGCTGGTATGTGCGTTCGCTGCCCGGCGGCGATGCATTCAGAGAACACATGAACACCTTGGAGACCGCCGCGCAGCAACTGGACGCGGTGGCGAACTTTCTGGATGGCCTGGCCAGCCAGATGGACCGACTGCCCCGCTTGGCGGCGCAGCCGGTATTGGAGACATTGGAATGAGCGAACCACAATCGATTGAACACTGCATCCG
>JBEEJQ010000190.1:0-4366 GCA_041169105.1 Pseudomonadota bacterium | reverse complement strand
TCAAGACCAAGCCGCCGATTTGCGAGCGGTGCAGGCCCTCCACCCGGTTACCCACCGCAGCCACCATGCGCTTGACCTGGTGGTATTTGCCTTCGGTCAGGGTCAGCTTCAGGTGCAGCTCGCCCACAGCCTCGCAAGCTGCGGCTTTGACCGGTTTGGGGTCGTCGTCCAACACCACGCCCGACAAGAGCTTGTCCACCATCTCGGGCGTGATCGGGTGCTTGGTCGTGACCTCGTACACCTTGGGCACATGGTGCTTGGGTGAGCTCATTTTGTGGATGAACTTGCCGTCATCGGTGAGCAGCAGCAAACCGGTGGTGTCTTGGTCCAATCGGCCCACCGCCTGCACACCCTGCACCGCCGCTTTTTGCGGCCGCTGGCGCAAAGGACCCGGCAGCAAGGTGTAGATGCTCGGCCAGGTCGAGGGCTTTTGCGAACACTCGGTGCCTGCAGGCTTGTTGAGCAGCACATAAGCGTGCTCCTTGAAGGGCCAGTCAGTCCCTTGCACCTTGAAAATCAGCCCTTCGGGCTCGAGGAATTCGCCCGCGTCGGTGACCACTTCGCCGCCAACTTGGACATGGCCTTGCTGAACCAGACCGGCACACACACGGCGCGTGCCAAAACCCTGGCTGAACAAAATGTCTTCCAGGCGCATGGGTTTGAGGGATTTCGCTTTCATGGGGCATGATTGTCGCCGCGAATGGGCAAGCCCCGACCCGACCCTCGCCACGAACCTGCCGGAGAACACAGTCCATGCATGACGCACTCGACCATTTGACCCTGATGAACGATGCCTTGACGGCCTGCGTGCAAGGCCGCATACCCCAAAGCGAGATGATCGCGCTGTGGCGCAAAGGCGCAGCCCAACTGGCTTTGCCCGAGAAATTCGGCATCGTGCTGGGTGACTTGCTCGACCGGCTGGAAGCCAGCGCCCTGTTCAGCGAAGAAAGCTGCTCCTTCAGCCAAAAAGACCTGCTGGACAGCTTGCAGCTGTGGGCCGAGAAGGCGCAGGCCCGGCTGTCCACCTCGTAGGTCGGTGGCTTTAGCCCCGACATGTTTCAATGAAAGGCCGTTGTCGGAGCTGAAGCTCCGACCTACACCCACCAACGACAACGGGCCCCGCAGGGCCCGTTGTCGTTGTGCGCTGAAGCGAATTACTTCAAAGCCTTGAAGCGCACGCGCTTGGGCTTGGCGCCCTCTTCGCCCAGGCGCTTTTTCTTGTCGGCTTCGTATTCCTGGTAGTTGCCGTCAAAGAACACCCACTGGCTGTCGCCTTCAGCGGCCAGGATGTGAGTGGCGATGCGGTCCAGGAACCAGCGGTCGTGGCTGATGACCATGACCGAGCCGGCAAACTCCAGCAACGCGTCTTCCAGTGCACGCAAGGTTTCGACGTCCAGGTCGTTCGAGGGTTCGTCCAGCAGCAACACGTTGCCACCTTCGATCAGGGTCTTGGCCAGGTGCAAACGGCCGCGCTCACCGCCCGACAGCATGCCGACCTTCTTTTGCTGGTCGCCACCGTTGAAGTTGAAGCGGCCGCAATACGCGCGGCTGGCCATCTGGAACTTGCCCACGTTGATGATGTCCAGACCACCCGAGACGTCTTCCCAGACGGTCTTGTTGTTGTCCAGGTCATCGCGGTTCTGGTCCACAAAGGCCATCTTCACGGTCTGGCCGATCTTGACTTCACCGCTGTCAGGCTGTTCGCGGCCTGAAATCAGCTTGAACAAGGTCGACTTACCGGCGCCGTTGGGGCCGATGATGCCGACGATGGCACCTGCTGGCACCTTGAAGCTCAGGTTGTCGATCAGCATGCGGTCGCCAAAAGACTTGCTGACGTTCTTGAACTCGAACACTTCATTGCCCAGACGCTCGGCCACAGGGATGAAGATCTCCTGGGTTTCGTTGCGCTGCTGGTATTCGTAATCGCTCAGTTCTTCGAAGCGGGCCAGACGGGCCTTGCTCTTGGCCTGACGGCCCTTGGGGTTGGCGCGGGCCCACTCCAATTCCTTCTTCATGGCCTTGGTGCGGGCGTCTTCGGTGCGCTGTTCCTGCTCCAGGCGGGCTTCTTTTTGCTCCAACCAGGTGGAGTAGTTGCCCTTGTAGGGGATGCCGTGGCCACGGTCGAGTTCGAGAATCCACTCGGCGGCGTTGTCCAGGAAGTAACGGTCGTGGGTAATGGCCACCACAGTGCCCGAGAAGCGCTGCAAGAACTGTTCGAGCCAGTCCACCGATTCAGCGTCCAAGTGGTTGGTGGGTTCGTCCAGCAGCAGCATGTCGGGGCGCGACAGCAGCAAGCGGCACAGCGCCACGCGGCGCTTTTCACCGCCCGACAGGTTGCCGATCACGGCGTCCCATGGGGGCAGGCGCAGCGCGTCGGCGGCGATTTCGAGTTGGTGGTCAGAGGCGTCACCAGCGGTCGCAATGATCGCTTCGAGCTTGGCCTGCTCGGCGGCCAAGGCGTCAAAGTCGGCGTCTTCTTCGGCGTAAGCGGCATACACCTCTTCGAGGCGGGCTTGCGCGGCCTTGATCTCGCCCATGCCGTTTTCCACCGACTGGCGCACGGTTTCAGCGGGGTCGAGTTGGGGCTCTTGTGGCAGATACCCGATTTTCAGGCCCGACATGGGGATGGCTTCGCCTTCGATCTCTTTGTCGATGCCCGCCATGATCTTGAGCAAAGTGGACTTGCCCGAGCCGTTGGTGCCCAGCACGCCGATCTTGGCGCCGGGGAAGAAGGACAGCGAAATGTCTTTGAGGATCTGACGCTTGGGCGGCACGATCTTGCCGACCCGGTTCATTGAGAAAACGTATTGAGCCATGGTGAAACCTGAGTGAAGTAGCGCTAGCTTGCCTCTGCAGCAAGCTCAAGTCCGCCGATCTGAACACCAGATCGGGGCTGTGCAACCCGCCATTATCCCAGCAGAAGCCCCTGAGCGGCCAATCTGAGCACATTCAAGGCCCCTCTGGCCTGAAAAATGCCCTGCTTCGCCCTCGACTTCGCGCTCAGCGCTTGCCAAAAATCGCCGTGCCCACCCGCACCATGGTGCTGCCCTCGGCAATGGCCGGCGCCATGTCGGCCGACATGCCCATGGACAAGGTGTCCAGCGCCAGCCCCTGCGCCACCAAGGCTTCCAGCAACTGCCGCGCCTGGCGGTGCACCGCACGGGCCGCCGCCTCGGACTCGGCGGGCTCGGGGATGGTCATCAGGCCGCGCAGCTGCAGGTTCGGCAAAGCCGCCACCGCCTGGGCCAACGCAGGCAAGTCTTGCGGGCTCACGCCCGATTTGGTCTGGCCGCCATCCACATTGACCTGAATGCAAACCTGTAAAGGCGGCAGGCCCGCAGGCCGCTGTTCGGACAGGCGCTGGGCAATCTTGAGGCGGTCGATGCTGTGCACCCAGTCAAAATGCTCGGCGACCAGGCGGGTTTTGTTGCTCTGGATGGGGCCAATGCAATGCCACTCCAATGGCAAATTTTTCAGCTCCGTGATTTTGTCGACCGCTTCCTGGATGTAGTTTTCGCCAAAAGCGGTTTGGCCAGCGGCATGGGCCTGGCGCACCGCGTCAGCCCCCCAGGTCTTGGAGACCGCCAGCAAGCGCACGCTGGCATCGGGCCGCCCTGCCGCCTGGCAAGCGGCGTGGATCTGCGCATGCACCTGCGCCAAATTGTCTGCAATCGAAGCGTTCATGGCCCTGAGCGTACCAAATGCCTTGTCGCCCAATACACAGACATGCCGCTCGGTTTTGCACAGGACTGCTAAATTAGCGCCCTCATCACCGCTTCAGAGACATCCCCCATGAGCCAGATTGCCAGCAAAACCTACGAACCGACTCCCGCCCGCCGCGTGGCCTTTTTGGGCCTGGGCGTGATGGGCTACCCCATGGCCGGGCACCTGGCCCGTGCCGGACACCACGTCACTGTCTACAACCGCAGCGCCGCCAAAGCCGCCGCCTGGCTGGCCGAATGCCCTGGCAACGCCAGCGCCCCCACCCCCCGCGAAGCCGCAGCGAATGCTGACATCGTGTTCGCCTGCGTGGGCAACGACGCCGATTTGCGCAGCGTGGTTTTGGGTCCAGACGGTGCTTTTGCCGGCATGAAACCCGGTGCCATCTTTGTGGACCACACCACGGCGTCCGCCGAAGTGGCCCGAGAGCTGTATGCCGAGGCCCAAAAGCTGGGTCTGCACTTTGTGGACGCTCCGGTCTCGGGCGGTCAAGGTGGCGCGCAAAACGGCGTGCTCACCGTCATGTGCGGTGGCGATCAAGCAGCTTTTGACAACGTGCGCCCTGCCGCCTTGGCTTTTTCGCGTGCGTTCACCCTGTTGGGCGAATCGGGTGCGGGCCAACTGGCCAAGATGGTCAACCAGATCT
>JBEEJQ010000189.1:0-4367 GCA_041169105.1 Pseudomonadota bacterium | reverse complement strand
GCGGGTGTGCATGATGGCTTTTTCGCTGGCAGGCAATTGGGCAAAGTTTTGCGAAATCGCCAACCATTTGCTTTGTTGTTGAGGCGTCAAACTGCCCCATTGCGTGGCCAAGGGCGCGAGGGCTTGTTTTTGCGGTGCTGACAGCTGCTGCCAGCTGCCGCTCGCGGCTGCCAGTGGGGCGGCCGCGGCGTTTATGCTGGTTTGTGCTGTGGCGTGGAGCGCGCAAACAGCCAGGGCCAAGCCACAGCCAAGCCTTTGCAGGGCGGCCCGCGTCCAGAAAGCTTGTTGGACTTCAGTCATTCTTGGCACTGTCGCTGAGCCCTTGTTTCAGAAATTGGACAAAACCAGCATCGGCATAAGCGTCGGGGGGCAACTCGTCGGTGAGCAAAGCCGAGTCAATGGCAGCCAGTTCGTTGGTGCGGCTGTCTTGTTGGATCCATTGGATGGTGGCCAAGCCGATGACCAAGGCCAGCAAGGGCAAGGCAGAGCCCAGAATGCTCCAAAGGTTCAAACCCTCATCGCCGGATGCGGTCAAGGTGCCGTTGCTTTGGACCTGTGTGTTCTTGGCAAAACCCAGCTGAATTTCGGGTTTGCGTTGGGCCATGGCCAATTGGCGGGCCACGCGCAGACGCTCGGTGATGTCGTGGGGCAGGCCGGGTGTGGCCATGCTCAGTTGGGCTGAAAAGTGGCGACCCAGTTGGTCAATGGCCAGCTCAGCGGGTGTATTTTTAGTTGTCATGGTCGAATTCCCTGGTTTTCCAAAGTTTTACTCAAGGCCTGAATGGCCCGAGAACAATGGGTTTTGACGCTGCCTTCTGAGCAGCCCATCACGGCCGCGGTCTCTGCCACGTCCAGCTCCTCCCAATAACGCAGCAGGAAGGCTTCCCGTTGACGTGCTGGCAACGCCATGACCGCCGATTCGATGTGTTCAAGGGTTTGTACCCGGCCAATCCATTGCTCTGCGCTTTCTGCGCTGGCATCTTCAGCACTTCTGGCGGTGACTTCCAGCAAGTCGAAATCACCGCCGGACTCCTCGGAGTCAAAGTCGCTCAGGTTGGAAAACAGGGCGTTGCGGGTTTTTTGCCTGCGAAACCAGTCCAGCACGGTGTTGGACAGGATGCGTTGGAACAGCAAAGGCAGCTCGGCCACAGGTTTGTCGGCGTAATTGGTGCACAGCTTGATCATGCTGTCTTGCAAGATGTCCAAGGCCGCATCTTCGTCCCGAACGTGGTAATAAGCGCGTTTGAACGCTTTTTTCTCCACGTTTTTCAGAAAGTCTGACAGTTCTGCGTCGGATGCCAACTTGTTTGTCTGCCTTCGCCTGGGCGAGGCATTTGCCTGTGTTTGAAGAAAACGCCGTCAATCCGTTGGAGGGCTTGCAGGCGACCGGCAAGAATTATCGCACTGTGCATCGAGCCCGCAGGTCAAGTGATGCGCTGTTTTTGGAAACGTTCTGTACAAATGCGATAATGCGCGATTGCAATTGAAAAAAAGCAAACGGATCACCGTCCGGCACTTTTACAGTTTGGTGCCCATGTCGGTGGTCTCAAGTCCCAAAGCCACTTCAAAAGAGTCGAGCCCAGGGGCACCCAAGGTTTTTCGTTAGAGAAATTCACAAAGGTTGAATATGGACATGAACAAAGCCGAAACGGCACAGGCCACAGCCAGCGGACAAGAGCTGCGTGGCGCAGAAATTCTGGTCAAGGCGTTGCAAGCTGAAAACGTCAAATACATCTGGGGCTATCCCGGTGGTGCCGTACTTCACATTTACGACGCTTTCTACAAGCAAGACACGATTCAACACGTCCTGGTCCGTCACGAGCAAGCCGCCGTGCACGCGGCCGATGGCTTTGCCCGTGCCACGGGTGAGGTGGGCGTGGCCCTGGTCACTTCAGGCCCCGGCCTGACCAACGCCGTGACCGGCATTGCCACGGCCTACATGGACAGCATTCCCATGGTGATCATCAGCGGGCAAGTGCCCACTGCGGCCATCGGTCTCGATGCTTTCCAGGAGTGCGATGCGGTGGGCATCACACGCCCGATCGTCAAGCACAACTTCCTGGTCAAAGACGCCAAAGATGTGGCCGAGGTCATGAAAAAGGCCTTTCACATCGCCCGCAGCGGCCGTCCAGGTCCTGTGGTGGTGGACATTCCTAAAGACGTCTCCTTCAACAAGGTGCTCTATACCGGTTACCCCGACTCGGTCGAGATGCGCTCGTACAACCCGGTGCGCAAAGGCCATGGCGGACAGATCCGCAAGGCTTTGCAACTGTTGATGGCCGCCAAGCGGCCCTACATTTACACCGGCGGCGGTGTGCTGATGAGCGAAGCCAGCGGCGAGTTGCGTGCGCTGGTGGACATGCTCAATTACCCGGTCACCAACACCCTGATGGGCTTGGGCGCTTTCCCGGCGACTGACCGCCGTTTCGTGGGCATGTTGGGCATGCACGGCACGCTCGAAGCCAACAACGCGATGCAGAACTGCGATGTCTTGCTCGCCATCGGTGCCCGTTTTGACGACCGCGTGATCGGCAACCCCAAGCACTTTGCGCAAAACGAACGCAAGATCATCCACATCGACATTGATCCTTCCAGCATTTCCAAGCGTGTGAAGGTGGATGTGCCGATCGTGGGCGACGTCAAGGATGTGCTGACCGAACTCATGGGCATGATCCGTGAGTCCGGCCTCAAACCAGACGCACAGGCTTTGGGCCAATGGTGGGAAACCATCGAAAGCTGGCGCGGTCGCGACTGCATGAAGTACGACAACAGCAACAGCCTGGTGATCAAGCCTCAGAAAGTCATTGAGACTTTGTGGGACATGACGAAGGATTCGGACACGTACATCACATCCGACGTGGGGCAGCACCAGATGTGGGCCGCCCAGTACTACAAGTTCAACGAACCCCGTCGCTGGATCAACTCGGGCGGTTTGGGCACCATGGGCGTGGGTATTCCTTACGCCATGGGCATCAAGCTGGCCAAGCCAGACAGCGAAGTGTTCTGTGTGACGGGTGAAGGTTCGGTGCAGATGTGCATTCAAGAACTGTCCACCTGCTTGCAATACAACACGCCGATCAAAATCGTGGCGCTCAATAACCGTTACCTCGGTATGGTGCGTCAGTGGCAAGAGATTGAATACTCTGGCCGCTACAGCCACAGCTACATGGATGCTTTGCCCAACTTCGTGAAGTTGGCCGAAGCCTATGGCCACGTCGGTATCCTGGTTGAAAAACCAGAGGATGTGGAGCCCGCTTTGCGTGAAGCCCGCAGGCTCAAGGACCGAACAGTGTTTCTGGACATCCGCACGGACCCGACAGAGAACGTGTTCCCCATGGTCAAGGCCGGCAAGGGCTTGACCGAGATGCTCTTGGGCGCGGAGGACCTGTAATCATGAAACACATCATTGCTGTACTGATCGAAAACGAAGCGGGTGCCCTGTCCCGTGTGGTGGGCTTGTTCTCGGCACGTGGCTACAACATCGAGTCTCTGACCGTGGCCCCGACCGAAGATCCCAGCCTGTCGCGCATGACCATCCAGACCGCAGGGTCCGACGATGTCATCGAGCAGATCACCAAGCACCTGAACCGCCTGATTGAGGTGGTCAAGGTGGTGGACTTGACCGAAGGCGCTTACACCGAACGCGAGCTGATGCTGGTCAAGGTGCGTGCCGTGGGCAAGGAACGCGAAGAAATGAAACGCATGGCCGATATTTTTCGCGGCCGCGTGATCGACGTCACCGACAAGAGCTACACGATTGAGCTCACCGGTGATCAGTCCAAGAACGACGCCTTTTTGGAGGCGATCGACCGCAGTGCCATTTTGGAGACCGTGCGCACGGGTGCATGCGGTATCGGGCGCGGCGAGCGCATCCTGCGCGTCTAAACCCACTCACTGACCTGTTTATTCCTAAGGAGAACCCCATGAAAGTTTTTTACGATAAAGACTGTGATCTGTCCCTGATCAAAGGCAAAACCGTCGCCATCATTGGCTACGGCTCGCAAGGTCACGCACACGCCCAGAACCTGAACGAAAGCGGCGTCAAAGTCGTCGTGGGTCTGCGCAAAGGTGGCGCGTCTTGGGACAAAGTGGCCAAGGCTGGCCTCACCGTGATGGAAGTCAACGACGCGGTCAAAGCCGCTGACGTGGTCATGATCTTGTTGCCCGACGAGAACATCCCTGAGGTGTACAACAACAACGTTGCCCCCAACATGAAGCAAGGCGCAACCTTGGCGTTTGCTCACGGCTTCAACGTGCACTACAACCAGGTGGTGCCACGCGCTGACCTGGACGTGATCATGGTCGCCCCCAAGGGTCCAGGCCACACCGTGCGCTCCGAATACCTCAAGGGCGGCGGCGTGCCATCG
>JBEEJQ010000188.1:0-4394 GCA_041169105.1 Pseudomonadota bacterium | reverse complement strand
CCAGCTGGGCGGCTCGGTGGTGCACCTGACCACCGGCGACAGCCAGCTTGGCCGCTCCGAGCCCATCGAAGACAGCGCCCGCGTCATCAGCCGCATGACCGACATCGTCATGATCCGCACGTATGGCCAGGACAAGATCGAGCGCTTTGCCGCGCACTCGCGTGTGCCCGTCATCAACGGTCTGACCAACGAATTCCACCCCTGCCAGATCCTGGCCGACATCTTCACCTACATCGAGCACCGTGGCTCCATCCAAGGCAAGGTGGTCGCCTGGGTCGGTGACGGCAACAACATGGCCAACACCTGGCTGCAAGCGGCCGAGTTGTTGGGCTTCACCGTGCATGTGAGCACGCCCAGCGGCTACGAAGTCAACGAAACCGTGGCCGCCCTCAAAGGCAAGGCCAACTTCAAGCTGTTCAGCGACCCGCTCGAAGCCTGCCGAGGAGCCGACCTGGTCACCACCGACGTGTGGACCAGCATGGGCTACGAAGCCGAAAACGAAGCGCGCAAAAAAGCCTTCGCCAACTGGTGCGTCAACGAAGCCATGATGCAAGTGGCCAAACCCGATGCGCTGTTCATGCACTGCCTGCCCGCCCACCGCGGCGAAGAAGTCAGCGCCGAAGTCATCGACGGCCCGCAATCGGTCGTCTGGGACGAAGCCGAAAACCGCATGCACGTGCAAAAAGCGCTCATGGAGTTCTTGCTGCTGGGCCGCGTTCAAGCCTGATCTGTCACCCCGGACTTGATCCGGGGTCCATCTCACATTCACCGTCCATGTCTTCCTGCACCACCTGCGGCGCCTGCTGCGTGAGCTTTCGGGTGGACTTTTCCGTTTACGAATACGAAGAAGGCGGCGGCGATGTGCCCGCCGGGCTGGCCTCGCCCATCACCGAGCACACCTGCCGCATGCGCGGTACCGACCACAGCCCGCCGCGCTGCGCCGCGCTCTATGGCAAAACGGGCGAAAAAGCGATTTGCGGCATTTACGAATGGCGGCCCTCGCCCTGCCGGGAGTTTGAAGAAGGCAGCGACGCCTGCCAGCGGGCACGCCAGCGCCAGGGCCTGCCACCTTTGAACATCGGCTGATACGTCTCGCTCTGTGAGGACGCCCACACGAGGGGGACACGGCGGGTGCGTGCTTTTGCACTACCATCGCCTGAAACCTTTTTCAGGAGACACCGTGGATCTCAACATCAACGGCCAAAGCCGCACATCCAACGCCGACCCGAGCATGCCCTTGCTGTGGGTGCTGCGGGACGAACTCAACCTAACGGGCACCAAATTTGGCTGCGGCATTGCCGCTTGCGGGGCCTGCACGGTGCACGTGGGCGGCCAGCCCGTGCGCTCATGCGTGATGCCCGTGTCTGCTGTGGCGAATCAAGCCATCAAAACCATCGAGTCCTTGGGCACGGCAGAAAAGCCCCACCCGCTGCAAGCGGCCTGGATCGCCGAGCAAGTGCCGCAGTGCGGCTACTGCCAAAGCGGCATGCTCATGGCCGCCGCCGCCCTGCTCGACAAAAACCCCAACCCCAGCGACGCCGACATCGACGCGGCCATGACCAATCTGTGCCGCTGCGGCACTTACCAGCGCGTGCGCGCCGCCATCCACCGTGCTGCAGTGCAAATGAAGAAAGGCGGTGCCGCATGAAACGCCGTACCTGGATCTTGAGCGCCCTGGGCGCGACCGGTGCCTTGGTGGTGGGCTGGGGCGTCATGCCCGCCCGCTCGCGCTTGGGCTCACCCGAGCTGATGCTCAAAACCGAAGGCGATGTGGCCCTGAACGGCTGGATCAAGATCGCCAAGGACGGCGCTGTGGTCTTGGCCATGCCCCGCAGCGAAATGGGCCAGGGCATCCACACCGCGCTGGCCATGCTGGTGGCTGAAGAACTCGATGTGCCCCTGAACCGTGTGCGTCTGGAGCAAGCCGGTGCCGACAGCATTTATGGCAACGTGGCCATGCTGGTGGCCAGCCTGCCCTTTCATCCGCTGGACAGCGAAGGCGAGCACAAGCCCACCAAGATCAAGATGGGCGAATGGTTGGTGGGCAAGATCGCCCGCGAACTGGGCATCAACGCCACCGGCGGCTCGTCCAGCATCGCCGACCTGTGGGAGCCCATGCGCATGGCCGCTGCCACCGCGCGGGCCAGCCTGGTGCTGGCCACTGCTGCAGCGTGGAAAGTGCCCGCCAATGAAATCACCGTTGCACAGGGCGTGATGCAACACGCCTCGGGCAAAACTGCACACTTTGGCGAGATGGCCGCCAGCGCAGCAGGCACCACGCCCGCCAACATCACACCCAAAGCCAGCAAAAACTGGAAACTCATCGGCCAGGCCACTGCGCGCACCGACATCCCCGCCAAAGTCACAGGCCAAGCCACTTTCGGGCTGGACGTGCGCCTGCCCGGCATGCTGTTTGCTGCTGTGCAGATGTGCCCCATGATCGGCGGCAGCGCTGCCTCCATGGACACGAAAGACGCCTTGGCGTTGAAAGGTGTGTCCAAAGTCGTACCGCTCGACGCCTGGGGTGGCGGCACTGCAGGCTTGGCGGTGGTCGGCCAAACCACGTGGCACGCGCGCCAGGGCGTGCAGGCCATCAAAGTGCAGTGGCAGGCCCCAGCCACAGGCGCCTTGGACAGCCAGCGCATCCAGGCCGATTTGCTCAAAGCCCTGAACACCGAAAACGGTTTCACCTTCCACGAGCAAGGCGTGCCCACACAGGCTGAAAAAGCCGCAGCCACCCGCATCGATGCGCTGTACCAAGCCCCCTATCTGGCCCACGCCACGATGGAGCCGATGAACTGCACGGCGCAAGTCAAAGACGGCAAGGTCGAAATCTGGGTGCCCACACAAGTGCCGCAAATGGCCCGCGACATGGCCGCCAAAGTGGCCAAGGTGGACAAAGACAAAGTGACGGTCCACGTCACCCAGCTGGGCGGTGGTTTCGGTCGTCGCCTGGAAGTCGACTTTGTAGGCCAGGCTGTGCAAGTGGCCATGGCCTGCGAGGGCCAACCGGTGCAACTGAGCTGGTCGCGCGAAGAGGACATGACGCACGACTTTTACCGCCCCATGCACCTGGCCAAGTTCCAGGCTTCGCTCGACGAGAAAGGCGAGGTCACCAGCTTGCGCATCAAGTCGGCCGGTGACGCCATCACACCGCGCTGGATGGCGCGTGCCGTGCCTGCCCTGTCCGGCCCCATCGACATGCCCGACAAAACCGCGTCCGAAGGTTTGTTCGATTTGCCCTATGGCTTTGCCAGCCAGCACATGAGCCATGTGGCCACCAAATCTGGCGTGCCGGTGGGCTTTTGGCGCTCGGTCGGCCATTCGCACAACGCCTTCTTTTCTGAAAGCTTCATCGACGAGCTGGCCGCTGCCACGAAGCAAGACCCGCTGGCCTTCCGCCTGAACTGGCTCAAAGACGCACCGCGTTACGCCGCCGTGCTCAAGCTGGCGGCTGACAAAGCAGCCTGGGGCACGCCCCTGCCCGCAGGCCGTGCGCGGGGCATTGCCTTGCATGAATCGTTTGGCTCCATCGTGGCGCAAGTGGCCGAAGTGTCCCTCGCCAACGGCCAGATCCGCGTGCACCGCGTGGTCTGCGCCATCGACTGCGGCACCGTGGTCAACCCCGGCACCGTGGCGCAGCAAGTGGAGAGCAGCGTGATCTTCGGCCTGAGCGCCGCGCTCTTCGGCAAGATCGACATCGTGGGCGGCGCAGTGCAGCAAAGCAACTTCAGCAACGCCTCGATCGTCTCGCTTGACCAGGCTCCGCAAGTGGAAACCCACATCGTGCCCAGCACCCGCCACCCCGCAGGCGTGGGTGAACCGGCCGTGCCGCCTGTGGCCCCGGCCGTGGGCAATGCGCTGTTTGCCCTCACGGGCAAGCGGCAACGGGCTTTGCCTTTGGTCGCGTAAAGCCAGGGCACCAAGGAATCCCAGTAGGTCGGCGGCTTCAGCCCCGACATGAGTCAGCGCTATGACCAACCATGTCGGACCTGAAGGTCCGACCTACAAGGCAACAGGTTCTCTGCGTCAATCTGCCGAAGGACCAGCGCCATAGAGCCAAGGCACATCCATCAAGCGCTCGCCCATGAGGCGCATGGACATGTTGCGGCCCATGGCCACCAGGCCTTGGGCATGGAAGATGCTGCCGTTGCGGATGGCGCGGGCTTGCACCTGGGCGTTGCGGGCCCAACGCTGATCGGCATAGGCCTGCAAACGATCAGCCACACTGCCAACATCTGAAGCCAAGCACAGGGACAGCACCTGTGCATCTTCAATCGCCATGCCTGCGCCTTGCGCCAGATAAGGGCGCATCGGGTGCGCCGCATCGCCGAGCAAGGCCACGCGGCCTTGCGCCATTTGACTGGCGGCATTCACAGGCGTGCGGTCGTGCA
>JBEEJQ010000187.1:0-4397 GCA_041169105.1 Pseudomonadota bacterium | reverse complement strand
ATTGCACACGTTCACGCTTCGTTCAACAACACCATCATCACGATCACCGATCGCCAAGGCAATGCATTGTCTTGGGCTTCTTCGGGTGGCCAAGGCTTCAAGGGTTCGCGCAAATCGACACCTTTCGCCGCTCAGGTTGCTTCCGAAGTGGCTGGTCGCGCAGCGCAAGAACAAGGTATCAAGAACCTGGACGTCGAAATCAAGGGCCCAGGTCCTGGTCGCGAGTCTTCCGTTCGTGCCTTGGGTGCATTGGGTATTCGCATCACTTCCATCTCGGATGTGACGCCTGTCCCGCACAACGGCTGCCGCCCACAAAAGCGTCGTCGTATCTAATTTCAAACCAAGCCCACCGCCAGGCCTTGCTTGCATCGCCTGGCTCCCGCATTTCTGATGCGGCAGTTGCATAAAAGGAAAATCAAGTGGCACGTTACCTCGGCCCCAAGGCCAAACTTTCCCGCCGCGAAGGCACTGACTTGTTCTTGAAGAGCGCACGTCGCTCGATCGCTGACAAGTCCAAATTCGACACCAAGCCCGGTCAGCACGGCCGTACTTCGGGTCAGCGCACTTCTGACTACGGTCTGCAATTGCGTGAAAAGCAAAAAGTCAAGCGCATGTACGGCGTGCTGGAAAAGCAATTCCGCCGCTACTTTGCTGAAGCCGACCGTCGCAAAGGCAACACCGGCTCTAACTTGCTGAGCTTGCTCGAGTGCCGTTTGGATAACGTCGTGTACCGCATGGGTTTCGGCTCGACACGCGCTGAAGCACGTCAGATGGTTTCTCACAAAGCCATCACTGTCAACGGTCAATCCGTGAACATTCCTTCGTACCTGGTCAAGGCCGGTGACGTCATCGCTGTTCGCGAAAAGTCCAAAAAGCAAAACCGTGTGGTGGAAGCTTTGCAATTGGCACAACAAGTTGGTCTGCCAGCTTGGGTCGAAGTGAACGCTGACAAAGCCGAAGGCACCTTCAAGAAGGTTCCTGACCGCGACGAATTCGGCGCTGACATCAACGAATCGTTGATCGTCGAACTGTATTCTCGTTAATACGTCGTTTCAATCGTTCCCGGCGCACAAGGCATTGTGGGCCGGGTGCTTCATCAGCCTTACCGGTGTAACGGACCGGGGGTATTGAGAGGAAGTCTGAATGCAAACCAATCTGTTGAAACCCAAAGCCATCCAGGTCGAACAACTGGCGGCCAACCGTGCCAAAGTCACGTTGGAGCCTTTCGAGCGTGGCTACGGTCACACGCTGGGCAACGCCCTGCGTCGCGTTTTGCTGTCCTCCATGGTCGGCTATTCGGCGACCGAAGTGACCATTGCCGGTGTGGTGCACGAGTACTCGTCCATCGACGGCGTTCAAGAAGATGTGGTCAACATCTTGTTGAACCTCAAAGGCGTGGTGTTCAAGTTGCACAACCGCGATGAAGTGACTCTGAGTTTGCGCAAAGACGGCGAAGGCGCTGTCACCGCTGCGGACATTCAGACACCTCACGACGTGGAAATCATCAACCCTGAGCACGTCATCGCCAACTTGTCGCAAGGCGGCAAGCTGGACATGCAAATCAAGGTCGAAAAAGGTCGTGGCTACGTGCCCGGCTCCATGCGCCGTTTTGCTGATGAGCCCACCAAGGCCCTGGGTCGTATCGTTCTCGATGCATCGTTCTCGCCTGTTAAGCGCGTGAGCTACACCGTCGAAAGCGCTCGCGTTGAGCAGCGCACCGATCTGGACAAGTTGGTCATCGAAATCGAAACCAACGGTGCCATCACAGCAGAAGATGCAGTGCGCGCTTCGGCCAAGATTCTGGTTGAGCAATTGGCTGTGTTCGCACAGTTGGAAGGCAGCGAATTGTCTGCTTTCGATGCACCTGCCGCTCGCGGTGGTGCAGGCAGCTTCGATCCGATCTTGCTGCGCCCTGTGGACGAGCTCGAACTCACCGTTCGTTCGGCCAACTGCCTCAAAGCAGAAAACATTTACTACATCGGCGACCTGATTCAGCGTACCGAGAATGAATTGCTCAAGACCCCTAACCTGGGTCGCAAGTCACTCAACGAAATCAAGGAAGTTTTGGCTTCCCGCGGTTTGACTTTGGGCATGAAGCTCGAAGCCTGGCCACCAGCTGGTCTGGAAAAGCGATAATCTCAAGTCCCCGGAAAAATTCCGGGGTGTGCACGGGCAGTACCTGATACGGCTGCCTGTTTAATAAAGAAAGGTAAGCACCATGCGTCACGGACACGGACTTCGTAAACTCAACCGCACCAGCTCGCACCGCCTTGCGATGCTGCAGAACATGATGAACTCGCTCATCGAGCATGAAGTCATCAAAACCACAGTGCCTAAGGCCAAAGAATTGCGCCGCGTGATCGAGCCCATGATCACTTTGGCCAAAGTGGACAACTTGTCGAACCGTCGCTTGGCGTTCAACCGTTTGCGTGACCGCGACAGCGTCACCAAATTGTTCAATGTCTTGGGCCCACGTTCGGCTTCGCGTCCTGGCGGCTACACACGTATCCTGAAAATGGGTTTCCGTGTGGGCGACAACGCACCGATGGCTTTGGTCGAATTGGTCGATCGCGCTGATTCTTCTGCACAACAAGCTGCAGAATAAGGTATAATTAATCTCTTACCGCGGGGTGGAGCAGTCTGGTAGCTCGTTGGGCTCATAACCCAAAGGTCGTTGGTTCAAATCCGGCCCCCGCAACCAAATTTCAGCGCAAGCTGATTTTCAAAAAAGCCCTCTTCGGAGGGCTTTTTTGTGGGCGTTTCAGATTACATCAGACGTTGGTACAAACCTTCCAGTGCGCATTGCACGGTCGCACCTCTGACCTGTGCTCGTGAGCCACTGAAACCGTGTTTTTCAGCCGATGTGACGCCCTCAATGCACCAGGCCAGCCAGACGGTGCCGACGGGTTTCTCGATGGAGCCACCGCCAGGACCCGCAATGCCGGTCACCGCCACGCTCACCTGTGCGGCGGACCGATCAAATGCTCCCCATGCCATCGCCTTGGCTACAGATTCACTGACCGCACCGTCACGCGCAATGAGGGCAGGCGCAACACCCAGCAGGTCAGATTTAGCGGCGTTGGAGTAGGTGACAAAGCCACGATCAAACCAAAGGCTGGAGCCTGCCAGTTCGGTGCAATGTGCAGAGATCAAGCCACCTGTGCAGCTTTCGGCGGTGGCCATCATCCATTGCCGCTCAAGCAGGCGCGCCGCCAGCAAAGGCGTGATATCGCCTGGCATCACAGCCACCTCCACAAGGCAATGACCAGCAGGGTGCAGGCAGCAGCCACCAAATCGTCCAGCAAAATGCCCAAGCCGCCACGCCAGCCGAATCCTTTGAACAATTGATCGGCCCAAGTCACAGGGCCTGGTTTGGCCGCATCAAAGAAGCGGAACAAGGCAAAAGCCCCCAATTGCCCCCAAAAGCCTGTTGGCAAAACCAGCCAAAGGATCAGCCAGATGGCCACAAATTCATCCCAGACGATGGCACCAGGGTCGCTGATGCGCATGTTTTGGGCGGTTTGCGTGCAGGCCCACCAGCCAAGCAGGAGGCTGATAGCAATCAACCAGCCTTGTGCGGTGGGGCTCAAAAAATTCTGAAGCACCAACCAAGTGGCCCAGGCCCATAAGCTGCCCACTGTGCCGGGCGCCTTGGGGGCCAGGCCCGAGCCAAAGCCCAAAGCGATGATGTGCGCTGGGTGCGACAACATGAAGCGCCAGTGAATGCGAACGGGCAGATCATGTTCGGAGGAGGTGTGGTCCATCGTCAGGCAAAGTGGTCAAATGATTGAAAACGGTTGGGAAGTGACTGACCGTCAGCATCCCGCAGAAGCAATTGGCGATGGTCTGTGATGCAGCCGATGCGGGTGATGCGTGTATCGGCCAACTGAGCAGCGTGTTGCACCTCTGAGCGAGCGGAGGGCGGCGCGGAAAACACCAGTTCATAGTCGTCACCACCTGAGAGCACACAGGTGTGGAGTAGATCTGGAGGACATGTCCATTGATGCGTCGCCGCCATGAGCGCAGCCGTGGCGGGTAGATCGATTTCGGCCCCCACCTGGCTGGCTTTGAGGATGTGTCCCAGGTCGCCCAGCAGGCCATCGCTGATGTCGGCCATGGATGTGGCCAGGCCGCGCAGCGCTTGACCCAGTGACACGCGTGGCGTGGGCGTTTCCATTCGCCGTCTGGCCGCATCGAAAACCGCTTGAGGCAAACTGATGTGCCCACGAAACGCCTCCAGTGCCAGCCGTGCATCGCCAAGATGGCCGCTCACATACAGGTCATCGCCCACTTGAGCACCGGAGCGCAAAATGGCTTGACTGCGAGGCACCTCCCCCATCACGGTGATCGATATGTTGAGCGGGCCCTGTGTGGTGTCGCCCCCAATCAATTCGCAG
>JBEEJQ010000186.1:0-4427 GCA_041169105.1 Pseudomonadota bacterium | reverse complement strand
CACCGCCGAGCTGCAAGAGGCCGGGCGCGTCAGCCTGACCATTGCCCAACGCGCCTACCTGCGCACAAGCGGCCAGGCCGACCGACTCCTGGCCGAAGGCACGATCCGCCTGGGCTGGGTGGACAGCAAAACTTTGAAACCGGGCCGCATTCCGGCCCCCGTTCTGGAAGCACTGAAATGAACCAAGACATGTCCATCGTATCGCTGCTGCTGCATGCCAGCTTTGTGGTGCAACTGGTGGTCGGCATTTTGCTGGCCATCTCGGTCACCAGCTGGGCCGCCATCGTGCGCAAACTCTCGGCCATCAAACGCATCAAGAACCTCAACGAAGACTTTGAACGCGTGTTCTGGTCGGGCACCAGCCTGAACGAGCTGTTCACGGCCGCCACCCAAAACGCCAAAATGTCGGGGCCCATGGAACGCATTTTTGCCAGCGGCATGCGCGAATATCAAAAGCTGCGCGAGCGCCGCATCAGCGATGCCGGCACCTTGCTCGACGGCGCACGCCGCGCCATGCGGGCGAGCTTCCAGCGCGAGATGGACGTGGCCGAAGCCCAGCTGGCTTTTCTGGCCTCGGTCGGCTCGATCTCGCCTTATGTCGGTTTGTTCGGCACGGTGTGGGGCATCATGCACGCCTTCACCGGCTTGGCCAGTTTGCAGCAGGTGACCCTGGCCACTGTGGCCCCCGGCATTGCCGAAGCCTTGGTGGCCACCGCCATCGGTCTGTTCGCGGCGATTCCTGCCGTGCTGGCCTACAACCGCTTCTCGCACGATGTGGACCGCATCGCCATCAAGATGGAAACCTTCATCGAAGAGTTCTCCAACATCCTCCAGCGCAGCCTGGGCTCGGCCGGTGCCAGCAGCTCGGCCTCTGGCCACTGAAGGACAACGCCATGCCCGCCGTTTCATCCCGGGGTCGCGGTCGCCGCACTATTGCCGAAATCAACATGGTGCCCTTCATCGACGTGATGTTGGTGCTGCTCATCATCTTCATGGTGACCGCCCCCATGATCACGCCCAGCATGGTGGACCTGCCCAGCGTGGGCAAAGCCGCCAAGCAACCCGACAAAGTCATCCAGGTTGTGATCCAGAAAGACGAACGACTGGAGTTGGTCGTCGAAGGCAAGACCGACACTGCAAACATCGCCAGTGTGGCCGCCAGCGTGAAAAACGCCATCGGACAAAGCGACAACACCGCCGTGGTCATCAGCGCCGACCGCACCGTGAAATACGAGACCGTGGTCAAGGTCATGGACAGCTTGCAACGCGCTGGCATTGCCCGTGTGGGCCTGTCGGTGCAATTGGCCCCCTGAGGAAGGCATGAGGAATTCGGCTGTGAGCCAACGCCCTGCACCGCATCTGGAGTTTGCGCCCCCAGCACCCGAGGGACGTCAGGGCTCTTTGCTGATCGCCATCGCGGCACACGCGGCACTGTTTCTGGCGCTGACGTTGGCCACCCAATGGCGCACCCAGCCGCAGATCGTGCAGGCCGAAGCCGAGCTGTGGTCGGCCACACCGCAGGCCGCCGCGCCTCGCTTGCAAGAGCCGCCGCCCGCGCCGCAACCCGAGCCTGAACCGCCCAAACCCGAGCCCAAGCCAGAACCCAAGGCCAAGCCGACACCGCCCCCCCCTCCCACCCCCGATCCAGAGATCGAGCGCCGCGACGCGCAAATCGCGCTCGAAAAGAAAAAGCAAATCGAGAAGAAAAAAGAAGCCGAGAAGCTGGAAAAAGAAAAAGCCGAAAAGGAAAAAGCCGAAAAGGAAAAGGCCGAGCTCAAACGCAAAGAGCGTGAGAAGGAAGAAAAAGCGGCCAAGGAAAAAGCTGAGAAAGACAAAGCCGCCAAAGACAAGGCCGAGAAAGAGAAAAAAGCCCAGGAAGACAAAGCGCTCGAAAAGAAAAAAGCTGCCGAGAAGGCCGAAGCCGACGCCAAAAAGCGCAAACAAGACGAGGCCAAAAAAGCCGCCGATGCCAAAGCCGATGCGGCACGCATGGACGCGCTGCGCAGCGAAAACATCAAGCGCATGCAGGGTCTGGCCGGCGCGTCTGGCGGCGAGAATGCCACGGGCAGCGCACTCAAATCATCCGGCCCCTCGTCCAGTTATGCCGGTCGCTTGGTCGGCCGCATCAAGCCCAACATCACCTACCCCGGCGATGTGGTCGGCAACCCGCGTGCCGAGGTGGAAGTCAAGGTCAGCCCCGACGGCACCATCTTGAGCCGCCGCATCGTGCAATCCAGCGGCAACCGCGCCTGGGACGATGCTGTGCTGCGCGCCATCGACAAAACCGAAGTCTTCCCCAAAGACACCGATGGCCGTGTGCCCTCGGTCATCGTGCTGGGCTTCAGGCCGCAGGACTGAGCAAAGCCTTGAGCATCGAGTCCATCCGACCATGGGCGGTCGGTGCTTGAAAACCCCAGCAGGGGCTTGCCAACAGCTTTACTGCGACACCGTCCGCAAGGTCAGGATGGGGTTGTTGTCTTCGTAAACGATGACCGCCTGACCCTGATCGGCCTGGGCCATCCAGCTGGCCAAAGCCGCATCCGACGGAAAGAACTTGGCTTGCTCGCCCAGTGCCAATTCAGCACGCGCACCCAGTTCGCCGTTGCGGCGTTCCAGCTTCAGGCGCACCGGCAAACCACGGACCAGATCACCCTGCTCGGTTTGTTCGCGCTGCGCCGGGAACTCTTTGACCAAGCGCGCAATGTCGGGCGCTCGGCCGTTGACGGCCACGCGCAGGAACTTGCCATAGCGGCAACGCGCCGCGCCCAGGTCCATGATCTGCTCGATCTTGAGGCGAAAGCCGCCTGAGAAACGGTCCGCCTGCATCTTGGCGGTGACGATGATCAGCTCATCGTCTTTGAGCAGGTTCTTGGCCGAGTTGATCAGGCCTTCGTCGGCCGTGGCTTCCATCACGCCCGATTTGTCGTCGAGTTTGAAGATCGCCACTTTGCCGCGTTGGCCGTTGATGATGCGCAGATCGCTCACGATGCCCGCCAAGACCATGGACTCGCGGCTGTCGATCAGGTCGTCGATCTTGCGGCGGGCAAATTGGCGCACCTCGCGCTCGACCGCGTCGAACAGGTGGCCTGAGAGGTAGAAGCCCACCGCGGTTTTTTCCAGCAGCAAGCGTTCCTTGATGCCCCAGGGCAACACATCCACCAGGTCGGGCTCTTGCGTGCTCGATCCATGCGAATCGTCGCCCAGCATGTCAAACAAACCACCCTGATTGGCGTTGGCCGTGGTGGCGTTCGAAAACTCGAAGGCCCGGTCGATGCTGGCCGACAAGGCTGCGCGGTTCATGTGCAGCGAGTCAAAAGCACCGGCCTTGATGAGCGCGTCCACCGTGCGTTTGTTGATGCGGGTGCGGTCCACACGCACCGCAAAATCAAACAAACTCGTGAAGGGGCCGCCTTCGTTGCGAGCCGCCACGATGGCCTCGATGGCTTGCTGGCCCGTGCCCTTGATGGCCCCCAGACCGTAGCGGATCACTTTGTCGGTCACCGGCTCAAAGCGGTACGAGCCCCGGTTCACGTCTGGCGGATCAAAGGTAATGCCGAACTTCAAGGCGTCTTCATAGAGCACCTTGAGCTTGTCGGTGTCGTCCATCTCCACCGTCATGTTGGCGCAGAAGAACTCGGCGGTGTAGTGCACCTTGAGCCAGCCCGTGTGGTACGCCAGCAAAGAGTACGCTGCAGCGTGCGACTTGTTGAAGCCGTAACCCGCGAACTTTTCCATCAGGTCAAAGACCTCGTCGGCCTTGTCCTGTGGGATGTTGTGGGTGGCCAATGCGCCCGCGCGGAACTTCTCGCGGTGCTCGGCCATTTCCTCGGCTTTTTTCTTGCCCATGGCGCGGCGCAGCAAGTCGGCGCCACCGAGCGAGTAGCCGCCCAGAATCTGCGCCGTCTGCATCACCTGCTCTTGGTAGACCATGATGCCGTAGGTCTCAGACAGCATGTCGGCCACGGCCGGGTGCGGGTACTCCACCACTTCGCGCCCGTGCTTGCGGGCCACAAAACTGGGGATCAGGTCCATGGGGCCCGGACGATACAAAGCGTTCAGTGCAATCAGGTCTTCCAGCCTCGTGGGCCGTGCGTCGCGCAGCATGCCCTGCATGCCGCGGCTTTCAAACTGGAACACGGCTTCGGTCTTGCCATCCGAGAACAGTTTGTAGGTCGCGGCATCGTCGATCGGGATGTTCTCAAAGGCGAAGTTCTCCTGGCCCTTGTGCCGCTTCATGATGAACTCGCGGGCGATCTCCAAAATGGTGAGCGTGGCCAGGCCCAAGAAGTCGAACTTCACCAGACCTGCGGCCTCCACGTCGTCCTTGTCGTACTGGCTCACCGCCGATTCGCTGCCGGGCTGCTGGTACAGCGGGCAAAAGTCGGTCAGCTTGCCAGGGGCGATCAACACGCCCCCGGCGTGCATGC
>JBEEJQ010000185.1:0-4530 GCA_041169105.1 Pseudomonadota bacterium | reverse complement strand
TTGTTCTCCACGATCACGTTGGCACCCAGGGGCTCTTTGAGCTTGTCGGCCAGCAAACGGGCGATGGCATCGGTGCCGCCGCCGGGCGGAAAGCCCACCATCAGCTTGATGGTGGTGTCGGCCTGCGCCAAGGCGCTGAACAAGAGGCTGGAAGCGGTCAGGGCCTGAACCAGGCGACGGCGGGTGGGTGAGAAGAAAGTCATGAAGGGCTCCGTGGGCAAAAAAGTATTTGCTGAATTTATCACTTGAAGCTGTCGGAGCTGAAGCTCCGACCTACGGATCGATCAGTAGGTCGGTGGCTTGAGCCCCGGCAAGTCGCCAACAGAGCCACGCATCACCGAGTAGGTCGGCGGCTTTAGCCCCGACATGGATCAGCGTTTTTGCCCGCAGCGTCGGAGCTGAAGCTCCGACCTACAAATCCAGCAAGGCTGTGGCGATCTGTTGTTGCACCAGCGCAGCGTCGCCCAGCGCGTTGGCGTTGAGCAAGGCGAGCTTGACCAGGAACAGTTGGGCTTTGTCGGGGCCGGCCTGGTCGATGGCGGTGGCCAGGGCGTCGTACACGGTTTCGAGGCCGTCGATGGGAAGGGCGTTGTTGGTCATGGGCTTGTTTGGGTGAAGTAGGTCGGCACCTTCAGGTCCGACGTGCGGGTGTTGGGAGCGCCGTGGTCAGCGCCGCTTGCAAACGCGTGGCGTCCAGCGTGAGCCAGCGGGCGCAGATGTGTTGGTCGGGCCGCAGCAAATAAGCCGCGCCGTCGGCCGGCACGCCATAGCGCTGGCGCAGGTGGCCGTCGGCATCGGGCAAGGTCTTGTCCGCGCCTTGCACGGCTTGCGCAGCACCCACCGCGATCACTTGGATCGGCATGCCTTTTTGGCGAGCCGCATCGATCACGCTGCGCAG
Organism: Pseudomonadota bacterium; assembly: GCA_041169105.1. Taxonomy (GTDB): domain Bacteria; phylum Pseudomonadota; class Gammaproteobacteria; order Burkholderiales; family Burkholderiaceae_C; genus Limnohabitans_A. Next base: position 3,632 of record JBEEJQ010000185.1, on the reverse strand, counting down.
TGCGGCGGGCAAAGCCTCGGCATCGGTGAAATACAGCAAGTCGAAGCCGCCGCCCAGATGGTCGAGCAGGAAGTCGTTGATTCCCAAGCGCACGTTTTGCGGCGGTGCGCCATGGGCCGGCCCGGCCTTGAACAAGGCGTTGTCGTCGCCCAGGCTGTTGAGCGCCGAGTGGGTGTACTCGTGCGGACGCGAGGTGCGCCAGTGGTACAGCGGGCGCACAAAGTCTTGCGTGAGCGAGAGCGACAAGACCGCATCGCGCAGCAGCCGAAAACCCGCACTCGGGGGTGCCATGAAACGCGTGCTCTTGCCCGCTTCTTCGATGATCTCGCGGGCTGCGCCCACGCGCTCGGTGCTGTGGTTTTTCAACAGACTGGGGCCGGCCAAACCTTTGACCACATAGGCCAGGTGCCAGCCCAGCGACTGCGCATCCTGAAAAGCGGTGTTGGCCCCGCGTACACCAAAGATGGGCAAGAGGTGCGCCGCGTCGCCGGTGAAGATCACGCTGCCGTGCACAAACTCAGGCAGTGTCAACGTGCGTGCCGAATAGACCGAAGACCAGTCCATCTTCCAGGGCGTGCCCGCGTGGCCGATCATGGCCAGCTGCGCGTCGATGCGGGCCTTGAGCGATTCGGGGCGCAGCGCCTCTTCGGGCGTTTCGCCGGGTGGCAGCTGGTAGTCCACGCGCCAGATGCCGTGGGGCTCGCGGTGCATCAAGATGGTGTTGCCCGGATTCCACTCCGGGTCAAAGTAGGCAAGGCGCTCGGTCGGGAAGGGCAGGTCGATCTGGATGTCGGCGATCACGAAAAAGCCTTCGTACGATGCACCTTCCATCTGCAAATTCATGGCGCTGCGGATGCCCGAGCGGCCCCCGTCGGCGGCAATCAACCAATCGGTCTCCAGCGTGTAAGGGCCTTCGGGCGTGTCCACCTCCACTTCGGCGTAACCGTCTTTTTGGACCACGGCGTTGACCTTGTTGCCCCAGCGGAAATCGATCAGCGGGTTGGCCTTGCAAGCGTCGTGCAGGTACTCCTCCATGAACTGCTGCTGCACGTTGATGATCGGAAAAAAGCGGTCGTCCGGGTCGTGCGGCGCTTCCATGCGGAACACGCGCTGGCCCCGGTAAAAGGAATTGCCAAAGCGCCAGGGCAAGCCGCCCTCGGTCATGCGGTCGGCCACGCCCACTTGCTGCAAGATCTCCATCGAACGGCGTGTGAAGCAAATCGCCCGGCTGCCCTGTGAGAACTGCAGTTCGGCCGACAGCACCACGCTGGGTACGCCGTGACGTGCCAATTCGAGCGCCGTGACCATGCCCGCTGGGCCAGACCCTGCAATGGCCACTTGGTGTCGCGGCTGTTGGGGGTGTTCCGAAGGCAGCCAGGGCTTGAACACTTCGTAGTTGTAGTAAATCGAAGGCCGGGCTTCGGTCGCGGGTTGGTGCATGGGGACTCCAGAGTGTCAGTCGGCTTGGCCCTGAGGGCGAGCGTGTGCGATCAGTCGGTCAAACAAGGCGCTGAGCGTGGCCTGCTCTTTGGCGTTCAGGCAGCCAAAGATGTCCTCGTTGCGTTGGGCAATCAATTGCATGGTGCGCTTGAACAGCTTGCGCCCGGCGGGCGTGAGGCTCAACACCACACCACGGCCGTCGTCGGGCCGGTCTTCCTTGCGCACCAGGCCTTGCTCCACCAGCGCTTGCGCGGCGCGGCTGGCCTGGCCTTTGTTCAGGTTGGACTGCGCGGCCAGGTCCTTGACCGACAAAGGCTCAAACTGACCAATGGTGGCCAGGCAGCGCCCATCGCTGAGGGTGAGTCCGGTGTGTTCGGGGTAAGCGCCCTGACTGTCCGCATCGGTCAGTTTGTGCAGCAGGTGCAGACGGTAAGTGAGCGTGCGGTCCAGTGCATCGCTGGGTATTGCAGAGGGTTTTGGGGTTGCGCGGGTGTTCATCGGCCAAATCAGTGTTTGGCCGGATTGTAGGTTCAATTGGTTGCGTGCGCAACCAATTGAATCGGATGGATGCTGTAGGTCGGAGCTGTAGGTCGGAGCTTCAGCTCCGACGCTGCCGGCAAACCACTGCTCCGTGTCGGGGCTAAAGCCACCGACCTACGAGAGACCTGTCGCTTGCTGCTTTGCTGGATTTGTAGGTTGGAGCTGTAGGTCGGAGCGTCAGCTCCGACGCTGCCGGCAAACCACTGCTCCGTGTCGGGGCTAAAGCCGCCGACCTACGAGAGACCTGTCGCTTGCTGCTTTGCTGGATTTGTAGGTTGGACCTGTAGGTCGGAGCTTCAGCTCCGACGTTGCCGGCAAACCGCTGCTTCATGTCGGGGCTAAAGCTGCCGAGCTACGAGAGCCGCCGACCCGCAAGGCACTGATGCTCCCTTTGTATGGACAAAAAATACTTGATGGCGCTTCAAAAAAGTGGCTCAATGAATCAAAAAAACAGGGGGAGACCATCATGCAGTACCGTCGTTCCTGCACGCTAGGTGGGGCTTACTTTTTTACCGTCGTGACCCATGAGCGACGTCCCTGGCTTCAAGAGCCCTTGAGCATCCAAACGCTGGGCCATGCGATGCGGCAAGTGCGCGAGCAGCGGCCTTTTGAAAATCTGGCGATGGTGCTCATGCCCGACCACCTGCACTGCATCTGGCGTTTGCCAGAAGATGATGCTGACTTTTCAACCCGATGGATGTTGATCAAGTAGGCGGTCACGCACCGTTTGCGCGGGCGCATCGGGGTTCAACATTTGTGGCAAAACCGGTTTTGGGAGCACACCTTGCGAGACGATGCTGATGTTGCGCAGCACACCCATTACATTCATTTCAATCCCGTCAAGCACGGTCATGTGGTGCATGTGCGTGACTGGCCCTACAGTACCTTTCACCGGTATGTGAAGAGCGGGATTTATCCCCCCGATTGGGGTACGGCCCCAGGCGTGTTGGCCGGGGTCAGAGAGTGACGCACCTTGTAGGTTGGAGCTGTAGGTCGGAGCTTCAGCTCCGACGTTGCAGGCAAACCGCTGCTTCATGTCGGGGCTGAAGCCGCCGACCTACCAAGCCAAAAGTGTTTTAAAACCGTTCCAGCTCCGGATGTTTGATCGCTCCCGCCCGCACCAGCATCTTGCCGTATTCGGCGCAGCGGTTGAGGGTCGGGATCACCTTGCCGGGGTTGAGCAGGCCTTGCGGGTCGAAGGCGCGTTTGACGGCGAACATTTGCTCGTTTTCTTCGGGGCTGAACTGCACGCACATGCTGTTGACTTTTTCGATGCCCACGCCGTGCTCGCCCGTGACCGTGCCGCCCATGGCCACGCTGGTTTCCAGGATGTCAGCACCAAACAACTCGCAGCGGCGCAGTTGGTCGGCGTCGTTGGCATCGAACAAGATCAGCGGGTGCAGGTTGCCGTCGCCCGCGTGGAACACGTTCAGGCAGCGCAGGGCGTATTTCTTTTCCATCTCGGAGATGGCTTCCAAAATGTCGGCCAGACGCTTGCGCGGGATGGTCGAGTCCATGCACATGTAGTCGGGGCTGATGCGGCCCGATGCGGGGAAGGCGTTCTTGCGGCCGCTCCAAAATTTCATGCGCTGGGCTTCGTCGCGGCTCACGGTGATGGCGGTCGCGCCGCAGCCGCGCAGCACCTCGCTCAT
>JBEEJQ010000184.1:0-4554 GCA_041169105.1 Pseudomonadota bacterium | reverse complement strand
GCCTCAGCGCCAAACACGCCCTCTCCCCACTCCACGCTGTTGAGGTAAATCTCCAGAATGCGGCGCTTGGACAAAAACGCTTCCAGTGTCAGGGTCAGGACCATCTCCTGGCCCTTGCGCAGCAAGGTGCGCTCGCCCGACAAAAACAGGTTTTTGGCCAGCTGCTGGGTGATGGTGGAGCCGCCCACAATCTTGGCTTCCACCGGTTTGGCATCACCCAGGCGTTGCGCACGGCGCTCGGCTTGCGCCTTGGCTTTGGCGTTTTTGCTCCAGGCTTTTTCCAGCGAGTCCCACCAAATGCCGTTGTGCTGGGGAAAAGCGCTGTCCTCCGAGGCCATCACCGCACGCTTGAGGTGGGCTGAAATGCGGTCCTCATTCACCCACTCTTGCCGCCAGGGCAAACGGCCTTGCCGGGTGAAAACCTGCCAAATTTGCGAACGCTCAAAACTGGTGGACTCGGGTGCGATCAAGGCCATGCTGGCGATGCGCAGGGCAAAAAACACCTGCAAGCACCCCATGGCACACACCAGCAACACACACCAACGTCCCCATGCCTTCATCGGATTCCTTGTTCAAAGAGGCTTAGCACAGTGGTCTCACTTGTCCGGTGCCAGCATGCGGGTGGACAAAGCATCGTCACGCGTGAACATGAAGCGCGAGACCACCACGATCTGATCGGCTTGCCGGCGCATTTTCGCGCCAAACGGATCAAAAGGACCCGCACTGCGCACAATCGCCACAGCCCGCTCGTCCAGCAAGGGGTTGCGCGATGAACTGGCGACTTCGGTGCTCAACAATTCGCCCTGGCTGCTGACCGTGATGACCATGGTCAGCTTGCCATAGAGTTTTTCACCACGCGCTTGGGGAAAGTTCAAAGTGCCCTGATTTTCTATCGTGCGGCGCAGCTTGTCGTAATACAACGCATACACCGCCTCCTTGGTGGCCGGGCTGATGTAGCGCTTGCGAGGCATGCCCTGCGTTTGCTCCACCCGCTGCTCGATTTGGGCCAGTTGCCGCGTCAGTTGCTGCTTGCGCGCTTCGCGTGCCTGGTGATCGGGGCTGGTGTTTTTATTTCCCGGATCGTCCCGGGACAGATCGGCCAGTTCGGTTTTCAGTTGCGTCAACAAACGCATCTGCTGCTCTTTGAGTGCCTCGATCTTGCGCTGCATCTCGGCAATGTCGGTGCCGGCCTCGGTGGTCACGGCGGCAGGCAAAGGCGAGCTGGACATGCGCACCTTGGTCACGTTGCCGCCACCGGCCAAACTCACTTGCGCCAAGGCCTGCGCCTCAGGCGGGCGTTCATGGCTGCGGGCGTTGACCAGAACCACTTCGAGGGGGGTATCCTCGAACACGCGGTTGAAGGTTTCTGGCGCAGCAAAGCGCCAGGTCAGCAACGCCAGGTGCAAGCCCAAGGAAACCCCGAGGGTCCAGACCAAAGTGCGATGCGGTGCCGGGCGTTTCATGACTGAATCCTCAAGACCCGTCGCTTTGGGTGCTGTCGCTCAGATCGACGGCAATCGTCAAGGGGCCCGCGCTCATGGCTTCTTCGTCTTCGGCCTCGTCGGTGGCATCCTCGGCCGCTGCTGGCGCATCCAGATGCGCCGTCACCGTGCCTTTGACGTCCAGCGCCATCAAATCAATCTCGCCCAGCTGCACCCGCACGCGGGCACCACGCAACAAGCCTTGCGCCCCCATGACGCTGAACATCAGCGGCAGGCTGTCAGCGCGCACCAGCCAGATGCCGCCGCCCATTTCCTTGACCAGGCTGGCATCCAACTCGGTGATGCCTTGCTGCTGCACATGGCGCAGCGTCCAGTAGCGCTCCATGCTCGACTGCACGCTGTTGTAGGCGCTGTAGGCCGCATCAAAGCCGCTGATGATCGAGAACAACTCGGCATCTTTGGGCTTGAAAGGCGCAGCCAGTGCTGCCGTTGCGCCATGCTTGGCGCAAGCGATGATCTGCCACTGGTTGACCAGGTCGGTGTAACGACGCAGGGGCGAGGTGCTCCAGGCATAACTCGGCACGCCGATGCCCGCATGTGGCAAGGCCTTGGTGCCCATGCGCACTTTGACGCCCGGGGCCATGCTGGCCTGGCTGCGGTAAATGCCCGGCACGCCGAGGCTGGCCAGCCACTGGCCCCAGGTGCTGTTGGCCAAAATCATGGCCTCGGCCACCATCAGGTCGAGCGGCGCTCCGCGCTGACGCACGCCGATCAGCACGGTCTCTTCACCCGTCGGCGGGGCATCGTTGCTGGGCCGGTCGAGCTTGAAGCTGTAATCAGGCCGGTTGAAGGACTCGGGCTTGCCGCGCACCACTTCGCGACGGGCCTTGAGGGTTTGGGCCAGACGCCAGAAGAATGCGAGGGTCGCGCGGTCTACAGGCAAATCAGCGGGGGTGTCGGCCTGATCAGCCTCCAGCCACTCGCGGGTGATGGTCTGGTCGAGCTGGTCGTGGCGCAAGTTGGCCAGGATGTTCACGCGCTCCAGACGGGTTTCGGTGTGTTGCACGTCCAGCGTGTCTTCGCTGAAGGTCACATACAAAGACACCGCCGGGCAAGCGCGGCCTTCGATCAAGGTGTAGGCCTGCACCACGCTGTCGGGCAGCATGGTGATTTTGTAGCCCGGCATGTAGACGGTGGACAGGCGTGCGCGGCCCAACTGGTCAATCGCGCTGCCCGGCGTCAAGGCCAGGCCGGGGGCCGCAATGTGGATACCCACCGTGACGGTGCCGGTGCCGAGGCCCTGCAAGGACAGGGCATCGTCGATCTCGGTGGTGTGCGAGTCATCGATGGAGAAGGCCTGCACGGATGCCAAAGGCAATTCATCGGTGATGGCCGGTGCCTGCAAGGCCGGAAAACCTGCGCCCTTGGGAAACAGATCAAACAGGAACCGCTGCCAGTGGAAGTCCCAGGCCGAGGCGATGGCCCCTGCGTTTTGCAGCAAGTCCAAAGGCGCGGTCTGGCTGCTCTTGCTGGCTTCGACCACGGCTTTGTATTCAGCCGTGTTCTTGTCCGGACGGAACAAAATCTTGTACAGCTGCTCACGGATGGGCTCCGGGCAAGTGCCCGCCACCAGGTCTGCAGCCCAGGCTTCGATTTGGGCCTGGATTTGTTTTTTCTTTTCGATCGCGGCCAGGGCTTGCTGCACGATCTCGGCGGGGGCCTTGCGGTACCGGCCTTTGCCCGCACGGCGGAAATAATGCGGCGCTTCGTGCAAACGGATCAAGGCGGCGACTTGTTGCACCGTGGTGGCCGCGCTGCTGAAATAGTCTTGCGCCAGATCGGCGAAACCGAACTCATTGTCGGAAGCGAATTCGTAGGCCAACTCCAGCTCGATGCTCGGGCTCAAGGCCGACGCTTCGCTGAGCAAGGCAGCGGGCGCGGGTTTTTCGAACTTGAGCAGCATTTGCGCCGCCTTGACTTTGACCCGCTTGCCCGAGTCCAGCTCGACCTGCGCGGAAGCCTCGGCTTCGGACATGACCCTCCCGGCCATGAATTTGCCGGCTTCTTCAAATAATACGTACATGCCCGGATTTTCCCATGCCAGCCCACCGTTCCGGGTAGCGGGGCTCAGGCCAGGCGAAGAAATTCCAGGATTTCAGCCTTGTACAGATCGAAATCACCCAAGGCATGGTCGCTGCCCTCGATCAGATGGACCCGGCCTGCCTGATGGCGGGCGAGCATTTCCCGCCAATCGAGCACCTCGTCGCCTTTGGCGATCAAGGCCAGGGTCTGAGGCCGCGGGTTGGGCGCTTGCGATTCCAGCGCTTGAAGTTCCTGGATGTAGGCAGCATCAAAAAAGAGGCTTTGCGCCGGGTCGTGCCAAGCCGTTTGTTCGCCGATGTATTTCGCCAAATCCCGCGAAGGGTGCACAGCCGGATTAATCAGCACCGCAGGACAGCTCAGATGCCGGGACAGCCAAGTGGCATAAAAGCCGCCCAAAGAGGAGCCGACCACCGCCATGCGGCCAGCAGGCCAGTCGGCCACACCGGTCAACAGTTCGGCCATGGCTTGGCGGGGTGATGCGGGCAATTGCGGGCACCACCAGTGCACATGGGGAAACTCGTGCGCCATCCACATGGCCATCTTGCGGGCTTTGACCGATTGCGGCGAAGACCGGAAGCCGTGCAAGTACAAAAGGTGGGTGGTTTGGCTCATGCGCAGCAAGCCCGAAGCGCCATCACCAGGCCGGCTGCAAGGCGGCAAAGCCGCGCGGTGCCTGGCTGTCTTTCTCGAACGTCACGATCTCGTAGGCATCGGGCTGCGCCAACAAGGCACGCAGCAACTGGTTGTTCATGGCATGGCCCGAGCGGAAGGCACTGTAGGCCGCCAGCAAGGGGTGGCCCACGATGTACAGGTCGCCCATGGCGTCCAGGATCTTGTGTTTGACGAACTCGTCGTCGTAACGCAGACCGTCGGCGTTCAGCACCTTGTAGTCGTCCATCACGATGGCATTGTCCAGACCACCACCCAAGGCCAGGCCATTGGCGCGCATCATCTCCACATCTTTGGTGAAGCCAAAAGTGCGGGCGCGGGCGATGTCGCGGGCATACAC
>JBEEJQ010000183.1:0-4565 GCA_041169105.1 Pseudomonadota bacterium | reverse complement strand
GGCTGGCCTTGCGGCTGGCCACGGTCTCGCCCTTGGTGTGGGCGGCGACCACGGCGTCAAACGCCACTTGGTTGAAGTTCTTGGGCAAGTCGCCCTTCATGCGGCGAACGAACTCTTTGGCTTGTGCAGGGAAGACGGCTTTGTAAGCGGCAAAAGCGGTGTTCCAGGCGGCTTCGCGGGCAACGCCAGCGGCCTTGGCGTCCCAGTCGGCATAGACCTCTTTGGGGATCTTGAAAGGCTCAGCCGTCCAGCCCAGGGCTTCGCGGGTGAGTTTGATTTCTTCGGCGCCCAATGGCTCGCCGTGGGCTTTGGAGGTGCCCGCACGGTTGGGCGAGCCCTTGCCAATGGAGGTCTTGCAGACGATCAGGGTGGGCTTGTCGGCGCTGTGTTTGGCTGCAGCAATGGCCTTGGACACGGCGACGGCGTCATGGCCGTCCACCGCGTCGATCACGTTCCAGCCGCAGGCGGCAAAGCGCTGGGGCGTGTTGTCGATGAACCAGGGAGCGACTTTGCCGTCGATCGAGATGCCGTTGTCGTCGTACAGGGCGATCAGCTTGTTCAGCTTCCAGGCACCGGCCAGGGCCACGGCTTCGTGGCTGATGCCTTCCATCAGGCAGCCATCACCCATGAACACGTAGGTGTGGTGGTCCACGATCTTGTGGCCGTCCTGGTTGAACTCGGCAGCCAGCATCTTCTCGGCCAGGGCCATGCCCACGGCGTTGGTGATGCCTTGGCCCAGCGGGCCGGTGGTGGTTTCCACGCCGGGGGTCACGCCCACTTCGGGGTGCCCGGCGGTTTTGCTGTGCAGGGTGCGGAAGTTTTTCAGGTCATCGACCGACAGGTTGTAGCCGGTCAGGTGCAGCACCGAATAGATCAGCATCGAGCCGTGGCCGTTGGACAGCACAAAGCGGTCGCGGTTGGCCCAGTGCGGGTTTTTGGGGTTGTGCTGCAGGTGATCGCCCCACAGCGCGACGGCCATGTCGGCCATGCCCATGGGGGCGCCGGGGTGACCGGAGTTGGCTTGTTGAACAGCGTCCATTGAGAGGGCGCGGATGGCATTTGCCATTTGTTGTTGATTGGCCATGGGGGCAACTCCGGGAAAAGTATTCTGGAAAACCCGAGATTTTAGCGGTTTGGGCCAGGCTTGAGCTGCCAATGGGGCTGCCCAGTGCCTATTGCGAGCGACAAGCGCAGTACGGAACATGGCAACATCGCGGCATGAATTCTTTTGCTTCTGACGTGAGCGCACCCGCTGGTGCCCAAGCCATGATCCTGGCCGCCGGACGCGGCGAGCGCATGCGCCCCTTGACCGACACCCTGCCCAAACCCCTGTTGAGCGTGCGCGGCCAGCCCTTGATGCAATGGCCCATGCAGGCTTTGGCCCGAGGCGGTTTTGCGCGGCAGCTGATCAACACCGCCTGGCTGGGTGAGCTGATCCCCGCCCATTTTGGAACGCAAGTCGTTTGGCAAGGCTTGCCACCTGTTGAGTTGACGTATTCCCATGAGGGCCACGACTTTGGCCATGCGCTGGAGACCGCTGGCGGCATCGTCCGGGCCCTGCCCCAGTTGGCTGAGGTGTTTTGGGTGGTGGCAGGCGATGTGTTTGCGCCCGACTTTGTGTTCACCGCAGAGGCCGCCAAGCGGTTTGCCGCCAGCGACGCATTGGTGCACCTGTGGCTGGTGCCCAACCCGAGCCACAACCCGGGCGGTGACTTTGGCCTGTCCCCCACGGGCGCGGTGCTGAACCTGCCCAAAGGCGCCCCCGGTTGTGACCACACCTTCAGCACCATTGCTTTGTACAAGCGGGCTTTCTTTGCCGACTGCGGCCTGCCCGCAGGCAATCCACAAGGCGTGGCCTTGGCCCTGGCGCCCTTGCTGCGTGCCGCCATGGACCGAGGACAGGTCTCGGGCGAGGTTTACACCGGCCCTTGGACCGATGTGGGCACGCCCGAGCGCTTGGCACAGCTCAATGCCTGAACGCCATAATGACCGCAAAGATTTTTCCAAACACCATGATTGAACACGCATCCATTTACGCCCAACGTCGCGCCCGCGTAGCGGCACAGCTGGGCGCGGGCGGCATCGCCATCGTCCCGACTGCGCCGGAGCGTCAGCGTAACCGGGACAGCGATTTCCTGTACAGGCACGACAGTTATTTCTATTACTTGACGGGCTTCAGCGAGCCCAACGCCACGCTGGTCATCACCGCCGAAGGCGAGGCCACTTTGTTTTGCCAGCCCAAGGACATGGAGCGCGAGATCTGGGACGGCATCCGTTTGGGCCCCGACGCCGCGCCCACGTTTTTAGGATTGAGCAAAGCGTTTTCCTCGGCCGAGCTGGCCGCGCAGATGCCCAAGTTGCTCGAAAACCGCAGCACCGTCTGGTACCCCTTTGCCACGCATGCCGGGCTCGAAGGCCGTGTGGACGCTTGGTTGCAGTCGGTGCGTGCCCGTGTGCGTTTTGGCGCTTTGTGCCCCGAGGTGCAACGCGATCTGTGCAGCTTGCTCGACGAGATGCGTCTGGTCAAAGATGCGCACGAGCAGGACATCATGCGCCGCGCCTCGGCCATCAGCGCCCGTGCCCACATTCGCGCCATGCAGCGCAGCGCCGCCATGTTGCGGGCAGGCCAAGATGTGCGTGAATACCACCTGGACGCCGAGCTGCTGCACGAGTTTCGCCAGCACGGCTCACAGTACCCGGCATATGGCTCCATCGTGGCGGGTGGGGCTAATGCCTGTGTGCTGCATTACCGCGCCGATGCGGGGCAAATCCGCGACGGCGAGTTGGTGCTGATCGATGCCGGTTGCGAGCTGGACGGTTACGCCAGCGACATCACCCGCACCTTCCCGGCCAACGGCAAATTCACCGGGCCGCAGCGTGCCTTGTATGACCTGGTGCTGGCCTCGCAGGATGCCGCTGTGGCCGCCACCCACGCGGGCGCTCGGTTTGTGGACCCGCACGATGCGACCGTGGCGGTGCTGGCGCAGGGCTTGCTCGACTTGGGCTTGCTCGATAAAAACAAGGTCGGCACCGCGCAAGACGTGATCGCCAACCGCAGCTACTTTCCGTTTTACATGCACCGCACCGGCCACTGGCTGGGCATGGACGTGCACGACTGCGGCAGCTATGTGGAGCCCTCGCAGGTGGGGCAGGTCAGCGAACGCAAAGATCCGCTGAGCGGCGAAACCATCAAGGACCGACCCAGCCGCATCTTGCAGCCGGGCATGGTGCTGACCATCGAGCCGGGCTTGTATGTGCGCCCTGCCGAAGGTGTGCCCGAGCAGTTCTGGAACATTGGCATCCGCATCGAAGACGACGCCATCGTGACCGACACCGGTTGCGAGCTGATCACGCGCGGCGTGCCGGTCAAAGCCGATGAGATCGAAGCCCTGATGCGGGCTTGAGCACGATGACACAGACGGCGCGTGTGTTGTCCATTCAGACGGGGCGGGTTCGCCCCCTCATGGTGGGTGAGCGCAAGCTCATGTCGGCGATCGGCAAGACACCCGTGGCCGGGGCGGCGCTGGCAGGCCCGCTGGGGCTTGAGGGCGACGAACAGTCGGATTTGAGCGTGCATGGTGGTCTGAGCAAGGCCATCTACGCCTTGCCTTCGGAGCATTTGGCCTGGTGGCAAGCGCAGCGCCAGGCGCAAGGCGTCACCTTGTTCGATGAGCCTTTGGCTCCCGGCTATCTGGGTGAAAACCTCAGCCTGCAAGGCCTGCTGGAAGATCAGGTTTTCATCGGCGACCTATTGCGCTTTGAGCAGGTGGTTTTACGCGTGACCCAGCCGCGAGAGCCTTGCGGCAAATTCAATGCGGTCATGGGCTACAAGCAAGCGGCCAAAGACATGGTGCAAAGCGGGCGCTGTGGCTTTTATCTGGCGGTGGATGTGGGCGGTATCTTGCGGGCCGGCGAGTCCTTCACGGTGGAGCGGGGCCCGCAAGCGGTGTCGATCGCGCAGGCCTTGGGCCACAAAGCCTGGAAGCATTTGCGCTGACTGTGGCCCTGTCGTGCGGTCCATCTGTGCGTAAAAGTCAAAAGCCAACTCACTTTGTACGCAGATTTACGCAGTGTGCCTTGAGACATCGGCGGACTACAATGGGAAAAACAATATCACCAGATGAAATTTCTGGTCGATGACACGATGGAGATCACCATGAGCAACAAGCTCCAAGCTGAAGAAAAACGCGCCCAATTGCGCAAAGCCGCACTCGAATACCACGAGTTCCCCACCCCCGGCAAAATCGCCATCGCTCCCACCAAGCAGCTGGTCAACCAGCACGATTTGGCGCTGGCCTATTCGCCCGGCGTGGCCGCCCCTTGCGAAGAAATCGTTAAAGATCCGGCCAATGCTTTCAAGTACACCAGCCGGGGCAACCTGGTCGGCGTGGTGACCAACGGCACCGCTGTGCTGGGCCTGGGCGACATCGGCCCGCTGGCCAGCAAACCGGTCATGGAAGGCAAGGGCGTCCTGTTCAAGAAGTTCTCGGGCATTGACGTGTTCGACATCGAGATCAACGAGAAAGATCCCGACAAGCTGGTCGAGATCATCGCTTCGCTGGAGC
>JBEEJQ010000182.1:0-4613 GCA_041169105.1 Pseudomonadota bacterium | reverse complement strand
GCCGACACCAGCATCACGGGCTGGGTGTTGGTGGTCATGGCCAGCGCTTCTTTGGGGCCTTCGTGGATCAGTTTGGCCACGTCTTCGCCCAGGGCGTCAGAGGCTTCTTTGAGGGTTTCAAGCACCACGGGGTGGTCGCCCCAAGCGTCCAGCATGCCCACCGATTGGGAGCCCTGGCCGGGAAAAACAAAAGCAAATGTGGTCATGTGCAAATTTTTTGTATCTGGAAAGAATCCGGGAAAGTGATTTGGGGGGGCCGCGCATCACTGTCCCGGGCCTGTCAATCAACAGCGGATCAATAACGCAAGAGGACCGAGCCCCAAGTGAAGCCGCCGCCCACGCCTTCGAGCATGAGGGTCTGGCCGCGCTGGATGCGGCCGTCGCGCACGGCGGTGTCCAGCGCCAGCGGGATCGAGGCTGCGGAGGTGTTGCCGTGCTGATCGACGGTCACCACCACTTTGTCGGAAGACATCTTCAGCTTCTTGGCCGTGCTTTGCATGATGCGGATGTTGGCCTGGTGCGGGATCAGCCAGTCAATGTCGGCATCGGTCAAGTTGGCCTTGGCCAAGCTGGCACGGGCGGTTTCTTCGAGCACGCCCACAGCCAGTTTGAACACGGCCTGGCCGTCCATCTTGAGCACCGGATCACCCAGGATGCCGCCTTTGTTGACGTGACCGGGCACGCACAAAATGTCTTTGTGCTTGCCATCGGCATGCAAATCGGTGGCCAAAATACCGGGCTTCTCAGAGGCCTCCAGCACGACAGCGCCGGCGCCATCACCGAACAGCACACAGGTGGTGCGGTCCTTGAAGTCGAGAATGCGGCTGAACACTTCCGAGCCAATCACCAAGGCGCGTTTGGCCGAGCCGGACTGGATCATCGAATCGGCAATCGTGAGCGCATAAATGAAGCCGCTGCACACGGCCTGCACATCAAACGCGGGGCAGCCTGCGGTGCCCAGCTTGTGCTGAACCATGGTCGCCACCGATGGGAACACCATGTCGGGGGTCGATGTAGCGACGATGATCAGATCGAGGTCATCTGCCGAGATGCCTGCAGCGGCCAAAGCCTTGCGTGCGGCTTCAGTGGCCAGATCGCTGCTGCCCTGGTTGTCGGCTGCAAAGTGACGCGACCGGATGCCGGTGCGCTCCACGATCCACTCATCGGAAGTTTCCACGCCTTGCTGGGCCAATTCGGCGGCCAGGTCGGCGTTGGTCAGGCGTTTTTCCGGGAGGTAGCTGCCGGTGCCCAAAATGCGGGAGTAAATTCTCATGGTGTGGTGACCGCTTCGGAGCGCTCGGCTTGCGCCCCCATCAACAAAGGGGCCGCATGCGCGATGCGTTCACGAACGCGATCCAGCAATTGGTTTCGGGCTGCATCATAAGCCCGGTTCAGGGCCGTTTCAAAAGCCACCTCGTCGGCCGAGCCGTGGCTCTTGAAGACCAAACCACGCAGACCCAGCAAAGCTGCGCCGTTGTAACGACGGTGATCCACACGATTTTTAAAAGACGATAGAACCGGATACGCCAAGATGGCGGCGATTTTCGTGAAGATATTGCGCGAAAACTCGGTTTTCAAAAAACCGCCAATCATGGTGGCCAGGCCTTCGCTGGCTTTCAGCGCCACATTGCCCACAAAACCATCGCAAACAACGATGTCAACCGTGCCTTTGAAAATGTCGTTGCCTTCCACATTGCCGTGGAAATTCAAATCACCGGCATCACCAGCAGATCGCAACAATTCACCGGTTTTCTTGATGATTTCATTGCCTTTGATGGCTTCTTCACCGATGTTAAGCAAACCGACTGTGGGATTTTGCTTGCTCTGCAAGACCGAGACCAGGGCCGAACCCATCACCGCAAACTGCAGCAAATGTTCGGGGGTGCAGTCCACATTGGCCCCCAAGTCCAGCATGGTGGTGCCGCCGCCCTTGAAGTTGGGCATCTGACCGGCAATGGCAGGACGGTCAATGCCGTCCATGGTTTTGAGCACATAACGGGCAATGGCCATCAAGGCCCCCGTGTTGCCGGCAGACACCGCCGCACCTGCCTTGCCATCACGCACTTGCTCAATGGCCACGCGCATGGACGAGTCTTTTTTCTTGCGCAGGGCAATTTCCAGGGGGTCGTCCATCTCCACCACTTCGGTGGCTGGCACCACATGGGCGCGGGGATCGGACAAGGCGCTCAGGGCCTCCGGACGCCCCACCAGCAGCAGATGGGCATCGGGGTGAGTCGACAAGAAACGACGGCAAGCGGCCAGCGTGACACGCGGGCCGTGATCGCCGCCCATGCAATCGACTGCCACAGTGATTGGGGTGGACGAGGTCATGAAATCCTTGGACTCAAACGAGGCAATACAAATCAACAGCCACAAAAACAAAAGCCCGATGCTACTTTAAAAGTAGCGCCGGGCCTCTGGAGGCTGAGGGCTGACGCCGATCAGGCTTCGGATTTGTTCTTCAGCACTTGGCGGCCACGGTAGAAACCGTTGGGGCTGACGTGGTGACGCAGGTGGGTTTCACCGGTGGTGGGTTCCACAGCGATGCCTGGCACGTTCAGTGCGTTGTGCGAACGGTGCATACCGCGCTTGGAAGGCGACTTTTTGTTTTGCTGAACAGCCATGATGGCTCCTTGGAAGCTTGGAGGCCGCGCAAATACAACGCAGCTTCTGGTTGATGACAGAGGTCACTCAGAAAAGAACTGAGCGAAGCCATCGATTATAGCCTAAGCCAAGCCCTTTGAACAGATCGAACCCAAAGATCAAGACTTGCCGGTTTTCAGACCCGCCAGAACCCCAAAGGGGTTCGGCTTGACCGACTCAGACTCGAACTCCGGGTCCACCGCCGACATGGGCATGACTTTCGGACACACCTCATGCAAAGGCACCAGGGGCAGGGACAAGATCAACTCATCTTCCACCAGCGCCAGTGCATCGAAATCCCGGCTGATCACCAAAATGTCTTCTTCCGCCTCATCGTCCAGTGCGGCGGCTGTGGCTTCATCCGCCACGAAACGGAAAGAGCGCTCGGCCTCCACCGTCTCCAGCACAGGGGTCAGGCATCGCTGACACTGCATGGGCAAGGCCACCGAGGCCTGCACATCCAGCCAAATCTGATCGGCACCGCCCGACTGCGGCTCCAGACGTCCTTGCAGACGCCACAACACTTGCCCGGCTTGCAAATCGCCAGCGACTTGCTCATCCAGCAAGCGCGGCAAAGCGCTCAGGGGTGACTGCCCCTCCAAGCTTGCGCCGTCACGGGCAAAGGCCACAACATCCAAATGCGAGGGATCCAATTTTTTTTCCATCCCTGCAGTGTAAGAGAATCACCCCATGAGCATTTCCGCAAAGCCCCCTGTTTCAGCGTCCGCAAACCTGCGTGCCGTGGTGCTGGGCTCCACCTCGCGCTACCGCCGTGAGTTGATGGAGCGCCTGCGCATTCCCTTCACCGTTGCCGCTCCCGATGTGGACGAAACGCCTGCCGTTGGCGAATCCCCACGCGACCTGGCCTTGCGCCTGGCCCTGGCCAAAGCCAAAGCAGTGGCCCAAAAACACCCCGAATCGGTGGTGATTGGCTCCGACCAAGTGGCCGACCTGGCTGGCCAGCCCTTGGGCAAGCCGGGTGAACACGCCCGCGCCGTGCAGCAGCTGCGACAGATGCGCGGTCAAACCGTCATTTTCCAAACCGCTTTGGCCGTGGTCTGCCTGGCCACTGGCTTCGAAGCGGTGGACCTGGCCGCTGTGCGGGTGGTCTTTCGCGACCTGAGCGACGAAGAGATCGAAGCTTATCTGCAGGCCGAAAAACCTTATGACTGCGCCGGCAGTGCCAAAAGCGAAGGCCTGGGCATTGCCCTGCTCGAATCCATCGACAACGACGACCCGACCGCACTGATTGGTCTGCCCTTGATCCGCACCACACGTTTGCTGCGCCAAGCCGGAGTGAAACTGCTGTGAACGCCCCGCAAAGCAAAGGCCGCCTGTTCCTGGTGCCTACCCCGCTGGACTTTGGCTGCTCGGAACAAGCCCCTGTGAGCGATGTCCTGCCTGTCAGCACCCTGGCCATCGCGGCCAGCTTGCAACACTGGGTCTGCGAAAACGCCAAAAGCACCCGCGCCTTCCTCAAGCGCGTGGGCGAGTCTCACCCCTTGGTCGCGCCCTTGGCAGAGCAACAAATCACCGAACTGCCACGTCATGTGCACAAAAAGGGCGACCACCAATCGGGCTTTGACGGCAAACCTTTGCTGGTCGCTGCTTTGAAGGGCCACGACATCGGACTGATCAGTGAAGCGGGCATGCCCGCCGTGGCCGACCCCGGCAGCTCGGTGGTGCGGGCTGCGCACGATCTGGGCCTGACCGTGATCCCCTTGGTGGGCCCTGTCTCTTTGCTCTTGGCCCTGGCTGCCAGCGGGCTGAACGGCCAAAACTTTGCGTTTGTGGGCTACCTGCCGCAAGACGCGGGGGAGCGCTCTGCACGCCTGAAACAGCTCGAATCGCTGGCCCACAAAACCGGACAGACACAGCTGTGGATTGAAACCCCCTACCGCAATGCAGCCATGCTCAGCGGCTTGCTGCAAAGTCTGCAAGGCGGCACCCGTTTGGCGATAGCCAGTGGT
>JBEEJQ010000181.1:0-4623 GCA_041169105.1 Pseudomonadota bacterium | reverse complement strand
CCGGCCAAGACTGAGATCCGCTACAACAGCGAATGGTCCTTGCCGCTGGGCTCCATGGGCATGATCCAGCTGGCCGCCAAATACACCGTGGCCCGCATGATGGAGCGCAACGATTTCCACGACCGTTTCCATGCCGGCACACCGATTTCGGTGCACGAATTTTTGTACCCGCTGATGCAGGGTTATGACTCGGTGGCGCTCAAAAGCGATCTGGAGCTGGGCGGCACCGACCAGAAATTCAACTTGCTGATGGGCCGTCACCTGCAGGCCGAATACGGTCAGGAACAGCAGTGCATCTTGACCATGCCTTTGCTCGAAGGCCTGGACGGTGTGGACAAAATGTCCAAGTCCAAGAACAACTACATCGGCATCACCGAAGAGGCCAACAGCATGTTCGCCAAGGTGCTGAGCATCTCGGACACCCTGATGTGGCGCTGGTACACCCTGCTGTCCTTCAAGACGATGGCCGAGATCGAAGCGCTCAAAAAAGAGATCGAAGGCGGGCGCAACCCCAAGGACGCCAAAGTCATGTTGGCCAAGGAAATCACCGCACGCTTTCACAGCGCTGCAGCGGCCGATGCCGCAGAGCAGGACTTCATCAACCGCAGCAAGGGCGGCGTGCCCGATGACATCCCTGAAGTGTCCTTGTCGGGGGCACCTTTGGGCATTGGCGCTTTGCTCAAGTTGGCGGGTTTGGCCCCGTCCACCAGCGAAGCCAGCCGCCTGATCGACGGCGGTGGTGTGCGTGTGGATTCGAGCGTGATCAGTGACAAGGGCCTCAAGCTCGAAGCGGGCACTTACGTCGTCCAGGTCGGCAAGCGCAAGTTTGCCAAAGTCACACTGGCCTGATTGATCACCCCGCCAAGGACCTCAAGCCGCACCTGCATGAAATCACTGGACGCCTGGATGACCCCCAAACGACTGCTTTGGGCGTCGGTGGCCGTGGCCTTGATCACCATTGGGCTCAAGACATTGGCCTGGTGGCTGACCGATTCGGTTGGCTTGCTGTCGGATGCGATGGAGTCGCTGGTCAACTTGGCCAGCGCCATCTTCGGTTTGATGATGGTCACCGTGGCCGAAATGCCGCCTGACGAAGACCACCCTTACGGCCACCACAAGGCGGAGTATTTTTCATCCGGTTTTGAGGGCTTGCTCATCATCGTGGCGGCTCTTGGCATCGTGTGGGCCGCTGGGCATCGGCTGTTTGATCCACAGCCCCTGGAGCAGGTAGGCTGGGGCTTGGCCCTGTCGGTGGGCAGCTCGGCACTCAATGGCGTGCTGTCCTGGGTGATGTTTCGCGCCGCACGCCAGCACCGCTCGCTGGCGCTGGAGGCCGATGCCCGCCATCTCGTCACCGATGTGTGGACCTCTGCGGGCGTGATCGTCGGCATCGCCTTGGTCCATGTGACCGGCTGGTTGTGGCTGGATGCGCTGGTGGCCATCGCGGTGGCGCTGAACATCCTCAAAGAAGGTGCGCACCTGGTCTGGCAGTCTTCGCAAGGCCTGATGGACGAGGCGGTGGAAGCGGACGTGCAGCAAGACATTCAGAAAGTGCTGGCGCGTTTTGTGTACGACATCGACGGTCGCGAAGTCATCCGCTTTGACCATGTGGTCACCCGTAAGGGCGGACAGCGCCGCTTTGTGGACATGCACATGCACATGCCCTCGAACTGGTCGCTCGGTCATGCGGCGGCTTTGCGCAGCCAAGTGGAGCGTGCCTTGATGGATGCTGTGCCGGGTTTGCGCGCCACCATCCAACTCTTGCCCAGCGATGTGGAGGCCCACATCGATGACCCCAAGGATGTCCAGTGATCGCGGTTCTCCAGCGTGTCAGTGAAGCCTGCGTGCGGGTCGAAGGCGAGGTGATCGGCCAGATCGGTGCGGGTCTGTTGGTCTTGCTGTGCGCCGAAAAGGGCGACACCGAGGCCGTGGCCGACAAGATGCTGGCCAAGATGCTCAAGCTGCGCATCTTCGGCGACGAAGCCGGCAAGATGAACCTCAGCGTGCAAGATGTCGCAGGCGGATTGCTGGTGGTGAGCCAATTCACCCTGGCGGCCGATGTGGCCGGCGGCAACCGCCCCAGCTTCACCCAAGCGGCAGCGCCTGATGAGGGCCGCCGTCTGTACGAACACTTTGTGGCACAGGCCCGAGCCGCGCACCCCGTGGTGCAAACCGGCCGTTTTGCTGCCGACATGAAAGTGTCGCTGGTCAATGACGGTCCGATCACCATTCCGATGCGCATGACGGCCTGAGCACTCGGCGCGGGGCATCCAACGATAATCTCCGCATGACTGCAACTTCTTCTGCCGCGACCGCCAAGTCGGCTCGCTTCGACCAGCTCACGCTGGCCCCTGCCACCCTTCAAAACCTCGAGCAACTGGGCTTTGCCCAGATGACCCCCATCCAGGCCGCCAGCTTGCCCGTGACTTTGGCGGGCAAAGACCTGATCGCCCAGGCCAGCACCGGCAGTGGCAAGACCGTGGCCTTTGGCCTGCCCCTGATCGAGCGCTTGCAAAGCGCGGGCTCGCCCAGTGCGCCGGTGCAAGCGGTGATCTTGTGCCCTACACGCGAGCTGGCCGATCAGGTCACGATGGAAATCCGCCGCCTGGCGCGTGCTCGCCAGAACGTGAAGGTGGTCACCTTGTGCGGTGGCGTGGCCCTGCGCGGCCAGACCGTGAGCCTGGAGCATGGCGCTGACATCGTCGTGGGCACACCCGGTCGCATTCTTGACCACCTGGAGCGTGGCTCGCTCAGCTTGGCCGGTGTGAACACGCTGGTGCTGGACGAAGCTGACCGCATGCTGGACATGGGCTTTTTTGACGACATCGCCAAGGTGGTGCGGCAATGCGCCAAAGACCGCCAGACTTTGCTGTTTTCGGCCACTTACCCTGAAGGCATCGACAAGCTGGCCGCGCAGTTCATGCGCCAGCCGCAGACCATCCAGGTTGAAGCCCAGCACAGCGAACACAAGATCCGCCAGATCTTTTTTGAAGTGGGTGAGCACGAGCGTTTGCATGCCGTGTCGAACATCCTGGCGCACTACCGCCCCGAGCGCACGCTGGTGTTTTGCAACACCAAGCAGCAGTGCCGCGATGTGGTGGCCGTGCTGCAAGCGCAAGGCCTGAGCGCCTTGGCCTTGTATGGCGAGCTGGAGCAGCGCGAGCGCGATCAGGTGCTGGTGCAGTTTGCCAACCGCAGCTGCTCGGTGCTGGTGGCCACCGATGTGGCTTCACGCGGGCTCGATGTGCAGGGCCTGGAGGCCGTGATCAACGTGGACGTGACGCCCGACCCCGAAATCCACATCCACCGCATTGGCCGCACCGGCCGAGGCGATGCCGAAGGCTTGGCGCTGACCCTGGTCAGCATGGACGAGATGGGCTCGGTCGGCAAGATCGAGGTGCTGCAAGGCCGTGAGTCCGATTGGCAACCTTTGTCGATCTTGACGCCCGCAGCGGGCGGCCCTTTGCGTCCGCCGATGCGCACTTTGCAGATCGTGGGGGGGCGCAAGGAGAAGATTCGCGCAGGCGATGTGATGGGGGCTTTAGCCGGTGAGTGTGGTCTCACCCGCGAGCAGGTCGGCAAGATCAATGTGAACGAGTTTTCGACCTATGTGGCCGTTCAGGCCGATCTGGCCAAGAAGGTCGAGGCGCAGTTGTCGCGTGGCAAGATCAAGGGCAAAACCGTCAAAGTGCGCTTGATCTGATTCTTTGGAGACCGGTGGACGGGGGGAAGCGGCGGGCTCCTCATGCTGCGGGTACACAGAAATTGTCGCCCGCCGCTTCCCCCCATCCACCTGAGTGGTTATTCAAAAAATTCAGGAGTGCTTGATGCGCACCATGGTCTCGTTTGGGGTGGGGCCGGGTGACGATTTTCGGTACCCCGGTATGAGGAACCCGGCCCCACCTCAAACGAGGCCTGCCCCAGCCGAGACCTTGCAAAGTCAGCGATAAGGGTTCTTCAGCCCCAGGCCCGCCAGAATCTCCACCTCATAGGCTTCCATCTCCTCAGCATCGGCCTCGCTCGTCTCGTGGTCCCAGCCCTGTGCGTGCAAAGTGCCGTGCACCAGCAAATGCGCATAGTGCGCCGCCAGCGTCTTGCCCTGCTCCTTGGCCTCACGCGCCACCACCGGAGCGCACAGCACCAAGTCGGCCATCACCGTGGGCTCTTGCGCGTAGTCGAAGGTCAGCACGTTGGTGGCGTAGTCTTTTTTGCGGTAACTCTTGTTGAGCTCGCGGCCTTCCTCTTCGCCCACGATCCGCACGGTGATCTCGGCATCGTCGGCCAAG
This sequence comes from Pseudomonadota bacterium, assembly GCA_041169105.1. GTDB lineage: Bacteria > Pseudomonadota > Gammaproteobacteria > Burkholderiales > Burkholderiaceae_C > Limnohabitans_A. The sequence goes on along the minus strand of JBEEJQ010000181.1, from coordinate 337 downwards.
GCATGGCGAATGGCGCGGGTCACCGCGTGGCGGGGCAGGGCGGCGCGGTGGCGGGCTTTGTGGGGGAAGTCGCCAAATTGCAGCGAGAGTTGGAGTTGTTGCAGGGCCATGGGTGCTTATCGGGTTTCTGTCGGGTGTTCAATCGTCGGTGGGCAAAGGCTTGCGGCGGGTGCTGATGCCGGCACGCATGACCGCGCTGCCTTGTGCGTCGTACGCGTCCACAATGCGGGCCACCAGCGGGTGGCGCACCACATCGGCGCTGGAAAAGCGGGTGAAGGCGATCCCCTTGACGCGCTTCAAAACGCGTTCGGCATCGATCAGGCCGCTCAGCTGACCC
>JBEEJQ010000180.1:0-4646 GCA_041169105.1 Pseudomonadota bacterium | reverse complement strand
TGCAAAAGGTGGATGCCGAGGTGCGCCGCATCATCGATGAGCAGTACAGCTTGGCCCGTCGTCTGATTGAAGAGCACAGCGACCAGATGCATGCCATGGCCAAGGCTTTGCTGGAATGGGAAACCACCGACAAGGACCAGCTCGACGACATCATGGCCGGGCGCGACCCCATGCCGCCCAAGGACTGGACACCGCGTAACCCGCCCTCCGGGGGGGGCTCGGGTGGCGGCACACCTGCTGTGCAGGCAGAACCTGCGACCACAGCCGCTTGAGTGAACATCAAGCCGTGCATGCGAACGGGGCCTTGTGCCCCGTTTTTCATGGTGGGCTGCATGAAGAAGGAAAACCCATGGACATGATTTGGCAAACCACACGTTTTGATCTGGATGTGTCACGCCCTCTGGTGATGGGCATTGTCAATGTGACACCGGATTCTTTTTCGGATGGTGGCAGCCATGCCGACACCTCAAGTGCCTTGCAGCATGCGCAGATGCTGCTTGAGGAGGGGGCGGCCATTCTCGATGTCGGTGGGGAGTCCACCCGTCCAGGCGCAGAGGTGGTGCCTGCTGAGTTGGAGTTGGCACGCTTGGTGCCGATTTTGAAGGAGTTGGTGCGCTGGAATGTGCCGATTTCGGTGGACACCTACAAGCCCCAAGTCATGCAAGCTGTGCTGGATCTGGGGGTCGACATCATCAACGACATCTGGGCTTTGCGCCAAAGTGGAGCTGAGGCGGTGGTGGCTTCGCACCCGCGCTGTGGGGTGTGCCTGATGCACATGCATCGGGAGCCGCAGAGCATGCAGCTGCACACCATGGATGGGGATGTTCTGGATGTGGTCCGCCTGTTTTTGCAGGAGCGTCTGCAATCTTTGCGGCGCTTGGGGGTGGATGCTCAGCGTTTGGTCTTGGACCCGGGCATTGGCTTTGGCAAAACAGTGGCTCAGAATTTCCGTTTGTTGGCCCGTCAGGCAGAGCTGTTGGATTTGCAGCGCCCGCTGCTGGCAGGATGGTCGCGCAAGTCTTCTTTGGGGTCGGTTCTCGAGCACGAGGGCCAAGTGCCCGAGCCTGCCCAGCGACAAGCGGCCAGTGTGGCTACCGCTTTGTTGGCGGTGGAGCGAGGTGCCAGCGTCGTGCGTGTGCACGATGTCAAAGACACGGTGGATGCCCTGAAGGTCTGGCAAGCAGTTCAGGGCAATGCCTGAAAATGGCCTGAAGGTGACGTGACGCACACAGGCTTGATGGCAGCGTGATGAGCCGTCATAAAATCAACGATCAATTACAAAATTCAGGACTGTAGGCATGGCGCGGCAATATTTCGGTACAGATGGCATTCGTGGCACGGTCGGTCAAAAACCCATCACGCCAGATTTCATTTTGCGTCTGGCGCACGCTGTTGGGCGTGTTTTGAAATCACAGGAAGCCCATCCGACGGTATTGATTGGCAAGGACACGCGCATTTCCGGCTACATGCTTGAAAGCGCGCTGGAGTCGGGCTTCAATTCGGCGGGTGTGGATGTGGTCTTGCTGGGGCCCGTGCCGACGCCTGCCGTGGCCTACCTGACCCGTGCACAACGCGCCTCCTTGGGGGTGGTCATCAGTGCCAGCCACAACCCGTTTGCGGACAACGGCATCAAGTTTTTCAGCGCCCAAGGCACCAAGTTGTCCGATGCCTGGGAAGAGGCCGTGGAGGCGGCCTTGCTGGAGGACCCGGTTTGGGTGGACTCTGCCGCCCTTGGCAAAACCCGGCGGCTCAACGATGCGGCAGGACGCTACATCGAGTTTTGCAAGAGCACCTTTTCCAATGACTTGACCCTCAAAGGCCTGAAGATCGTGGTGGATGCGGCCCATGGCGCGGCTTACCAAATTGCGCCCAAGGTCTTTCATGAACTGGGTGCCGAGGTCATTTCCATGGGCTGTTCGCCCGATGGCCTGAACATCAACAAAGGCGTGGGGGCCACACATCCGGAGGCCTTGGTCCAATTGGTCAAGGACCAGCAGGCCGATTACGGCGTGGCGCTCGATGGGGATGCTGATCGCCTGCAATTGGTGGACGCCTCGGGGCGCTTGTTCAACGGCGATGAATTGCTGTATTTGATGGTGGCCGATCGCCTCGCCCGTGACGAAGCGGTGCCCGGTGCCGTCGGCACCCTGATGACCAATATGGCGGTGGAGGTGGCCCTCAAAAAGAAAGGCGTCCACTTTGTGCGTGCCAAGGTGGGTGACCGCTATGTGCTCGAGGTCTTGCACGACAAGGGCTGGCTCTTGGGCGGGGAAGGATCGGGCCATTTGTTGGCCCTGGACAAGCACACCACGGGCGATGGCCTGGTCAGCGCCTTGCAGGTTTTGCAAGCCTGTGTGGGCAGTGGTCAGACCCTGGCGCAATTGCTGGAAGGCATCGATCTGTTCCCGCAAACCTTGATCAATGTGCGCTTGAAACCCGGGTTTGACTGGCAAGGCCATCAAGCCCTCTGGGATGCGACCAAGGCCGCTGAAACAGCTTTAGGGGATTCTGGCCGCGTCTTGATCCGTGCCAGCGGCACGGAGCCATTGGTACGTGTCATGGTGGAGGCGCGCGACCCCGCAATGGCCCGGCAATACGCCGAGCGTATTGCCGCCACATTGGCCCCCTGAGCTGCCGGAACAGGCGAGGGCGACTCAATAAATGAGTCGCTCGGGGCGGATCTCCTGCAAGATCGTGGTGGCGATCTCTTCGATGGACTTGGTGGTGGTGGACAGCCAGCGGATGCCGGAGCGTCGCATCATGGCTTCTGCTTCCGAGACCTCCATGCGGCAATTTTCAATGCTGGCATAGCGTGAATCCGGGCGTCGCTCAGCGCGGATCTCGGCCAGTCGGTCTGGCTGAATGCTGAGGCCGAAAATCTTTTTGCGGTGGGGCACCAGCGCAGGCGGCAGATGGCGGCGGTCAAAGTCTTCAGGAATCAAGGGGTAGTTAGCTGCTTTCAAGCCATGTTGCATGGCCAGGTACAAGCTGGTGGGTGTTTTGCCGCTGCGGCTGACACCGACCAGGATCACATCGGCCGACTCCAGATCGCGATTGGACTGGCCATCGTCATGGGCCAGCGAGAAGTTGATCGCCTCGATCCGGTCGTGGTATTCCTTGCTTTTGCTCACATCCGAAAAACGCCCGACCCGGTGGTGCGACTTGATGCCCAGCTCTTGTTCTAGTGGGTGCACGAAGGTGCCAAACATGTCCAGCAGCATGCCCTGGCAATGTTCTTGCAGCACTTTGAGCACTTCCATGTTGACCAGGGTGGTGAAGACGATGGGTTTGTTGCCTTCGGTCTCGGCCGTGTGGTTGATCTGGCGCACCGCTTGATGGGCTTTGTCAATGGTGTCGGTGAAGGGCAGGCGGACATGCCGGGTTTTCATGTCGAACTGCGCCAGGATGGCGTTGCCAAAAGTTTCAGCTGTGATGCCGGTGCCGTCAGAGACAAAGAAAACAGTGCGTTTGGACATGGTGTGCAAAAAAATTTCAAAGGGCAGGGCCTGCTGAGCCCCTAAAATGATTTAATTATCCATGGCACTCAGGTCTCAGGTTCGATAAACAGAACAACACCACCTTGCCTGACACATGGAGCCCGGTTTTTAACTTTGGAGCTTCTCATGTCTGTTTTGTTTGATCCGGCCGCTTTGGTCGTGCCATTTGAGAAATTGCGAATGACCGATGTGGAGTCGGTCGGCGGAAAAAATGCCAGCTTGGGAGAGATGATTTCCCAGCTGCCCACAGGGGTGCGTGTGCCCACCGGTTTTGCAACCACGGCCCACGCCTTTCGTGAATTCCTGAAATTTGGCGGCCTGACGGACCGCATCAACGCCCGTTTGGACGCGCTGGACACCGAAGATGTCCGCGCCCTGGCCGCAGCGGGAGCAGAAATCCGTGCCATGGTGGAGGCGCAACCCTTCCCGGCTGATCTGGAACAAGCCATTCGTGAAGAGTTCATTCGCCTGCAAGGCGGCAACCCGGACGCCTCGTTTGCCGTTCGTTCTTCCGCCACGGCCGAAGACTTGCCCGATGCCTCGTTTGCGGGCCAGCAAGAAACCTTCCTGAACGTGGTGGGCATCGACGATGTGCTGCACAAAATGAAGGAAGTGTTTGCCTCCTTGTACAACGACCGTGCCATCAGCTACCGCGTGCACAAAGGCTTTGCCCACGCCGATGTGGCCTTGTCCGCCGGTGTGCAGCGCATGGTCCGCTCCGACCTGGGCGCGGCCGGTGTGATGTTCACGATTGACACCGAATCGGGCTTTGAAGACGTGGTCTTCATCACCTCCAGCTACGGCCTGGGTGAGACGGTGGTCCAAGGTGCTGTGAACCCGGACGAGTTTTATGTGCACAAGCCCATGCTGGCGGCCGGCAACCGTGCCGTGATCCGCCGCAATTTGGGCTCCAAATTGATCGAGATGGTGTTCGCCAGCCCCGAGGAAAAAGCCGCTTCAGGTAAATTGGTAAAAACCGTTGATGTGCCCGCTGAACTGCGCAACCGCTACAGCTTGACCGATGCCGAAATCGAGCAATTGGCCCACTACGCGGTCATCATCGAGCAGCACTATGGCCGCCCCATGGACATCGAGTGGGGCAAGGACGGCACGGACGGTCAGCTTTACATCTTGCAGGCACGTCCTGAA
>JBEEJQ010000179.1:0-4646 GCA_041169105.1 Pseudomonadota bacterium | reverse complement strand
GGTCAACGGCGCTGGCTTGGCCATGGCCACCATGGACACCATCAAGTTGTTCGGCGGCGAGCCTGCCAACTTCCTAGACGTGGGCGGCGGCGCGACAGCCGAGAAGGTCACTGAAGCCTTCAAGATCATGCTGGCCAACAAGAATGTCAAAGGCATTCTGGTCAACATCTTCGGCGGCATCATGAAGTGCGACACCATCGCCACCGGCGTGATCACAGCCTGCAAGGCCGTGAACCTGTCCGTGCCACTGGTCGTGCGCATGAAGGGCACCAACGAAGAGCTGGGCAAGAAACTGTTGGCCGAATCCGGTCTGCCGATCATTGCCGCTGACACCATGGCTGAAGCAGCCACCAAGATTGTTGCTGCTGTTAAGTAAGCCAGGAGAATCACATGTCGATCTACATCAACAAAGACACCAAAGTCATCACCCAAGGCATCACCGGCAAGACCGGTCAGTTCCACACTGAGAAGTGCCAGGAATACGCGAACGGCAAGAACTGCTTCGTCGCGGGTGTGAACCCCAAGAAGGCTGGCGAGTCCATCTTCAACATCCCAATCTATGCCTCCGTCAAGGAAGCCGCCACGCAAACTGGCGCAACCGTATCGGTGATCTACGTGCCTCCAGCAGGCGCAGCAGCAGCCATCTGGGAAGCCGTTGAAGCCGACCTGGACATGGCGATTTGCATCACCGAAGGCATTCCAGTGCGTGACATGCTCGAAGTGCGCAACAAAATGAAGGCCAAGGAAGCTGCTGGCGGCAAGAAAACCTTGCTGCTGGGCCCCAACTGCCCTGGCTTGATCACGCCTGACGAAATCAAGATCGGCATCATGCCCGGTCACATCCACCGCAAGGGCCGCATCGGCGTGGTGTCCCGTTCGGGCACTTTGACCTATGAAGCCGTGGCGATGTTGACCGAAGTCGGTCTGGGCCAGTCCAGCGCCGTCGGTATCGGTGGCGACCCGATCAACGGTTTGAAGCACATCGACGTGATGAAGGCTTTCAACGACGATCCAGACACCGACGCCGTCATCATGATCGGTGAAATCGGCGGTCCAGACGAAGCCGAAGCCGCTCAATGGTGCAAGGCCAACATGAAGAAGCCCGTTGTGGGCTTCATCGCCGGTGTGACTGCCCCTCCCGGCAAGCGCATGGGCCACGCTGGTGCCTTGATCTCTGGCGGTGCCGACACGGCCGATGCCAAGCTGGCCATCATGGAAGAGTGCGGCTTCATCGTCACACGCAACCCGTCTGAACTGGGCAAACTGCTCAAGGCTCAGTTGAAGTAATCCCCCGGTGCGAGTCACTCAAGGCTCGCAGATAAGGGCAATTACGCACGCCTTTGCAGGTATGGCCCGTTAAACTCGGGCACCTGCAACTCAAAGCGCTGTCAACGCAGGTTGTCAGCGCTTTGTCTTTTATACCTACGGAGAACAACATGGACATGCTGCAAAACGCAGACTTCTGGATCGGTCTGATCAAGATCATCTGGATCAACATCATTTTGTCGGGCGACAACGCCGTCGTGATCGCTTTGGCCGCACGGTCATTACCCCTTGAACAGCAAAAGAAAGCCATCATGTTTGGCTCGGGCGCTGCTGTTGTGTTGCGCATTGGTTTGACGGTGGTGGCTGCCAAACTGCTGGAACTGTCTTACCTGCAAATCATTGGCGGCATCTTGCTGTTGTGGATCGGCACGCAGTTGCTGCACGAAGAAGATGAGGACGAAGGCGCTGATGGCGAAAAAGCAGGCTTGTGGGTCGCGATCCGCACCATCCTGATTGCTGACCTGGTGATGAGCCTGGACAACGTGATTGCCGTCGCCGCCGCTGCCAAGGGCAGCATGACACTGCTGGTGCTGGGTCTGGCCATCAGCATCCCGCTGGTGATCTTTGGCAGCAAACTGATGATCAAACTGATGGACCGCTTCCCGGTCATCATCATCCTGGGTGCCGGACTGATCGGCTGGGTGGGCGGTGAAACCATCGTCAGCGATGTCGCCCTGAAGTCCTTTGTCGAAGCCAACAGCTGGCTGCACTTGGTCGGTCCGGCATTGGGGGCTGCACTGGTTTTGGCCATCGGCAAACTGGGCGGAAAAGCCAAGGCCGAGTGAAGTCCGGTGGGTGGAGTTTCGGTGGCGATTCATTTACCATCGAACTCCATTCAACAGGGAGGCATGCCATGAAAAACAGGCAACACGGTTTGACATTGATCGAGCTGATGATCGTGATCGCGGTCATCGGCATCTTGGGCGCACTGGCCTTGCCGGCGTATCAGGACTACACCATCCGCGCCAAAGTGTCTGAAATGCTGCTGGCGGCCAACGGTTGCAAAACCGCTGTGAACGAAGCGGTCAGTTCTTCTTCTGACGCCGATGTGTCCAAGACACTGCCCAAAGCCTGCGACAGCCAGACCAGCAAATACGTCACCAGCATCGCCGTTGATGCCAACGGCGTGATCACCGTGGTGGGCAACCACACCGCCTTGCGCGGCACCACCAGCAGCTCGGCCAATGCCATCGCCTTGACCCCTTTGCAAACTGGCGACACCGCCGTGGTCGGCACGACCGATGGCGGCAAAACCATCGCGGGTTGGCGCTGCGGCCCGGCCACCAGCAATGGCTTGCCGGTCAAATATTTGCCCGCTTCATGCAAGGCCTCCTGACTCTTCCCTCTCACATCAACGCCCTGCCCCAAGCAGGGCGTTTTTCATGGTGCACTTGTGACTCCGTTTGATCGTTCTCCACCCGCGAAGACTTACCAAGCCTGGTGCTTGAGCTTTTTGCTGGTCTTGCCCTGGCTTGAGCCCTGGGCACCTTCGCCCTTGGCCAATGTGGTGCCACTGCTGATCAGCTGGGGATGCGTGGGCCTGTTGCTGGTGTCGGGCTGGACGCTTCGCCCTGTGGACATCGCACGGGGCTGGGCCATCGCGGCCGTGCTCAGCAGCGTGATCGGTCTGCTGCAGTACTTCGGTCATGCCGATGCCTTGGCGCCTCTGGCCCATGTGCCCGAATACATGGGAGAGGCCAGGGGCAATTTGCGCCAGCGCAACCAACTGGCCACGCTCACGTCCATGGGTGTCGTAGCCATTGTTTGTTGGGTGCGCATGGGCTTGCCGCGCCCGCAGGCCATCGGAATGCTGACCCTGGTGGCCCTGGGCAATGCCGCCACCCATTCACGCACCGGCTTGCTGCAGATGCTGTTGGTGACAGGTCTTCTGCTCTGGTGGTCCTGGCGGGACAAGACACAGCCACAGCGCTTGTCTTGGCGGCTGGCTCTGTGGGCCTTGGGCGTTTACGCACTCGCTGCCTGGGCGCTGCCTCAAATTCTGTCCCTGAGCTCAGGGCAGGACAGCGTCAGTGTCTTGACGCGTCTCTCTAATGATGACGGCTGCGGCAGTCGCAAAGTGCTGTGGCGCAATGTGCTGGAACTCATCGCGCAAAAGCCTTGGTCGGGATGGGGCTGGAACGAACTCAAATACGCGCATTACAGCGCCAGCTATTCAGGTAAACGCTTTTGCGACATCCTGGGCAATGCCCACAACGGACCTTTGCAGCTGGCCTTCGCTCTGGGCATTCCCGTGGCAGTGCTGGTCACGCTCAGTCTGCTGGTGCTCAGCTTGCGCATGCGACCCTGGCAATCGCGCGACACGCCTGCACAATTGGCCTGGGGCGTGTTGGCCGTGGTTGGCTTGCACAGCCTGCTGGAGTTTCCGCTTTGGTACGGTCCTTTTCAGGTGGCGGTCTTGCTGTGCGCCGTGCTCTTGCTGCGAGCGCATCTGAATTCATCGGTCATGCAGCAGCGCGTCTTGCCTGTGGTGGGCACAGCCATCTTGGCTGCCGTCGCTTTTATCGCCGTGGACTATGCACGTGTTCGGCAAATCTTCATCCCCGCCAGCCAACGCACAGGCCTGTGGTCTGGGGATGCACTGGCCTTGGCCAAAAGCAGTGTCTTGTTTGAGGCCACCGCGCAGTTTGCCGAGTTTTCAGTGACGCCGCTCACCCCTGAGAACGCCGCACGCCTGCTGGCCAGCGGACAAGCCATGCTCCACTATTCACCCGAGCCCAAAGTCATCCGCAAAGTGATCGAAGCCGCCGACATGACAGGCGACAAAGCGACCGCTGAGCGGCACCGTGCGCTGATGAAAATCGCATTTCCCTCAGAAGCCGAAGCCGTCAAACCGGCGCAATGAAGCTCCCCGACTTGCCCCCATGCTTTTCAAGCAAGGTCACGCCGTTGATGGTCATGCCCCGGTCCACCGCTTTGCACATGTCATAGATGGTGAGCAGCGCCACTTGCACGGCGGTCAGGGCTTCCATCTCCACGCCGGTCTGGCCCACGGTTTCGGCGGTGGCTTTGCAGACCACGGTCGATTCAGCCATCAGCACTTCAAACTCGACCGCCACGCGGGTCAACCCAATCGGGTGGCACAGCGGGATCAGATCACTGGTTTTTTTGGCCCCCATGATGCCGGCCAACCTTGCGATGCCCAGCACATCGCCTTTTTTGGCAGTGCCCGATTTGAGTTAGCCCCCTGAAACACAGTCCCGTCGGTATTCCTTAAACTAAGAAACAGGAATATGACCATGGATATGACTATGTCTTCAGCAACGCCTTCTCGGGTGGAAGTGGTGACAAGCGTTCAGCGC
>JBEEJQ010000178.1:0-4722 GCA_041169105.1 Pseudomonadota bacterium | reverse complement strand
CTTTTGCGCTTCGGTGCCGTAATGCAGGATGTAGGGGGCCACGATCTCGCTGTGCAGGCCGTAGCCAATGCCGCTGAAACCGGCGCGTGAGAGTTCCTCCATCTGCACCACCGAATACAGCTTGTCGGCATCCGAGCCGCCATAGGCCTCGGGCAGGGTCATGCACAAAAAGCCGTTTTCACCGGCCTTGTCCCAGACGGCGCGGTCTACATAGCCTTGCTCTTCCCAGGCTTCGTGGTGGGGGGCGATTTCCTTGTCCATGAAGCGGCGAAAGCTGTCGCGGAAGGCTTCGTGGTCGGCGGTAAAAAGTGTGCGTTCGATCATGGCTGTCACCTGTTGGACTGAAGAGTGAATATTTATACAAAGCGTTTGCTTGGTAAAAGTCTATACTGTTTGAAAACCCCCGCAACACAGGGCAAACCCCCTGATGACCCCCAGGAGACAGCATGAGCGAAGCATTTGTTTATGACGCCATACGCACACCGCGTGGCAAGGGCAAAAAAGACGGCAGCCTGCACGAAGTCAAGCCCATCAGCTTGCTCTCGGGCGTGCTGCGTGAGCTTCAAAGCCGCAACCAGTTCGACACCGCAGCGGTGGACGACGTGGTCATGGGCGTGGTCTCGCCCATTGGCGAACAGGGCTCGGTCATCCCCAAAGTGGCGGCGCTGGCAGCGGGCTGGGACTGGCGCTGCTCTGGCGTGCAGCTCAACCGCTTTTGCGCCTCAGGTTTAGAGGCCGTCAACATGGCCGCCATGAAAGTGCGCAGCGGCTGGGAAGACTTGGTCGTGGCTGGCGGTCTTGAGAGCATGAGCCGCGTGCCGATTGGCTCGGACGGCGGCGCCTGGGCGCAAGACCCCGAGACCAACAGCGCCACGCTGTTTGTACCCCAAGGCATTGGCGCTGACCTGATCGCCACCATGAGCGGCTTCACCCGCCACGATGTGGACGCCTTCGCGGTCGAGTCACAAAAGCGCGCCACGGCGGCACGTGCAGCGGGTTACTTCGATGGCTCGGTCGTGCCGGTCAAAGACAAGCTCGGCCAGGTCATCTTGGCGCAAGACGAATTCATCAAGCCCGGCACCACGGTGGAAACACTGGGCGGCCTCAAAGCCTCGTTCGAGCAACTGGGCGCGATGGGTTTTGACGCGGTGGCTTTGCAGCGTTATCCGCAGGTCGAGCGCATCCACCATGTGCACCACGCGGGCAACTCGTCCGGCATTGTGGATGGCGCAGCGGCGGTGCTGATCGGCTCGGAAGCCGCAGGCAAAACCCATGGCCTCACACCGCGTGCGCGCATCGTGTCAGTGGCCTTGTCGGGCGCTGACCCGACCATCATGCTCACAGGCCCCATGCCCGCTGCCCGCAAGGCGCTGGCCAAAGCGGGTCTGACGATTGACCAAATCGATTTGTTCGAGGTGAACGAAGCCTTTGCTGCCGTGCCCATGAAGTTCATGCAAGAGATGGGCGTGCCGCACGACAAGGTCAACGTCAACGGTGGCGCGATCGCCATGGGCCACCCGCTGGGGGCCACGGGCGCGATGATTTTGGGCATCTTGATCGACGAGCTGCACCGCCGCAAGTTGCGTTACGGCATGGCCACTTTGTGTGTGGGCGGCGGCATGGGCATTGCCACCATCGTTGAACGCGTTTGATCGGGGAGACACCAAAATGATTTTGAAAACACTGCGCTACGAACTGGCGGACGGCATCGCCACCATCACCTTTGACGAGCAAGGCTCGCCGGTCAACACCATGTGCCTGCAATGGCAGGCCGACCTGACACAGGCGGCCGAGCAGGTGGCCCAAGACAAAGCATCTTTAAAAGGGATCATCCTGGCCTCGGCCAAGTCCACGTTTTTTGCAGGGGCCGACCTCAAGGGCGTGATGCGCTCGCAAGCCTCGGACGGCCCGCGTGTCTTTGTGGAGATTGAAGGCATCAAGAAAGCTTTTCGCACCATCGAGACGCTGGGCGTGCCGGTGGTCAGCTGCCTCAACGGCACGGCGCTGGGCGGCGGCTGGGAAGTGGCGCTGATCGGCCACTACCGCATCGCCACAGCCAACCCCAAAACGCAATTTGGCCTGCCCGAAGTCACGCTGGGTTTGATTCCCGGTGGTGGCGGCATCACCAAAATGACGCGCCAACTGGGCCTGCTGGCCGCGCAGCCCTATGTGCTGGAGAGCAAACTCTTTGGCCCCGAAGAAGCGCAAAAGTTGGGCCTGGTGCACGAGATCGTGGCCAGTGACGACCAGCTGCGCCCCCGCGCTTTGGCACACATCGCCGCAAGCCAAGGCCAGCCCGAAGCCGCCCAACACCTGTGGGACCGCAAAGACTACAAAATGCCCGGCGGCACGCCCAGCAACCCCAAGATCGCAGGCATGTTGAGCGTGGCCCCGGCCGTGCTCAAGCAAAAAACACGCGGCCTTTATCCCGCGCCCGAAGCAGCGCTGGCCGCCATGGTTGAAGGTGCGATGGTGGACTTTGACACCGCCATGCGCATCGAAAGCCGATATCTGGCCGGGCTCATGACCAGCCAGGTGGCGCGCAACATGATCAACACCTTCTTCTTCAACATGAACAGCATCAAGGGTGGCCAAAGCCGCCCCAAGGCTGCGCCGCGCTACAAGCCGCAAAAGGTGGGCATTTTGGGGGCGGGCATGATGGGCTCGGGCATTGCGTATGCACAAGCGAGCCGGGGCATCGCCTCGGTGCTCAAAGACGTGAGCGTTGAGGCCGCTCAAAAAGGCAAGGCCTACAGCCACAAGCTCACGCAAAAGCGCGTGGACAAAGGCCGCATGGCCGCCGACAAACAAGCGGCTTTGTTGTCACTGATCCAGCCCACGGCCAGCGCCGCTGACCTCAAGGGTTGCGACCTGATCATCGAAGCCGTGTTTGAAAACCGCGAACTCAAAGCCCGTGTGACGCAAGAGGCCGAGCCGATGTTGGCCGAAGGCGGCTTCTTTGCCAGCAACACCTCCACCTTGCCCATCAGCGGCCTGGCCACGGCCAGCGCCAACGCGAACAAATTTGTCGGCATCCATTTTTTTAGCCCCGTCGACAAGATGCAGCTGGTGGAGATCATTCGCGGCGCACAGACCGACGACGAAACCATCGCTCGTGCGTATGACTACGTGCAGGCGCTGGGCAAGCTGCCGATTGTGGTGAACGATTCACGCGGCTTTTACACCAGCCGCACCTTTGGCACCTTTGTGATGGAAGGCGCGGCCATGCTGGGCGAGGGCATCCCCGCGCCCGTGATCGAAAACCTGGCCATGCAAGTGGGCATGCCGGTGGGCCCGCTGGCGGTGCTGGACGAAACGGCGCTGTCGCTGTCGGTGCATGTGCTGGACCAAACCCGTGAAGACTTCGCCAAAGAAGGCAAAACCTACACCGCCACGCCCGGCGAGCTGTTTGTGGAGCGCATGGTCAAAGAACTCAAGCGCCCCGGCCGCGCCGCAGGCGGTGGTTTTTACGACTACCCTGCGGGTCAGAAAAAAGTGCTGTGGCCCGAGCTGAAAACCCGCTTTGAAAAAGCCGACGTGGCCTACAACCAGCAAGACATCAAAGACCGCCTGCTGTACCGCCAAGCCGTGGAGACCGCCCGCTGCCTGCAAGAAGGCGTGCTGACCTCGGTGCACGACGGCAACATCGGCTCGATCTTCGGCATCGGCTTTCCGGCCTGGACGGGGGGCGCGTTGCAGTTCATCTATGGCCAGGGCGTGGATGCGTTTGCCAAGCGCTGCGCTGAACTGGCGGCGTTGTATGGGGCTGGGTTTGCGCTGACGGCGGAAGTGATTAGCAGCTTGAAGCAGCATCAGCCGGTTTATTGAGGGGCAGGCCCGTGAGGGCTTGCAAGAAAAAACGCAGCGCTTGGGCGACCGGAGGCTGCGTTTTTTGATGAGAATTTCTGTGCAGGTGGTTGTGGATGCTTCGGGCGAAGAGAAGCTTTTAAAAAGTGATGTGGTTTGTCGGGTTTAGGCTGAGCAGAGGCACTCGCGGTAAGCGGTCGTTATGGCTGCGGCGATCATGACCGGTCATTCAACAGGTAGAGGCTCATAAGGCGGCTGTATTGCCGATACCGGGCCCTCGATGTGTCGCGCGGGTGATCCGTGATTGAGCGAACATGAATGACTGGTCTGGCGCTGGCTGCACAGACACTCCCGACCCAGGGCGGTCAATCAACACACTATCGTGGATCAATGCTATTTGCGGGAGCTACCGTCATTGGGTCTTGATGACGACCTTTCCTTTTGCTCGTCCTGACTCGACGTAAGCCATCGCTTCATTCGTGGAAGCAAAAGGAAAGACTTTGTCGATCACGGGCTGAATGGCACCCGCTTCAATCAGTCGCGTGATCTCGCCCAATTGGCTGCCGTTGGCCTTCATGAAGAGAAAGGAGAAGTCGATACCCAAGGCACGTGCCCTGCGGCGGACACCCGCACTGAGCAAACGTATGATCAACTTAACCAGCGCCGGTGCTCCAATCTGCTGGCCGAACGCAGGATCGGCAGGCCCGGAGATGGAGACGAGTTTGCCGCCACGTTTGAGTACGCGCAGAGATTTTTTGAGGGCCTTGCTGTCCTGGCTGTGCAAGACCAGGTCGTAGTTTCGCAGCACGTCTTCAAAATCTTGCGTCTTGTAGTCGATCACGACATCGGCACCCAGTCGTTTCACCAGTGCCACATTGGTCGTACTGGTCGTGGTGGCCACGGTGGCACCCAGGT
>JBEEJQ010000177.1:0-4725 GCA_041169105.1 Pseudomonadota bacterium | reverse complement strand
GCCCAGAGTTTTTGCGCACCGACGCGGGCAAAGTTGATGGCCGCTTTGCGGTCCATGCCGGGGGTGGAGGGCACGTTGCCGTCGAGCTGGTCGCCCGGCACCACACGCACGCCATCGTGCTTCCAGTTGGTGTGGGGGTGATCGTGTGTGGAGCTGGGGTCGTGTGAGTGGGTCATGGTTGAAACCTGCGCAAGTGACGTTGAATTCACTTTAGCACGCAGGGGCAATGGCGCCTGTCACCTGGACCACTACACTGGCGTGCCGCGACCCCACGGTGATGCCTGTGGGACGATGAGAAGAAACTTTGACCTGATCATGAAATTCAAAATGCCTGAAAAGTCGCTGTTCGCGACCTTGCTTCGCGCCCCTTGGTGGGTGAGCTTTGTGGTGATGCTCGTGGTGGCCCTGGCGGCCGGAGCTTTGTTGCCCGATGCCTACAAAGTAGCCGGCATGTTGGGCGCCTTTCCATTTTTTGTGATCGGCGTGATCGCCGCCTGGCGTCAAAGAAACGCGCTGTCGCCTGCTCGCATCGACGAACTCACCGCACAAGCGCGTGCCATGGCTTGGCGCGATTTTTCTGCTGTGGTCCAGACCGCTTTGCGCAAGCAAGGCTTTGAGGTGCGCCCACTGAGCAATGGCCCCGCCGACTTTGAGATCGAGAAAAACGGCCGCATCACCTTGGTCAGCGCCAAGCGCTGGAAAGCTGCCAGCGTGGGGGCCGAGTCACTGCGCGAACTGCTCGCCGCTGTGGAAAGCCAAGAGGCCTATTCGTGCAGCTGCATGAGTCTGGGGACCTTCAGCCCCGCTGCTGTGGACTTGGCCCGGCAGCAGCCCATTCAGCTGCTCGGCTCGGTGGAGATCGCACAGCTTTTGCACGACGCCGAGCTTGCCGCCAAGGGCTGAGCCCTTGGGGTTTCAGGGTTTGGCTTGCCAGCTCTCGGGGCGGTAAAGCTTGAACAATTGCTCTGGTCCGATGGTGAAGTAGTCGGCCGGTCCGCCGCCGCGCAAAACATGTTGGGCGTTGGCGGTGTCGTAAATGCCGTCTTTGAGCAAGCGCTCATCGATGTGTACGCCGACCACCTGGCCAAAAATCATCCAGGTGTTGACCTTTTGACCCTCGATGTCCTGCATCTGCAGGATCTGGGTGCACTTGCATTCAAAACTGACCGGGCTCTCGGCCACCCGCGGCACGTTCACGATGCGCGAGGCCTGTTGCGTGAGGCCAGCCATATCAAATTCGCTCACATCGGGCGGCACCGCGTCGCAGGTCTTGTTCATGGCCTCGGTCAAGGGGCGTGTGACCAGGTTCCAGACAAACTCGCCGGTGGCTTCGATGTTGTTCAGGGAGTCCTTGCGCCCAATGCTGGCAAAGCCGATCAATGGAGGGACGTAGTTAAAGGCACTGAAAAAGCTGTAGGGTGCCAAGTTGATCACCCCATTGACGCCACGGCTGGACACCCAGCCGATCGGCCTCGGGCCGACGATCGCGTTGAAAGGGTCGTGCTTGAGGCCGTGGCCCAGGTGGGGTTCGTAGAAATGCATCATGGCGCTACTGTAAAAGCACAGCGCTGACCTTTCTATCCCGATGGAGACTTTCCCCACAGACCGTGCTCAAAGCTGTGGATAAGTCCATGAACAACCGCGCCAGGCCGCATCCTGCCTGGCGTGGCGGCGAGTGCTTAAAAATCAGGCAGGTGGTGGCTCGTTCTGCGAGCCCGGCGCAGGCCAAGATTGCGGCTATTCTTCTCGTATTCCCAGCCTGATCGCCTGACCCTTTCGCATGTCCGTTTCTGCCATTCCTTCGGGCTTCATTGCCTTGCACAGCCACCGCTCCGAGGTGCTGGCCGAAACCCTGTCGGCATGGCTGGCCCGTCAGCCTTTGGGGCCGCTGGAGCCCGAGGTGGTGCTGGTGCAAAGCAACGGCATGGCCGAGTGGATCAAGATGGCGCTGGCCCAGCAGGGCGGCGTGTGCGCGGCCACGCGGGTGGAGCTGCCCTCGCGCTTTTTGTGGCGCACCTACCGGCAGGTACTGGGCGCGCAGAATGTGCCGCCCGACTCGCCGCTCGACAAGCTGCCCATGACCTGGCGCTTGATGGCTTTGCTGCCCCAATGCGTGGGTGATGCCGTCTTCCAGCCGGTGGCGGGTTTTCTGCGGGGTGACGAGCCTGACCGACTTTTGCAACTGGCCAGCCGTTTGGCCGACTTGTTTGACCAGTACCAAATTTACCGGCCTGACTGGCTTGACGACTGGGCCGCTGGCCGCGACGTGTTGCGCCAAGCCGCAGGGCAGGTGGACTTGCCCGCCGACCAGCTGTGGCAAGCCGCGCTGTGGCGCAAGGTGTTGGCCACGCTGAGCGAGGCCGAACGCCAGGCCACGCGCCCGGCCTTGCATGTGCGGGCGCTGGCCCGCTTGCGCTCGGGCGAGGCGCTGGCCAGCCCGGTGGCGCGGCGCGTGTCGGTGTTTGGCATGAGCCACATGCCCGGCCAGCTGCTGGACATGCTGGCGGCGCTGGCCGCGCACAGCCAGGTGCTGCTGGCCGTGCCCAACCCCTGCCAGTACCACTGGGGCGACATCATGGACGGGCGCGAATGGCTGCGCGCCGAGCGCAAGCGTCATGGCTACAAAAAAGAAACGCTGTCCGAGACACCGCTGGCGCAGATGCATTGGCACGCGCCCGCCTTGCTGGCCGCCTGGGGGCGGCAGGGGCGCGACTTCATCCGCCAGCTCGATGCGTTCGACGATGTGCAGGCCGCGCAAGAAGCTGTGCCCGGCGTCAAGCTCGATTTGTTCGACGATGTGCCCGGGGCCGATGCCACGCGCTTGCTCACGCAGTTGCAACACCGCATCCGCGACCTGAAGTCGTCACAAGACGCGGTGGATGCTCCGCTGCAAGCCGATGACCGCTCGGTGGTGTTTCAGGTGGCGCACAGCCCGGTGCGCGAGATGGAAGTGCTGCACGACCAGTTGCTGCAATGGTTCCACCAGATGCCTGAGGTTTCGCCCCGCGACGTGGTGGTGATGGTGCCCGACATCGAGGTGATGGCCCCGGCGATCCGCGCCGTGTTTGGCCAATACAAGCGGGGCGACGCCCGCTTCATTCCCTTTGATATCGCCGACTTGGGCGCGCAAGCCAACAGCCCCTTGATCCACGCGGTGGAGTGGTTGCTGGCCCTGCCGCAGCAACGTGGCCGCATGAGCGAGTTGGTGGAGCTGCTCGAAGTGCCCGCGCTGGCCGCCCGCTTTGGCGTCAAGCCCGAACAGCTGCCCACGCTCACCCGCTGGATGGCGGGCTCAGGCATCCGCTGGGGCTTGTCGGCCCAGCACCGTCAAGGCCTGGGCCTGGCCGCTTGCGGCGAAGACAACTCGGCCCTGTTTGGCGTGCAACGCATGTTGATGGGTTACGCCTGTGGTGCCGACCCCATGCCGCCAAGCACTGCGGGTCCTGACCCGTACCCGGAAGTCGGCGGGCTCGACGCCGAGCTGGCCGGTGCGCTGGCGCATTTGCTGCAGGCCCTGATGGACTGGTGGGAAACCTGCGCCACAGCGGTCAGCCCCGCGCAATGGGCCGAGCGCGGTCGGGCTTTGCTGGCGGCACTGTTCAAGCCGCAGGACGACACCGACCGCAACGCCGTGTCGGCGCTGGACCAAGCCCTGAACGACTGGGGCAAGGCGGCTGACCAGGCCGATTTTGCAGAGGCTGTGCCGCTGGCCGTGGCCCGCTCGGCCTGGCTGGAAGCGCTCAAGGTGCCCAAGCTGGAGCAACGCTTTCGCGCCGGTGGCGTGACCTTTTGCACGCTCATGCCGATGCGGGCGATCCCGTTCCAGATGGTGTGCCTGCTGGGCATGAACGACGGCGACTACCCGCGCCGCAGCCCGCGTGCCGACTTTGATTTGCTGGGCTTGCCCGGCATGGCCCGACCCGGCGACCGCTCGCGCCGCGATGACGATCGCCAGCTCATGCTCGAAGCCTTGCTGTCGGCGCGGCGCGTGCTGTATGTCAGCTGGAGCGGCCGCAGCGTGCGCGACAACAGCGAGCAACCGCCCTCGGTGCTGGTCTCGCAATTGCGCGACGAGATCGATGCGCTCTGGGGTACTGGCAGCGCCAAGCGCCTGACCACGGTGCACCCGCTGCAGCCCTTCAGCCGCACGTATTTTGAAGAGGGCAGTGCGCTGCACACCTATGCCAAAGAGTGGCGGGCAGCGCAAGTGCAGACGACGGATCAGGTGCGGGATACGGCCTCTGCCCAAGCCACTGCTGCCGGGCCACACCTGTTGCCGCCGCTGCAGTCTGCTACCGGCACGCCGGTCATCAGTTTGGCCCAGCTGGCGCGCTTTTTGCGTAAGCCGGTGGGGGCGTTTTTCCGAGAGCGTCTGCAAGTCCATCTGGACGACGAGCGCAGCGAACTGCACGACGAAGAACTGTTTGGTCTGGGTGGCCTGGACCTGTACCAGCTGCTGGACCATGAGCTGGCGCATGTGCCCACCGACCTGAGCTTGGATGCGCTGCCCGCGCACGCGCAGCGCGTGGTGCAGCGTCTGCGCCAGGCCGGTGCCTTGCCGCTGGCCGGTGTGGGCGTGCTCGAAGCCCAAAAGCTCAGCCACCAACTGCAAACCCTGCTGGGCGCAGCCCTGCAAGAGCGCCAGGCCTACCCCGACGTGGCTGAGCGCTTGTTGGTCGATCTGCCGCAGGCACAGGCCACACCGCATGATTTACCGAACGTGCA
>JBEEJQ010000176.1:0-4747 GCA_041169105.1 Pseudomonadota bacterium | reverse complement strand
TACATCCTGCATTACGGCACCGAAGCGCAAAAGCAAAAGTACCTGCCCAAGCTGGCCAGCGGCGAAATGGTGGGCGCGATCGCCATGAGCGAACCGGCTGCGGGCTCTGACCTGCAAGGCGTCAAAACCACCGCGCTCTTGCAGCCTGATGGCACTTACCTGATCAACGGCAGCAAGACCTTCATCACCAACGGCTGGCACGCCGATCTGGTGATTCTGGTGGCCAAGACCGACCCAGCCGCCGGGGCTAAAGGCACCAGCCTGTTTCTCATCGAGCGCGGCATGCCCGGCTTTGAAAAAGGCAAGCGTTTGAAGAAGCTGGGCCTCAAAGCGCAAGACACCTCTGAGCTGTTTTTTGACAACGTCAAAGTCAGCGCCGACCAGCTGCTGGGCGGCACGGCCATGCAGGGCAAGGGCTTCATTTGCCTGATGGAGCAGCTGCCTTGGGAGCGCCTGCAAATCGCCATTGGCGGCATTGCGGCAGCGCAAGCGGCCATCGACTGGACCGTGCAATACGTGAAAGACCGCAAGGTGTTTGGCCAGGCCGTGGGCAACTACCAAAACACCCGCTACACCTTGGCCGAGCTGCAAACCGAAGTGCAGGTGGCGCGTGTGTTTGTGGACAAGTGCTCTGAACTGCTGCTGCAAGACAAGCTCGACACCGCCACCGCCAGCATGGCCAAGTACTGGTGCTCGGACCTGCAATGCAAGGTGATGGACGAATGCGTGCAGCTGCACGGCGGCTACGGCTACATGTGGGAATACCCCATCACCCGCGCCTATGCCGACGCCCGCGTGCAACGCATCTACGGCGGCACCAACGAGATCATGAAAGAAGTGATCTCGCGCAGCATGGGTTTGGCGGGGCGCTGAACGCATGAGCGAACTGGCCGAACCCAAACGCGCACGCGGCAGGCCGCGCAAGACCGAGGACGAGCGCGACGACGGCAACCGGCGTCAGGCACTCATCTCGGCAGCGGCGCAGCTGTTCAAGCTGCAGGGCTACGACGCGACCAGTACACGCGAGATTGCGGCCAAGGTGGGCATGCAGTCGGGCTCGCCCTTCTACCACTTTGGCAACAAACAAGACCTCTTGCTGGCCGTGATGGTCGAGGGCATGAAGCAAGCCATTGCCCGCCAATTGGCCGCTTGCGGTCAAGCCACACCCACACAAAGCGCACGCGAGCGCCTGCGCAGCCTCATCCGTCACCACTTCGATGTGCTGCTCGGCCCCGACAGCGACTTCATTCCGGTGATGCTCTACGAATGGCGATCGCTGGCGCCAGCACAACGCAAGACCATCACCGCACTCAAAGACGATTACGAAGCCGCCTGGATACCGGTGCTGCAAGCCTTGCACGACAGCGGTCAGTTGCAAGCCCCGGTGGGCCTGGCGCGGCTGATGATTTTTGGGGCCCTGAATTGGTCGGTGCAGTGGTACGAACCCGCCCGCAAAAACAGCAAAGCCACACGCGCCTCGCTGGACGATTTGACCGACACCGCTCTGCAACTTTTTTTACGAGACGCCGCATGAACACCTCGCCCCCTGCAGCCCATTACCGTTCGGTTTTCACCACCGACCTGCTCACGGGGCAAGTCATCATGGTCACCGGTGGCGGCTCGGGCATTGGCCGCTGCACCGCGCATGAACTGGCCAGCCTGGGCGCACACGTGGTGCTGGTGGGCCGCAACCCCGACAAGCTGACCGCCACCGCGCAAGAAATCACAGGCGATGGCGGACAAGCCACATGGCACAGCTGCGACATCCGGCGCGAGGGCGATGTCCAAGCCATGGTCGCACAGGTGGTTCAGCAGCACGGGCGCATTCACGGCCTGGTCAACAACGCGGGTGGTCAATACATCTCGCCCTTGGACAAGACCAGCGCCAAAGGCTGGCAAGCGGTGATCGACACCAACCTCACCGGTGGTTTTTTGGTGGCACGCGAGTGCTTCAACCAGAGCATGCAACAGCACGGCGGCGCGGTGGTCAACATCGTGGCAGACATGTGGGGCTCCATGCCCGGCATGGGCCACAGCGGCGCAGCGCGGGCGGGCATGGTCAGCTTCACAGAAACAGCGGCGCTCGAATGGGCCGCACAGGGCGTGCGCGTGAACGCCGTGGCACCGGGCTACATCGCCAGCAGCGGCATGGACCACTACCCGCCTGAGGCTGGCCCCATGCTGCGCGAGATGCGCAACACCGTGCCGCAAGGCCGCTTTGGCACCGAGGCCGAAACGTCGGCCGCCATTGTGTTTTTGCTGTCGCCTGCGGCCAGCTTTGTGAGCGGCACCGTGCTGCGCGTGGACGGTGCCCGCCCGCAAATGCGCATGGGCTGGCAACAAGGTGTGGCCAAGCCCGATGTGCAAGAACGCGATGCCGTCAAACCCTTTGACGGCTTTCACCGCGCCGTGACCCCCAAGGTTTTCCAATGAAGTTTGAATCCACCTGGAACCCGCACAGCCCTGTGGCCCAACAACGGCGTGAGGCCGCGCTGGCCCGCCTGGCGCAGTGGCAGGCCCTGCAAGACCGCGCAACGCTTGCCTCGGCCCAATCCAAACCGGTGTTCGACAAACGCGGGCAGTTGCTGCCGCGTGAACGCGTGGCCTTGTTGCTGGACCCTGGTGCGCCGTTTTTGCCGCTGTGCGCGTTGGCGGGCTTCATGCAGGACACGCCCGACCCCGCCAAGTCGGTGCCCGGCGGCGGCATGGTCGCGGGCATTGGCTTCATCAGTGGCGTGCGCTGCATGGTGGTGGCCAGCGACTCGGGCATCGAGGCCGGGGCCATTCAAGCGCGTGGTCTCGAAAAAATCTTGCGCGTGCAAGAACTCGCCCTCGAAAACAAACTGCCTTTTGTGCACCTGGTCGAAAGCGCCGGGGCCAACCTGATGCAGTACAAGGTTGAGGGCTTTGTGCTGGGGGGCAGCCTGTTTCGCAACCTGGCCCGCCTGTCCGCAGCGGGCTTGCCCGTGCTCACCGTGCAACACGGCTCAGGCACCGCAGGCGGAGCCTACATGCCGGGGCTGAGTGACACCGTGATCATGGTGCGCGGCCGCTCGCGGGCCTTTCTGGCGGGGCCGCCTTTACTCAAAGCCGCCACGGGCGAAGTGGCCACCGAAGAAGAACTGGGCGGGGCCGAGATGCACACCAGCGTGTCGGGTCTGGGCGAATACCTGTGCGAAGACGACCGCCACGCGCTGGGCACCGCCCGCGATGTGGTGGCGCGTTGGGACTGGGCTGCGCACAGCTCGCGGCGTGACGCCAAGCCCCCGCGCCTCGACGCCGAAGAGCTGCTGGGCCTGATGCCCGCCCACCACCGTGAACCCATCGACATGCGCGAGGTCATCTTGCGTCTGGTCGATGATTCGGATTTTCTCGAATTCAAGCCGCTGTTTGGCGCGGCCACAGTGTGCGCCCAAGCACGCATCGGCGGGCATGCGGTGGGCATCATCAGCAACAACGGCCCCATCGATGTGGCCGGGGCCAACAAGGCCACGCACTTCATCCAGTGGATGTGCCAGCTGGGCCACCCCATCGTGTATCTGCAAAACACCACCGGCTACATGGTGGGCAAAGACAGCGAGCAAGGCGGCATGATCAAGCACGGCTCCAAGATGATCCAGGCTGTGACCAGTGCCACAGTGCCGCAGATCACCATCCAGTGCGGGGCCTCGTTTGGCGCGGGCAACTACGGCATGTGCGGCAGGGGTTATGCACCACGCTTTTTGTTCAGCTGGCCGGGGGCCAAGACGGCGGTGATGGGCGGCGAGCAAGCCGCCCGCACCATGCAGATCGTGGCCGAAGCCGGCATGGCCCGCAAAGGCATCACGCCCGACCCCGACAAGATGCAGGCCCAGTTCGACAAGATCGTGGCCCTGTTTGAAGCGCAAGCCGATGCCTTCTACACCAGCGGCCTGGTGCTGGACGACGGCGTGATCGACCCACGCGACACGCGCAGCGTGCTGAGCTTTTGCCTGGACACCTGCGCCGAGAGTGCAGCCCGCCAACCCCGCGCCACCACCTTTGGCGTGGGCCGCATGTGACCCAACAACCCCCAACGGAGACACACCATGCAATACACCCACGAACACCGCGAGATCCAGAACACGCTCAAGCGTTTCATCGAGGCCGAGATCAACCCCCATGTGGACGAGTGGGAAGCGGCTGAAATTTTTCCGGCGCACGAGGTCTTCAAGAAGATGGGCAATTTGGGCCTGCTGGGCCTGACCAAGCCCGAGGCCTTTGGCGGTGCGGGGCTGGACTATTCCTACAGCATGGCCATGGCCGAGGCGCTAGGGCACATTGACTGCGGCGGCATTCCCATGGCGATTGGTGTGCAGACCGACATGGCCACACCCGCCTTGGCGCGTTTTGGCAGCGACGAATTGCGCGCACAGTTTTTGGCCCCCGCGATTGCGGGCGACATGGTGGGCTGCATTGGCGTGAGCGAGCCGGGTGCGGGCAGCGATGTGGCGGGCATCAAAACCGTGGCGCGCAAGGACGGTGACGACTACGTGATCAGCGGACAAAAGATGTGGATCACCAACAGCCTGCAGGCCGACTGGATGTGCATGTTGGTGAACACGGGCGAGGGTCCCATCCACAAAAACAAGAGCCTGGTCATGGTGCCCATGCGTGAAAACGGCAAGCTCTTGCCCGGCATCGAGGTGGGAAAAAAGATCAAAAAGATCGGCATGAACAGCAGCGACACGGGCCTGATTTATTTTGACGAAGTGCGCGTGCCGCAGCG
>JBEEJQ010000175.1:0-4849 GCA_041169105.1 Pseudomonadota bacterium | reverse complement strand
AGCGGCGGCAAGCGCAGGCTGAGTTTGAAGGCGGTGTAGGGCCGCAGCACATTGCCCGCGTCTTTGAGGGCCGGAAAGCCATCGGCTCCCGTTACGCTCAAAGTGGGTGCCCAGGTGCGGTTGAGCAAGGCCTGCACAGGGTCGGTCGTGGTGGGCAGTGCAAAGCTGGTGGAGCCGCCGCAATCGTAGTGCGCCCATGGAAAGCGCTTGTAGAGTTCGTCGCCCAAAATCGCTGCGGTGGCTTGCGCCTGCGCCATGCGCTCGGCAGGCACCTCGCAGTGAAAGCTCTGGGGCAACAAGCGGCCGGTGGCGCTGTCTTCGAGACGGTCCAGCACCTGGCGCATGATGCGAAAGCTCGACGGCACCACGCCCGAGGCATCGCCCGAGTGGATGCCTTCGGTCAGGATCTGCACCTTGAGCGTGCCGCTGGCCATGCCGCGCAGACTGGTGGTGAGCCACAGCTGGTCGTAGTTGCCCGCGCCGCTGTCCAGGCAAATCACCAGACCCACATCGCCCAAGCGTGTGCGCAGCGCATCCACATAAGGCAGCAGGTCGTACGAGCCCGACTCTTCGCAGGTCTCGATCAAGCCCACGATGCGCGGGTGCGCTGTCTTTTGGCTTTTGAGCGCCTGCAGCGCCGTGATGCTGGCGTACACCGCATAACCGTCGTCTGCACCGCCACGGCCATAGAGCTTGCCGTCTTCGTAGGTGGGCGTCCAAGGGCCCAGATCGTTGCGCCAGCCGGTGAACTCGGGTTGCTTGTCCAGGTGGCCGTACATCAGCACGGTTTGGCCCGAGCCCTCAGCGGCTGAGCGCGTGGCGGCCACTTCAAAAAACAGCACCGGCGTGCGACCGGGCAGCTGGATGATCTCCAGCGTCAAGCCTTCGACCTTTTGCGCCCTCACCCAGTCGGCCGCCTGGCGCACCACGGTGTCGATGTGGCCGTGCGCGGCCCAGTCAGCATCAAAGGCGGGCGACTTGGCCGGCACCTCGATGTACTTTTTCAGCTCGGGCAGGATGGAGGCGTCCCAAGCCTGCGTCACTTCGCGCAAGGCTTGTGCGCTGTCGAGTTGGCCGGCGGGCATTTCACGGTGCAAGGGGGCGTTCATCGCAAGACTCCGGAGGGGCAAAAGAGAAATCACTGTAACGGTTTTTGGTCGAAAAAGTCGAAGGGGCACAATGCAGTCCATGCACGATCATGACCGCGGCGGCAAGAATGGACACAGGTGTATGAACCACAAGCATGTAGAAAACGAGGCGCAGCCCAAGCCGATGGGCGCTGTGGTGTTGGCCGCTGGTTCTGCCACACGCATGGGCCTGCGCCCCAAGTGTTTGCTTGAACTCGATGGCGTGTCTTTGCTGCGCCGCCAATGGCTGGCCTTGTCCAGTGCGGGCGTGCAGGATGTGGTGGTGGTGCTCGGGCACTATGCGCAGCGCATCCGCCAATCTGCCCCCGATATGCCTGTGCAATGGCTCCTCAACCCTGATCCCGATGCGGGTCAGGAGTCCTCACTGCGGCTGGGCTTGCAAGCCATGGCCCCCCATGTGGACGCCGTGCTCGTGCTTCTGGCCGATCAAGCCTTGATTGAGGCACAAGACATTGCAGACCTGATCGCTGCGTACCACCAAAGGCCTGAGCCCACGCAGCTGGTCCGCCCTGTGGTCGATGGCTTGCCTGGCAATCCGGTCATCTTCAGCCGCAGTGTGGGCCAGCAGATTCTGGCAGGGCCTTCGAACATGGGGGGACGTCAGTGGCAACAACAACACCCCGAGCAAGTGCACCGTTGGCATAGCAACAACAGCCACTACCGCACCGATGTGGACAGTCCCGAAGACCTTGAAGCCCTGATGAAGGCCACAGGTCTGCAGTTGCGCTGGCCAGCAGATTTACAGATACCCTCGGGCCCAGCTCAGGCCACGTGAGGTGCCGCCTGCGCTGGCGTCAGCCGGGTTGTATTCGCAACCGATCCAGCCGTCCCAGCCACAGGCCGCAGAGACTTCGTCGATGGTTTTGAAGAGGTGGGCCCAGTTCACCTCGCCCGTGCCCGGTTCGTTGCGTGCAGGGACATCGGCAATCTGGAAGTGACCCACGCGGCCCGTGGGCAGGTATTGCGCAATCTTGCTGCTCAGGTCACCTTCGACGATTTGGCAATGGAACAAGTCCATCTGCACCTTCACGTTGGCTGCACCCACGGCCTGCACGATGCGGTGCGCGTGGTCCTGGCGGTTGAGGTGAAAGCCCGGCACGCTGCGCGTGTTGATCGGCTCTACCAGCACATCGCGCCCGGCTTTGGCTGCCTCAAGCGCGGCCCACTGCAAGTTGCTCACCAGCGTGGCGTCTGCGGCTTCGGCACTCGCGCCTTCGACGCGCAGGCCGACCATGGCGTGGATGCGTGGGCAGTTCAGCGCCTCGGCATAGACCAGCGCTTGTGCAAAGCCGGTGCGAAACTCCGCCTCGCGCCCGGGCACACTGGCCGTGCCGCGGCTGCCCGACTCCCAGGCTTTGGCAAAGCTGTCGGTGTCGGTGCCGCCAGATGGAGTGTTGAACAGCACCTGCTGCAAACCGTTGGCCTTCAAACGCGCGGCCAACTCCGGCGCGGGAAAGGCGTAGGGGAACAAATACTCCACCGCCTTGAAGCCGTCTTTGGCGGCCGCTTCAAAGCGGTTCAGAAACGGCATGTCGGGATACATCATTGAGAGGTTGGCGGCAAAGCGGGGCATGGTGTTCTTTCAAAAATGCGGATTCTGTGCAGAGCGATGGACTTACCAGCGGGCTCCAAAGGTCTGGCGCAATGCGTCCAGCTCAGTGGCCAGCAGCGGCGGTGTGTGGGGCGCCAACACCATCAGGCGGGCGGTTTCTTCAAGTTCCTCCAGCGTGGCCATGGCCACTGCAGGGCTGTCGTGCCACACATTGGGCCCCAGCCGCGGCAGCATCACGGCGCGGATTGGCGTGCCCTGCGCGGCGTGGCTGCGGATCAGATCGGCCACTTCCTGAGCTGCGTCAGGGCTGCCTGGACGGTGGTAGCGCACCAAGGGCACATGGCCCACTTTCATCACAAAGTAAGGCGTGATGGGTGGCAACAACTCAGGCCCACGGGCATTCAGGCTGAGCGCTACGCAGTGCGTGCTGTGCGTGTGGATCACGCAGCGGGTGTTGGCATCGTGCTCACAAGCGGCGGCGTAAATTTGGCGATGCAGCGCAATGGTCTTGCTGCCTTTGTCGCCGCTGATGTGCTCGCCTTGCAGGTCGAGCTTGGCCAAGCGGGCCGGATCCAAAAAGCCCAGGCATGCATCGGTGGGCGTGATGAGGAAGCCGTCATCCAAGCGCACACTGATGTTGCCCGCCGTGGCGTGCACATAGCCGCGCTCGAACAAGCTGCGACCGACGCGGCAGATCTCTTCGCGGGCTTGGGATTCATTCATGCGCGGTCTCCAATGGACAAGGTCGAATTGTAGAAAAGCGCTTGTCGGTCAGTTGTCGGGGCTGAAGCTGCCGACCTACGGGTGCTGCGGTAGGTCGGTGGCTTCAGCCCCGACATGCATGCCGTCCCGCTGTGCGTGCGCGTCACCGCAACACCCCAAACGCCTTGCTGAAAAAGTCTTCGGTGCCAAAGTTGCCGGACTTGAGCGTGATGTGCACACCGCCTGTTGACGACGGCGCATGGCACCACGGCACGCCGGGGTCGATCTGCGGGCCGATCTGCAGCTGCGCAATGTCCAGCGCCTGCACACAAGCGCCCGAGGTTTCACCGCCAGCCACCACCAGTTGCTGCACGCCCAAGTCCACCAGGCCACGCGCCACAGCCGCCAGTGCATGCTCGACCAAAGCGCCCGCTTCGGCCACGCCTAACTGGGCCTGCACGGCTTTGACGGCATCCGGCTCGGCGGTCGAATAGACCAGCACCGGGCCGTCTTTCAAAAGCGGCGCGGCCCAGGCCAGCACCTGCTGCACCACGGCATCGCTTTGCCCATGCATCAGGCTGGCAGGGTTGATCGCCAGCGCGGGTCGGCCGCTGGCTTTGAAGTGCGCCACCTGCGCGTTGGTGGCCAGCGAGCAGCTGCCCGACACCACCGCTTGCAAGCCACGGGCCGCAGGCAACTGACTCGCTTGCAGCGAAGGCTTCAGACCCCAGTTGGCGGGCAGACCAATGGCCACGCCCGAGCCTGCGGTCACCAACTTCATGTCTTTCAAAGCCGGGCCCATGCGGAGCAGGTCTTCGTTGCTGGTCGCGTCCACCACGGCCACGCCCACACCCTCGGCACGCAGCGCGGCGATGCGCTCGCGGATGGCCGTTTCGCCCAGAGCCACGGTTTTGTAATCGATCAAGCCCACCTTGCGCTTCGTTTGCGCCTGCATGACGCGCACCAGGTTGGGGTCGGTCATCGGCGTGAGCGGGTGGTTCTGCATGCCCGACTCGTTGAGCAGCACGTTGCCTGCAAACAAATAGCCCTTGAACACGGTGCGGCCGTTGTCCGGGAAGGCCGGGGTCGCGATGGTGAAGTCGCAGCCCAGCGCATCCATCAACGCCTCGGTCACCGGGCCGATATTGCCCTCGGGCGTGCTGTCAAAGGTCGAGCAGTATTTGAAATAGATTTGCGCTGCGCCTTGGGCCTGCAACCATTTCAAAGCTTCGAGCGACTGCGCAATTGCTTCGGCAGCCGGGATGGTGCGCGACTTGAGCGCTACCACCACCGCATCCACGTCCGCCGCCAGCGGTGCTGCAGGCACGCCAATGGTCTGCACCACCCGCATGCCCGAGCGCACCAGGTTGTTGGCCAGGTCCGTCGCACCGGTGAAGTCGTCGGCAATGCAGCCGAGTTTCAGTTTGCTCATATCGTTTCTTCTTGA
>JBEEJQ010000174.1:0-4903 GCA_041169105.1 Pseudomonadota bacterium | reverse complement strand
TTGGCATTGCCGGTGAACAGCATGAAGTCGGGGGTGTGAGAAGCAGGCTGCATGGGCATTCCAGCGATCAGAAAAATGGGGCCTGTACGATTGAACGTATTTGGCAGGGGAGAAAGGATTCGAACCTTTGCATGCCGGAATCAAAATCCGGTGCCTTAACCAACTTGGCGACTCCCCTACACAGGTTGACTGCTGAAACAGCGGCCTACCGATAATTGTCGCTGGGTGCCCAACCTACGAGAGGATGAACATCCAAATTGCTGCATTTGCGCACTTGCCAGCGGTCTGGGACCGAAACCGGCGCTGAGCCTGGTGTGCAGTGTGCAAACACTGCGCTGCCAGAACCTGTCATTCTTCCGTTCAGTCCTGCGGAGGAGAGCACTTGGAGTGCTTGCTTCACATCAGGGCAGAGGGCTTCTGCGACAGGTTGCAGATCATTGTGACCGAAGTCATATGTGTCTGCAGCGAAGACCGCTATTGTAGCAGCAATTGTGGCTCGTTGCAGCTGCGGCGAAGCAAAAATTTGAGAAGTTTCGATGCCGGCCGCTGGTTTGATGACCCAAAACTCGGCTGGCGGCAGCTCGATGGGGGTGATTTGTTCGCCCACACCTTCGACCCAGGCATTGCGCCCGCGCAGGAAAAACGGCACATCGGCCCCGAGTTGCAGGCCCAGTTTCTCAAGCGTGGGCAGGTCCAGGTGCAGGTCCCACAACTGGTTGAGTGCCAGCAGGCAACTGGCCGCGTCGGAGGAACCGCCTCCCATGCCAGCCTGAGCGGGGATGCGTTTTTCAACCGCGATGTGCACGCCTTGTGTGCAGCCAGTGTGTTGTTGCAAGAGGCGTGCGGCGCGGGTGATCAGGTCATCTGCAGGCAGTGGCACCGTCAGGTCTTCACGCGAAATTTGGCAGTTGGCTCGTTTTTCGAAGTGCAGGGTGTCGCACCAGTCGATCAGCATGAACACCGATTGCAGCAAGTGGTAGCCGTCAGGGCGGCGACCTGTGATGTGCAAAAACAGGTTCAGTTTGGCGGGGGCGGGAACATCGTGCAGCGATTTCATGGGCTCGATTATCGCCAGAGCCACCCGCTCACTGATCGAGCAAGATGCGCAAGGTGGCTGCGGGGGCGGGCTGGCTGCGCTGGGCCGTCAGGCGGCCTTGTGCATGACCAGACAAATCAGCTTGCCAGCCTGGCACATCGGCAGGCCGTCCGGCCAGCCATTCAAACAAAGCGCTCATGGGTAAGGCTGTGCCGCCCAGTTGCTCACTCAGGCTGCTCACGTTGTCGCTCGTCACGGTTCGCCCACCTTGCTCCAGCCGAGCTGTGCCAGGCGTCCAGCTGAGCTTGGCTAAGGTGGTGCCAATCGGGCTGAGCAAGAGCAATTCTCCTTGCGCGGCAGAGCCTTGCAGTTCAAAACTGGCATGCCATTGCTGAGGCGGCTCGGACTGCAATTGCAAAGCCAAGCGGCCCGACCAGAAAGCACTGGCCGTGGGCGGGCGTGGTGTGGCGCAAGCGACCAGGGTGCCTGCGCACAAGAGCAGACAGGTGCGGCGCAGGCCGTTGTGCGCCCTCATGGTTTGAAGTTCAGGCGCTTGAGGGTTTCAAGCAAAGTCTCGTTGTCGGCTTTGAGCAGCAGGCCTTCGCGCCAGATGGTGGCGGCCTCCTGGTTTTTGCCCATGGCCCAAAGCACTTCGCCCAAATGCGCGGCGATTTCTGCGTCAGGTTTGGCTTTGTAGGCCGCTTGCAGAATGCGCAAGGCATCGCTCAGTTGGCCTTGGCGATAGGCCACCCAACCCAGACTGTCCTGGATGTAAGGGTCTTGGGGGGCCAAGGCCACCGCTTGTTCAATCAGGCGGCGGGCTTCATCGAGCCGCACTTGGCGGTCGGCCAGCGAGTAGCCCAGCGCATTGAAAGCCTGCGGGTCTTGTGGCTTGTTTCTCATGACCTGTCTGAGCAGGCTTTCCATTTCGTCAAAGCGCTGGAGTTTTTCGGTCACCATGGCCAACTCGGAGGCCAGCTCCGCGTCGTCTGGGCTGTCCTTCAGGGCGGCCTTGACCAGGTCGTAAGCGTTGGCCGATTGCTTGTGCTCGCGCAGCCATTGCGATTGGGCCAGTGTTTTGCGCTTGATTTGTTCGGGCGTGGTGGCTTTGACCTGTGCCAGCACCAGGCGTGCTTCACTCATGCGGCCTTGTTGGGCCAACAAATCGGCCTGGCGGCTGGCCAGTTTGATGGGGTCTGCCGTGGGGGGCATTTGGGCCAGCCATTGCTGGGCGCGGGCAATTTGGCCTTGCTGCTGCGCGATCTGCGCCAGCGTCATCAAGGCCTCGGCCTGACCGGCTTGGGCTTCAGGCTCGGTGTTGCGTGCGTTGAGCTTGGCATAGTGACTCAACTGCTGTTCGGCCTCGGCGGTTTGGCCGTTTTCTTGCAACAACAAACCCCGGATCAACCAGCCCTCGGCAAAGTCGGGGTGTTTGTTGTTGAGCAGCACCAGTTGCTGCATCGCTTGCGGGTATTGCTGCTGCGAAATCAGGGCCCGTGCGTAGCCCAGTCGCAATTCGGGCAACACGGTGCCTTGCATGGCGTCGTCCAGCATGGTCTGCAGTCTGGGCTGGCCGCTGTTCAGGAGGCTTAGACCCAAAATGATCGGTCCTGGCGCTGTGCTGTCTGCCGTGCGCGCTTTGAGTGCGGCTTGCACGGCCAAGTCCTCTTGCCCTGCATCGCGGCGCATGCGCCCGATGGTGGTCCATGCCGATGCGGCGGTGTGGGCCTGCGCCAATGATTTGGCCAGTGCTTTTTCGACCACATCGGCGGCGCGTTGCTTGTCTTGCAAAGGCGCAAACAGCCGAGGCACGGAGGCGATGGCACCACTTTGTTCGGCTGCGGGCAGATCGCTCAAAGACACCGCCAGGGCCTGGCCAGCTTCTTCGATGCGGTTGAGGGCCAGCAGGATTTGCAAGATGTAGCGATTGGGCTCGGTGGCCTGAGGCAGTTCGCGTTTCCAGGTCTGTGCGGCTTGCAGTGCCGCTTCGCCAGAGCGGCCTTGCAAGGCGATGTCGACCGCACGTTGAAACAAGGCCGGATCACGGCTTTTGCGGGCAGCGTCCAGCAGGATCGAAAAGCCCGCACCGGGTGAGCCTTCGCGCACATTGAGCTCGCCCAGCAGGACTTGGTAGAACAGCACCGCATCGAGTGCCGAAGGGGCGGGTTGGGGCTCGGTTTTGGAGTCTGTGGTTTGGGCCCAAGCACCGACGATGCAAGAGGACAAGACGGCAAGGCGTAACCAGAATTTCATGTTGGCCATCATAATCCAGCCACCTTTTTACATCTGCGTGCCGGTCCTTGATTGCCATGGCCTGCACAGGACAAATGCATGCCTGAACTCCCGGAAGTTGAAGTCACTCGCCGCAGCTTTGCAGACCGCATCGCATCTGCCCGCATCGTGGAGCTGCGCATGGGCAAGCCTTTGCGCTGGCCCTTGGGTGTGCCTGCGCAAGACCTGGTGGGGCAGCGCGTGGTGGGCGTGCGCCGCCGAGGCAAATACCTGCTGCTTGATTTGAGTGATGGCCTTTTGCTTCTGCACTTAGGCATGTCGGGCAGTCTGAACTTTGCCCCCCATCAGCCCGATGCCGGACCGCATGACCACATGGACCTGGTGACCGACCGAGGGGTTTTGCGTTTGCACGACCCCCGCCGCTTTGGTGCGGTGGTGTGGGCGGCTTCTGAAAATTCGCACATCGCCCAAAAACTTTTGGGCCATCTGGGTGTGGAGCCTTTGAACGGCGGCTTTGATGTGGATGCCTTTGCGCTGGCCCTCAAAAAACGGACATCGGCCATCAAGCAGGTGCTGCTGGCCGGGGACATCGTGGTGGGGGTCGGCAATATTTATGCCTCTGAGGCCCTGTTCATGGCCGGGATCAGGCCGACCGTGAAAGCCTCTCGCCTGTCCAAGCCGCGGGTGGCCCGTTTGCATGCGGCCATCGTGCAGGTGCTGGCCCGCGCTGTGCAGCAGGGGGGCAGCTCGCTCAAGGACTTCGTGAGCGCCGAAGGCAAAACCGGTTACTTCCAGCTCGAAGCCGCCGTATACGGTCGTGCTGGTCAGCCTTGTCGGGTGTGCAGCACCCCCATCCGTTCTTTGCTGCAAGGTCAGCGCACCACTTTTTATTGCCCCATATGCCAGAAACCCTGATGTCCTTGCCCGCTGGTTTTGCCCGCCACATGGTGGATTGGCAGCGTCAATACGGCCGCCAAAGCCTGCCTTGGCAAAACACCCGTGACCCTTACCGCGTCTGGTTGTCCGAGATCATGTTGCAGCAGACACAGGTCAGCACGGTGCTGGATTACTTTGCGCGGTTTTTGGAGCGTTTTCCGGATGTGGCCGCTTTGGCTGCTGCCGAGCAAGACGATGTGTTGGCGCTGTGGAGCGGCCTGGGCTACTACAGCCGGGCCCGCAACATGCACCGCTGTGCACAGGACGTCATGGCGCGCTTTGGCGGGGCGTTTCCGCAGGACGCTCAGGCCTTGCAAACCTTGCCCGGCATTGGCCGATCCACCGCTGCCGCCATTGCAGCGTTTTGCTTTCACGAGCGTGTGGCGATATTGGATGGCAACGTCAAGCGTGTACTCAGTCGCGTGCTGGGCTATGGCGATGATTTGGCCGTGGCCAAAAATGAAAAACGATTGTGGGACATCGCGCAAGAACTCTTGCCTGGCAAGTCAGTGGACATGCCGCGCTACACCCAGTCGCTCATGGACCTGGGCGCTACGGTCTGCCTGTCGCGCAAGGTTCAGTGCGAAGCGTGCCCAGTGGCGGCAATGTGCCAGGCCAAGGCGCAAGGCGAGCCCCTGGCCTATCCCGTGAAGACCCGAAAACTCAAACGCAGCAGTGCCACGCTGTGGTTGCTTTGGG
>JBEEJQ010000173.1:0-4976 GCA_041169105.1 Pseudomonadota bacterium | reverse complement strand
GACCACCAATCGGGCTTTGACGGCAAACCTTTGCTGGCCGCTGCTTTGAAGGGACACGACATCGGCCTGGTCAGTGAAGCGGGCATGCCCGCCGTGGCCGATCCCGGCAGCTCGGTGGTGCGGGCTGCGCACGATCTGGGCTTGACCGTGATTCCCTTGGTGGGCCCTGTCTCTTTGCTCTTGGCACTGGCGGCCAGCGGCCTGAACGGCCAAAACTTTGCGTTTGTGGGCTACCTGCCGCAAGACACGGGGGAGCGCTCTGCACGCCTGAAACAGCTCGAATCGCTGGCCCACAAAACCGGGCAAACACAGCTGTGGATTGAAACCCCCTACCGCAATGCAGCCATGCTCAGCGGCTTGCTGCAAAGTCTGCAAGGCGGCACCCGTTTGGCGATAGCCAGTGGTTTGACGCTGCCTTCGGCACGCATCCAAAGCCACACGGTGGCCCAATGGAAAAAGGGCCTGCAAGGCCCTGATGGTCACACGCCCGCGGTCTATGCCATCGGGCCTTGAAAAGGGTCAGCGCAGGGCCGAACCCATGCGCAGGGCGTGCACCGCGCCCTCGCCCACCGCGGCACCAAAGCGCTTGGCCAGGCGCTCGGCCACATTTTCGTGGCGTGAATAATCGATCACATCCGGCGCTTTGACCACATCCCGCGCGACGCTGTCCAAGCTGCCCATCGCATCGGCCAAGCCCATGTCCACGGCCTGCTGACCGCTCCAGAACAAGCCGCTGAACATCTCGGGCGTTTCTTTCAGGCGATCGCCCCGTCCTTGGCGCACCACCTGGATGAACTGGGAATGGATTTGATCCAGCATGGCCTGCGCGTGCTTGCGCTGGGCCTCGGTTTGGGGGCTGAAGGGGTCCAGAAAACCCTTGTTGGCCCCCGCCGTCATCAAACGGCGCTCCACGCCCAACTTGTCCATCAAGCCTGTGAAGCCAAAGCCGTCCATCAAGACGCCAATGCTGCCCACGATGCTGGCCTTGTCGACAAAAATCTTGTCGGCAGCGGCGGCAATGTAATAAGCGGCCGATGCGCAGGACTCTTCGACCACCACATAAATTGGTTTTTTGTGCAGCGCTTTGAGTCGGCGAATTTCATCGTTGATCAAACCCGCTTGCACGGGGCTGCCCCCTGGTGAGTTGATCAACAAAACCAAGGCTTGCGAGCCAGAATCCTCCAGCGCACTGCGCATGGCGGCCATGACGTTTTCTGCACTGCCATCACCTTCGGAGCCGATTTCGCCCTTGATGGACACCATGGCCGTGTGCGGCATGCTGGGGCTGGTCGATGGCGAGTTGTAGCTGAAGGCTTGCCAGGCGATCACGGCCATCAAAAGCAACCAGGCCAGTCGCAAGCCCACCTTCCAACGGCGTGCCGTTTTTTGCTCCTGCAAGGTGGCAAAGGCCAACGACTCCAGGGTCCGGCGCTCCCAACTGCGCTCCACCGATGGGATGTCATCAACCGAAGGTGTGGTGGACAAGGGGTCGCGGGGGTCTTGCATGGTCAAAATTCAACAGGTTTCAAGTTGTAGGCAGTATGCCAGTGAACCACGCCGTCGCGCTCGGACAACTCGATTTTCACCAGGCCTCCACGACAGGGTCCGCCCGAGCAAGCCCCGGTGTCCGGCTGATAAGTGGCACCGTGGGTGGCGCACATCAACCAGCGACCGGTGTTGTCAAAAAAACGGTCCGGCTGGTAGTCCATCTCCATCGCCACATGGGTACAACGGTTCAGGTAGGCGTACACAGCACCTTGGTAGCGAATGGCAAATGCCCGGCAGGTCTGTCCCGCGTACACGATGTCGAATGGCACAGCGCGGCCACTGTTGACCAAGTCTGCGCTGTTGCACAAAGGGATCACTGCATCCATGACCGCTCCTGTTCTCAAGCGTGTTGCAACAACCAGTCGTGCAGGTCCTGCACGCTGTGGGCCACATGGCGTGGCTTCAAAACATGAAAGGCTTCAGGCTCATGGGCGCCATAACTCACCCCGACGCTGGCACAGCCCGCATTCAAGGCCATCTGCAAATCGTGCGTCGTGTCACCGATCATCAAGGTGCGCTCGGGCTCCACCCCAAACTCACGCATCAGCTCGTGCAGCATCAAGGGGCTGGGTTTGCCTGCGGTTTCGTCGGCGGTGCGTGAGCCATCGAACACATCGCGCAACTCGACATCGCGCAAAGCCTCGTTCAGGCCATGGCGACTCTTGCCGGTGGCCACCGTGAGCCAATGGTGCCGCGCTTTGAGGGCGTGCAGCAAAGGCAAAACCCCCTCAAACAGGCTGATGTCGTTTTGCTGCGCGATGTAATGGTGGCGGTAACGCTCGCCCAGGGCCGGGTATTTTTCGGGGGGCACATCGGGCGCGGCATGGGCCAGCGCAGGCATGAGCGCCATGCCGATCACATAAGAAGCCGCTTCACGGGTGGGTTCTTGCCCGCCCACATCGACCACCGCCCGCTGAATACAGCGGGTGATGATGGCCGTGGAGTCGAACAGGGTGCCATCCCAGTCGAAAGCGATCAGGTCAAAATGGCGTGGTCTTGAGTTGGGCATGGTCAACGTAGGCTTTCAATTCAGGCGGCAAATCGGCTTGCAAGGCCACGCGTTCGGCCGTGACCGGGTGGTTGAACTGCAAACGCCAGGCATGCAAAAACATGCGTTTGAGGCCCTGCTTGGGCAGCACCTTGTTCCATTCAAAGTCGCCGTATTTGTCGTCACCGGCGATCGGGTGACCGTTGCTGGCCAGGTGCACCCGGATCTGGTGGGTGCGCCCGGTCTTGATCGTCACCTCCAGCAGCGTGGCACCAGCCAGCCGCTGGGACACCTTGACCAAAGTGATCGAGCGCATGCCGTCCGGGTCTTCGGGCGTGGTCACTTTGACGCGCCGCTCGCCATCGGGCAGCAAAAACTTGTTCAGCGGCTGGTCGATCACTTTGAGCTTGGCGGGCCATTCGCCCTTCACCAGGGCCAGATAGGTCTTGCCGGTTTCACGTTCACGGAACTGGTCTTGCAGGTTTTTCAAGGCGCTGCGCTTTTTGGCCACCAGCAAGATGCCGCTGGTGTCACGGTCCAGCCGGTGCACCAATTCCAGCAATTTGGCCTGGGGCCGGGCCTGACGCAATTGCTCGATCACCCCAAAGCTCACACCCGAGCCACCATGCACCGCCACCCCGGCCGGTTTGTCGATGGCCAAGAGGCTGTCGTCTTCCAACAAAACCGGGAATTCACGCCCAGGGGCGGGTCGTGCCGCCTTTTCGGCCACTTTTTCAGAAATGCGCACGGGCGGCAGGCGGACCTCGTCGCCGGTTTCAACCCGGGTCTCGGCCGAGGCGCGGCCTTTGTTGATGCGCACCTCGCCGCTTCGGATGATCCGATACACGTGGGTTTTGGGCACCCCTTTGAGGTGGCGCATCAAAAAGTTGTCCAAGCGCTGACCGGCAGATTCTTCGTCCACCAACAACCATTTGACGGCGGGCGACGCAGCAGCGGTTTGGGCCCCTATAATGTGATTCACTGGCAATTGGCTGTAAGTGGTTGATTCAAATGGAAATGAATTCCTGAGGACAGGAGTTTAGTCCACCACCACCGCGCCAAACCAGAAGGTCGATGCCACCGCCGGCACGATTTGCAGACTGAAGGCCGACGCCGACAGTGGCCAATCGCCCCGGAGGTTGGGCCGACGCTCAGAAACCCAGATACGGAATACCCCAAGTTCAGCAGCCTTTGCGAAGGCTGCTGGACGGATCAAAGCGAGATGTTTGTGTTGTTCGGAACTTTGCTGATGTGGTTGGAGTGGCTCACGAAGCCAGGCTCTGCCGTCACGCCTTGTGCCGGGCAGTTTGTCTTGGACACCGGGGGAAGCCCCCGGCAGTGGACGAATCTCTGCACAACTTTCCACTCGCCCCATCCACGCGCCACGATCCCCATTCCTGTGCTCACGCGCAGCTGAATGTCGGACACCTTCGGCAATTCCCTTCGTTTCTAGCGTCAGCTTTGGCAACGTGGACCCCTAGAGGGTCGGTTGTAAATCGCTCGTGTGCGTGCTTCAAAACACTGCACCACCCGCGCGACACTGATTAAAGAAGGAATGCATCATGAAACGGATGCTGATCAACGCTACGCAGGCTGAAGAACGCCGCCTGGCCATCGTCGACGGACAAAAACTCCTCGACTACGAAATCGAAATCGAAGGCCGCGAACAGCGCAAGGGCAACATCTACAAAGCGGTCGTGACCCGCGTGGAGCCCTCGCTGGAAGCCTGCTTTGTGGACTACGGTGAAGACCGCCACGGCTTTTTGCCTTTCAAGGAAATCTCGCGCCAATACTTTGCTGAAGGCGTGTCTGTCAGCCAGGCCCGCATCAACGATGTGATCCGCGAAGGCCAGGAACTGATGGTCCAGGTCGAGAAAGAAGAACGTGGCAACAAGGGCGCAGCCCTGACCACCTTCATCTCGCTGGCTGGCCGTTATGTGGTGCTCATGCCCAACAATCCCCGTGGTGGTGGCGTCAGCCGCCGCATCGAGGGTGACGACCGCGCCGAACTCAAAGAGGCGATGGACCAATTGGAATACCCCAAGGGCATGTCCATCATCGCCCGCACCGCAGGCATCGGCCGCTCCGCGCCCGAGCTGCAGTGGGACCTGAACTACCTGCTCAAACTCTGGAGCGCCATCGACGGTGCCGCCCAGGGCAAAGGCGCCTTCCTGATTTATCAGGAGTCCAGCCTGGTGATCCGCGCCATCCGCGATTACTTCAACAACGACATCGGCGACATCCTGATCGACACCGACGACATCTACGAACAGGCTCAGCAATTCATGAGCCACGTGATGCCCGAGTTCGCGCCGCGCGTGAAGCGCTACCGTGACGACGCCCCACTGTTCAGCCGCTTCCAGATCGAACACCAAATCGAATCGGCCTATGCCCGCACCGTGCAACTGCCCTCGGGCGGTGCCATCGTGATCGACCACAC
>JBEEJQ010000172.1:0-5001 GCA_041169105.1 Pseudomonadota bacterium | reverse complement strand
ATCTCGGGGAAGCTGATGTCGACTTGCGGGCGCTGCTTGCGCTCGCGCTCGGCCAGCATCTCGGGCAGGCGGTGCAGGGTTTGCGGGCCAAACACCACGTCCACATACGGGGCACGCTTGATGATCTCTGCGCCTTCCTGGCTGGCCACGCAGCCACCCACGCCAATCAGCACGCCCTTGGCTTTGAGGTGTTGCACCCGGCCCAAGTCGCTGAACACTTTTTCTTGCGCCTTCTCGCGCACCGAGCAGGTGTTGAACAAAATCAGATCGGCTTCGTCCACTTCTTGCGTGGGCTCATAGCCCTGGGCCGCGCCCAGCACATCGGCCATCTTGTCCGAGTCGTACTCGTTCATCTGGCAGCCAAACGTTTTGATGAAGACCTTCTTGCTCATGCGGCCTCCACGGCGTTCAGGGAGGTGATGAAGTCAAGGCAAGGCAAAGCACGCCAAGGCAAAGCACGCCAAGGTAAAGCACGCCAAGGTAAAGCACGCCAAGGTAAAGCACGCCCGAAAAGGGCCAGAGTGCAGCGGTTCATGGTGTAGATCCAGAGGCTGTTGGGGGACTGGAAAGCGGTGCGCCGCTTTCCTTGCAACCTTGGATTATCCCTGTTTGTCGTCTGTCGCCGTGACTTCTGGGCTGGCTTTGGGTCTGAAAAACACCGGATAAGCCCTTTGCACCGTCGGGCTGTCATAGGCCCAGGTGTGGCATTGGCCCAGGTGGAAGGGGGGCTTGGTG
Source organism: Pseudomonadota bacterium (assembly GCA_041169105.1). GTDB lineage: Bacteria > Pseudomonadota > Gammaproteobacteria > Burkholderiales > Burkholderiaceae_C > Limnohabitans_A. The sequence continues at coordinate 4,266 of JBEEJQ010000172.1, read as the reverse complement.
ATTTCGGGTTGGGGCTGGCCGGCCACTTCGCGGCGGTGCCATTGGCCTGCGGGCAGTGTTTGGTAAGCGGCGGTGGCCATGTTGAACAGCATCTCGCGCAGGTGGGTGCAGCCTTCGGTGCCGCCCACGTGTTCGTTGATGACTTTGCGCCAGCCCGGGCCCATGGTGTGGCCAATCAGTTTGTGCATGCCGTACGGTGCGCCCGCGCATTCAGGGTGGGGGATGTCGTCCATGGCGGTGACGATGTCCTGGATGACCATTTTGTTGTTGAGCGTGACGCGGATCTTGAGGCCGTGGATCGGTTCATTGGCCGGGAAGGGGCGCTCGTTGGGCACGCTGAAGCCAAAGGTTTTCACGTCGGTCAGTTCGGCTTCGATGTCCCACAGGCCGTCTTCGCGGTCATAGCCGTTGTAAACGACGGTTCGCGTATGTGACAGTTTTCGGGGGGAGGGAGGGGGAAGTGCCAATGGAATTCTCGCGGTGCTGGTGTTCAATCTTCCGATCATATCGATGCAGGAGCCCTGAACATGTCCCAAGCCATTCACCCCGCTGTTCGCCGCCAGACCATTGCCGATGCCTTGCGGCGCACCGCGATCCGATTGCCTGCCAAAACCGGCATCGTTTGCGGTGCCACGACCTGGACCTATGCCCAGTTCGATTCGCTGGTCTCGCGCCTGGCCGCAGGCCTGGTCAGCATCGGCGTGGCCGAAGGCGACAAGGTGGCTGTGCTGGCGCGCAACTCGCACGGTTTTGCCGCGCTGCGCTTTGCGCTGGCACGCCGGGGCGCGGTCATGGTGCCGATCAACTTCATGCTCAAGGCCGAAGAGGTGGCCTATATCTTGCGCCACGCAGGCGCCAAAACCTTGGCCACCGACAGCGGCCTGGCCGAGCTGGCGCAGGCTGCCTCCAAGCTCGACACCCAAGTGCAGCAGTTCATCTGGCTGCCCTCCGAAGACCCGAGCCAGCCTGTGGCGGGCATGCACAACTTTGATGTGCTGGCCGCTTGCACCGATGCGCTGCCCGATGTGCAGCTGGGCAGCAACGATGTGGCGCAGATCGTCTACACCAGCGGCACCGAGTCCTCGCCCAAAGGCGCACAGCTCACGCACGACGCGGTGCTGTGGCAGTACGTCAGCTGCGTGATCGACGCCGAAATCGCCGAGGCCGACGTGGCCCTGCACGCGCTGCCGCTGTACCACTGCGCCCAGCTCGATGTGTTCTTTGGCCCGGCCATTTACATGGGCAGCACCAACGTCATCACGTCCAAGCCCACGCCCGACAACCTGCTGCCCATGCTCGAAAAATTCGGCATCACCAGTTTCTTTGCGCCGCCCACGGTGTGGATCGCCTTGTTGCGCTCGCCCTTGCTGGATGCCGACAAACTCGGGCAACTGGCCAAGGGCTACTACGGCGCGTCCATCATGCCGGTCGAGGTGCTCAAAGAGTTGGCCGCACGCCTGCCCAAGGTGCGTTTGTGGAACCTGTACGGCCAGACCGAGATCGCGCCCTTGGCCACCATGCTCGGCCCGGACGACCAACTGCGCAAGCCCGGCTCGTGCGGCAAAGCGGTGCGCAACGTCGAGACGCGTGTGGTCAACGACGACATGCAGGACGTGGCCGTGGGCGAGGTGGGCGAGATCGTGCACCGCTCGCCGCATTTGATGCTGGGCTACTTCCACGACGACGAGCGCACCAAGGCCTCGTTTGAGGGCGACTGGTTCCACAGTGGGGATCTGGGCATCATCGACGAAGAAGGCTACATCACCGTGGTGGACCGCAAGAAGGACATGATCAAGTCCGGCGGCGAGAACGTGGCCAGTCGCGAGGTGGAAGAAATGATTTACCGCCTGCCGCAGGTCAGCGAAGTGGCGGTGATCGGCCTGCCCGACCCCAAGTGGGTGGAGGCCGTGACGGCGGTGATCGTGGTCAAGGCAGGGCAGACCCTCGATGAAGCTGCGGTGATCGCCCACTGCGCCCAGCACATGGCCGGCTTCAAGTGCCCTAAGCGCGTGGTCTTTACCGATGCACTGCCCAAGAACCCGAGCGGCAAATTGCTCAAGCGGGATTTGCGGGTGCGATACGCCTGATTTGTCACCAGTCTGAGGCCCTGATTGATTCGGCCCGTTGACGAATTTATGTCCAGTGATCCCGTAGGTCGGTAGCTTCAGCTCCGACGTCTCAGGCTTCGGTGTGTAAACCTGTCGGAGCTGAAGCTGCCGACCTACAAAACCCATGGTCAGCAGTGCTGGATCAGTCGGTTGAGGTCTTCAAGTGCCCCAGCGGGTGTGGAACTTGCCCGGTTTGTCGATGCGCTGGTAGGTGTGTGCGCCAAAGTAGTCGCGTTGGGCTTGCAGCAAGTTGGCAGGCAGGCGGGCGGATCGGTAGGCGTCGTAATACGACAGGGCGCTCATGAAGGCGGGCACAGCCACGCCGCTGAGGGCGGCCATGGCCACCACTTCGCGCAGGTCTTGTTCGCAGTCGGCCATGACGCGGGCAAAGTGTTGGTCGATCAGCAAGTTGGGCAAGTCGTTGTGGGCGGCAAAGGCGCGGCGCATGTCTTCCAGCAGGTGGGCGCGGATGATGCAGCCCGCACGCCAGACCGAAGCCACCTTGGCCATGGGCAGTTCCCAACGGTGTTCGCGGTCGGCAGCCTTGAGCAGTGCAAAGCCTTGCGCATAGGCGCACAGCTTGGCGGCCAGCAAGGCGCGTTGGATCTTGGGCAGGATGTCTTCGCGCTCGCCGCTCACCTTGGGCGCTGGGCCTTTCAAGATCTTGGACGCCGCCACGCGCTCGGGCTGGAGGGCGCTCACGGTGCGGGCAAACACCGCGTCGGCAATCGTGGGCGCGGTCACACCCATGTCCAGCGCGATCTGGCTGGTCCATTTGCCGGTGCCTTTTTGTTCGGCGGTGTCCAGGATCACGTTGACCAAAGCATCGCCGGTTTCGGGGTCGGTTTGCTTCAAGATGTCGGCGGTGATGCCGATCAGGTAGCTGCCCAGCTCGCCTTCGTTCCAGTGGGCAAAGACCGGACTCATCTCGGCCGCGCTCATGCCCAGGCATTGCTGCATCAGCCAATAGGCTTCGCAGATCATTTGCATGTCGGCGTATTCGATGCCGTTGTGCACCATCTTCACGAAGTGACCGGCACCGCCGTGGCCCATCCAGTCGCAGCAGGGCTGGCCGTCGTCGGCCTTGGCGGCAATGGCTTGCAGCAGGGGTTTGACCAGCGGCCAGGCCTCGGGCGAGCCACCGGGCATGAGCGCGGGGCCGCGCAGGGCGCCTTCTTCACCGCCGCTCACGCCAGAACCCACATACAAAATGCCCGAGCCGTCCAGCGCTGCCATGCGCCGCTGGGTGTCGGTGAACAAGGTGTTGCCGCCGTCGATGATCACGTCGCCCGCCGCCAGCAGGGGGCGCAACTCGGCCAGCACCGCATCCACCGGCGCACCCGCAGGCACCATCAGCCACACGCGGCGCGGCACTTGCAAGCTGGCCACCAGCTGGGCCAATGTTTCAGTTGTTTGGGCTTTCAGGCCCTGGGTGCGCTGGGCAAAGCTTTGACGCCTTGCTGAGTCCAGGTCAAACCCACTGACGGCAAAGCCGTTGCGCTCCAGATTCAGGGCCAGGTTTTCACCCATCACGCCCAGGCCCACCAGGCCGATATCGCTTGCTTGCATGTGTCTGTGTTCCATAGGCCAGATGCAAAACTTGCATCTGTGTCAGGAACGGGATTGTGCAACAGACGCGGTTGCGCTGAAGGAGTCACGAAAGTAACTGGTGTGCGAGTGTGCAGTGCTTAGGATGACATCCACTCATCAGGAGCCCAACATGGACCGCCGTCATTTTTTCCAAAGTTCTGCCTTGGTCACCACCGGTGCCATGGTCGGTTGCGCCACGCCTGGCATGGCGCAAAATCAGCCCAAGACACCGTTTGCGGTGCCTGCGACTTATATCCCCATCGAGGGCACGGACGAGATGTTTCCGGTGCGGCGCATCTATTGCATTGGCCGCAACTACGCGGCGCATGCACGGGAGATGGGCTCGGACCCGACCCGCGAGCCGCCATTCTTTTTCCAGAAACCCACCGATGCCATTCAATACGTCAAGGCGGGTACGGTGGCCGATCACCCCTATCCACCTCTGACCAAGAACTACCACTACGAAGCCGAGTTGGTTGCGGTGCTGGGCAAGGGCGGGCGCAACATCCCCAAAGACAAAGCGCTGGACCTGGTCTATGGCTACACCCTGGGCCTGGACATGACGCGG
>JBEEJQ010000171.1:0-5001 GCA_041169105.1 Pseudomonadota bacterium | reverse complement strand
CCGGCCATGGCAATCGCCACCGGAATGCCGCCGCTCATGAGGATGAGGAAAAGGATCTTCAGCATGGAGAACTTTCTTGAGGGCGTTTCAGCGGTCGGTCATTTCAGACTCGGGGCGTTGCAGCACGGTGTAGCCGCGTTGCCAATGCACGCGGGCCACCCAGATGGCACGCAGCGTCATGGCGGCGAACCCGACCATCACCACGCCATAGACGATGTTCATGGGCAAGTCGATGATGGTCATCTTGTAGCTGCCGAGTTTTTCCATCATCTGAGCGGTCAGCACGGTGGCCGCGGCAAAGAAGGCGATGCGCATCACATCGACCACGGTGCCCATGGCGCGACCCATCCACTCGGGCATGAAGCGGTAAAAGAAATCCACCTGTATGTGGTTGTTCTTGGCCACGCCGATGGTGGCACCGGTGAAGACGGTGGCGATCAACAGATAGCGTGCAATCTCTTCGGTCCACGAGGCCGAGTTGTTCATCACATAACGCGTGATGAATTGGTAAAACACTGTGGCGCCAAGCATCCAGAAAAAAGCCAAAGCCACCCAGGCCTCGATGGGGGTGCCCGACAGATCGACTTCGTCGTCGGTGGCGTGGAACTGGCCATCGTCGCCCATGACTTTGGGCATGGCATCCAGATCGGGAAGGTCGCTCATGGGAAATCCTTGAATTCGGAAAGTTCCGTAGGTCGGACTCACAGAGTCCGACAAGGGGAGTCAATGAAATGTCGGGCTCTGCGGGCACGACCTACGGAGCACAGGCGCAGTCTTATTTGGCGGCCTGGATTTTGTCGAAGTCGGCCTTGGTGTAGCCCATCGACTCCAGTGGTGCGTTTTTCAGCACAGCGTCCTGGAAGGTCTTGCGGTCCACTTGCACAATCTGCAAGCCTTTTTTCTTGAACTCGTCGACCAGCTCGGCTTCACGCTTTTTGATCTTGGCGGTCGAACGGTTGGCCGCTTCTTGCGTCACTTCGGTGAACATCTTCTTCTCGGCGTCGCTGAGCTTGTTCCACAGGTGCGGTGCAATCTGCGTGGTCAGGCCGTCCACGATGTGGCCCGTGAGCATGATGGCCTTTTGCACTTCGTAGAACTTCTTGGCTTCGATGGTGGTCAGCGGGTTCTCTTGCGCATCCACCGTGCCGTTTTGCAGGGCCAGATACACCTCGGCAAAAGCGATTGGGGTGGGGTTGGCGCCACACGACTTGGGCGTGGCGGTGTAAGCCGGTACGTCGGGCACGCGGATCTTCAGGCCCTTCATGCCTTCGCAGGTGGTGAAGGCTTTTTGGGCGGTGGTGTGGCGTGCGCCGTAGTAGGTGTAGGCCGTGACTTGAATGCCGGTTTTGTTGCGGTAATCATTGACCATTTCCTGGAAGATCGGGCTCTTGGAATAGGCCACCAGGTGATCGGCATCACGGAAGATGAAGGGGTAGTAAGCGATGCCAAAGCGTGGGTAGGTGCGGGCCGCAAACGAGGTGCCGCTGATGATCATGTCCACCGTGCCCAAGGTCAGGCCCTGGTTGATGTCGGTTTCCTTGCCCAGTGTGGAGGCGGGGAAGACCTGGATGTCGAACTTGCCGTTGCTGCGTTTTTTGATTTCTTCGGCGGCCCAGACCGAATCGGTGTGATACGGCTCTGACGTTTCATAAACGTGGGCCCATTTGAGTTTTTGCTGCGCTTGAGCGCCGGTGCTGATCAGCATCGAGCCGATCGCTACAGCGCCCAAGGCGGCCAGGGTTTTCAGGGTGAATCGCTTGCTCATCGTTGTCTCCTTGTGGTGTTGGAATGTGCTGACGCGAAAAAACTGCATACCCCTCATCGGGCTGGAGCGCGGCGCCAGCTCGCGCTGTATCTTTTGTGGGCTTGTTTCAAATGCTTTTGCATGGCTTTGCGCGCGGCCGGTGCGTCATGGGCCTCGATGGCGTCCAGCACCGCCTGGTGTTCGGCAATCGCCGCTTGCCAAGAAGCGGGGTGTTCAAAATAGTCGCCCAAGCGTGCAAACAGAGGACCTTTGCGCGCCAGCCAAAAACGCTGCACGGTGTCGACCAAGACGCTGTTGCCGCAGGCCTGTGCAATGGCTTCATGGAAGGCTTCGTCGCCTTCGCGTGGCATTTCGTTGCGGGCTGCTTCCTGCTTCATTTGCTTGAGGCCTGCGCGGATGGCTTGAATGTCTTTTTTCTGGGCGTTTTGAGCGGCCAGTGCAGCCACCTCGGACTCCACCAAAATGCGTGCGCTCATCACTTCAAGCGGGCCCCATTCGGTCGAGGTGTCGATGGTTGCTGGGGCTTTGGCGCTCTTGGTTGGGGTGGTGCTTTGCACGTAAATGCCCGAGCCGGTGCGCACTTCGATCATGCCTTCGACTTCGAGCGCGATCAGCGCTTCGCGCACCGAAGGCCGGCTCACGCCCAGTTGCGCGGCCAGGTCACGCTCGGCGGGCAGCCTTGAGCCCACCGCGAATTCGCCCGACGCCATCAGCTGTCGCAATTGCTCGGCAATCTGACGGTACAGGCGTTGGGGTTCCACGGTTTGGATGGGCATGACAGGTGCAGGGGGGCGATCAGGGATAACGTGAATTGGACAAGTGGTCAGACCAGTTGCACAATCATCACATGTTCAGATTTGCCCGGTCAAGCCATTTCGACTCCGCACAAACCCGCATGGATGCGCGGTTTTTGGCATGCCCTGTGCACCTGGCGAATCCTTGGCTTGCCTGTCGTTTTGCGCCTTGCCTTGTCCTTTGAGCTGAGTTGCGCATGCCCCCAGTCACCATTGACCGCGTGAGCCTTCGGCAAGTCAACCTGCCGCCCAAGGTGCTGCGCACCGACGCCATCCAGTCCTTTGTCACGCAAGAAACCTTGTTGCTCACCTTGCATTGCAGCGATGGCATCGAGGCCACGGGGTACGCCTACACGATTGGCACAGGCGGCTCCTCGGTCATTGCGCTGCTCAAAGACCATTTGGCACCGCGACTGATCGGGCGCGACCCGGTGATGGTCGAAGCGATCTGGAAAGACTTGTTTTTTCACACCCACGCCACGGCGGTGGGCGCCATGACCAGCCTGGCGCTGGCCTGTGTGGACACCGCTTTGTGGGACTGGCGGGCACAAAGTCAGGGCTTGCCGCTGTGGCGCTTGCTGGGCGGCGCGCAAGCGCGTGTGCCGCTCTACACCACCGAAGGCGGCTGGCTGCACCTGTCACCTCAAGAACTGGTGGACCAGACTTTGGCGGCTCAAGCCCAAGGCTTCAAAGGCGCGAAGATCAAGATTGGCCGACCTCATGTGAGCGAAGACGTGGCCCGCCTGTCTGCCGTGCGCGATGCGGTGGGCCCCGGCTTTGAGCTGATGACCGATGCCAACCAGGGCTTCAACCGCGCCGAAGTGGTGCGCCGTGCACGGGCGTTTGATGGCTTGGGTCTGGCCTGGATCGAGGAGCCCATGCCGGCTGAAGACGTGTCGGGCCACCGCCAGTTGCGTGAGCACACCACCATTCCGGTGGCGGTGGGTGAGTCCATGTACCACCCGATGCAGTTCCGTGAGTATCTGGAGCAGGGCGCTTGCTCCATCGTGCAGCCCGATGTGGCGCGCATTGGCGGCATCACGCCCTGGATCAAGACCGCGCACCTGGCCGAAACTTTTGACGTGGCGGTGTGCCCGCACTTCTTGATGGAGTTGCACGTCAGCTTGTGCGCTGCGGTGCCCAATGCCACTTGGGTGGAATACATCCCGCAGCTCGACGACATCACCACATCGCGCATGAAGGTGGAAGGTGGCTATGCCCATCCACCCGAAACCGCAGGTCTTGGCATCGCCTGGGACTGGGCAGCGATTCAACAACGACAGACGACCCATATGGAGATCAAGGCATCATGAGACTCAAAGGAAAAACCGCGCTGGTCACGGCCGCAGGGCAGGGCATTGGCCAGGCGGCGGCGCTGGCCATGGCCGCAGAGGGCGCCACGGTCTATGCGACCGATGTGAACGCCGAGCTGCTCAAGAGCTATCAGGGCGTGGCCAATGTGCACGCCGCCGTGCTCAACGTGCTCGACAAGCAGGCGATTGCCGCGCAAGTGGCCAGCATGGACCGCATCGACATCCTCTTCAACTGCGCAGGCTTTGTGCACAACGGCAACATCGAACTGGCCACTGACGAAGAGTGGGATTTCGCCTTCAACCTGAATGTGCGCTCGCAGTTCTGGATGATCCAGGCGGCTATTCCCAAAATGGTCGCGCAGTTCGAAAAAGACGGGCGCGGCGGCAGCATCATCAACATGGCCAGCGTCTGCTCCAGCGTCAAGGGCTTGCCCAACCGCTTCATTTACGGCACCAGCAAGGCGGCGGTGATTGGCCTGACCAAGAGCGTGGCCGCTGACTATGTGCGCCAGGGCGTGCGTTGCAACGCGATTTGCCCCGGCACGGTCGATACGCCCTCGCTGCAAGACCGCATCAACAGTTACGCCGACCCGGTGCAGGCCCGCAAGGACTTCATCAACCGCCAGCCCATGGGGCGTTTGGCCCAGGCGGCCGAGATCGCGCCCATCGTGACCTTCCTCGCGTCCGACGAATCCATCTTCGCCACGGGCAATGCCTACATGGTCGATGGCGGCATGACCATCTGATCGAACAGAAAGACGGACATGAATTTGCTGGACATGAAAGGCCGCCACGCGGTCATCACCGGTGCGGCCACCGGTTTGGGTTATGCCATTGCGCAGCGCATGCTGGCTTCGGGTGCGCGGGTCACCATCTGGGACCGCGATGTGGCGGGCATGACCCAAGCCGCCGAGCAACTGCGCCAAGCTCAGCCGGGAGCCGTGGTCAACACGGTGCAGGTTGACGTGGCCAGCCACGATTCGGTGGTGCAGGCCACTGCACAAACTGTGGCGCTGGCGGTTGTCGATGTGCTGGTCAACAGCGCGGGCATCACCGGCCCCAACACCAAGGTGTGGGACTACCCGGTGGATGCGTGGAAGCAGGTGTTCGATGTGAACGTGCATGGACT